>NZ_JBWKSF010000001.1:456964-929153 GCF_059419665.1 Caulobacter sp. GW821-FHT05F04
GCATCGGCGAGGCTCAAAAGAGCGCCCCGCGACGAGGAGGCGGCTTATGGCAGAGGCCTTCGCGCTTGGCAAGCGCCCTTTGAGGGGTTGCCGACAGCCTTTTTTCGGAGGCTTGATCCGGACGGGTTTAGGCTGGGTTTTTCCAGGGGCGGAGTTCTAGGCGTTGCGTCTGTTTGTGTTCGGTATGGGCTATGTCGGCGCGGCCTTTTCGCGCGCCTTGCGAGCCCGAGGGTGGGAGATCGCCGCCACGGCCCGGGACGCGGACCAGGCCGACAGGCTGCGCGCCCAGGCGATCACGCCCGCCCATCCGGACGACCGCGAGGCCATCGCCGCCGCGCTCCTGGGGGTGAGCGCCGTGCTCGTCACCGCCCCGCCCGGCCCCGACGGCTGTCCGGCCCTTGAATCGCTGGTTCCCGCGCTCGCCCAGGCTCAGGCCTTCCCCGACTGGATCGGCTATCTGTCAACGACCGGCGTCTATGGCGACTACGACGGCCGCTGGGTGTTCGAGACCACGCCGCTGAAGGCCCAGTCGGTCGAGGGCGCCCGCCGGGTCGGGGCCGAACGCGACTGGCGCCAGGTCGGACGCGGCATGGGCCTGACCGTAACCGCCTTCCGCCTGCCCGGCATCTATGGCCCGGGCAGAAGCGCCCTGGATCGCCTGCGCGCCGGCGAAGGCCGTCGCATCGTCAAGCCGGGCCAGGTGTTCAGCCGCATCCATCTCGACGACATCGTCTCGGGCCTGCTGGCCTCGCTCGACCGACCTAGGGCGGGCGGCGTCTACAACCTGGTCGACGACGCGCCGGCCCCGCCGCAGGACGTCATGGAGCATGCCGCCAAGCTGTTGGGCGTCCCGGTCCCGCCGGACCTGCCGTTCAACGCACTGGGCATGTCCCCCGCCACCCGCCGCTTCTATGCCGAGAACAAGCGCGTCTCGAACGCTCTGGCCAAGGCGGAGCTGGGCTGGCGGCCGGCCTATCCGACCTACCGCGAGGGCCTGGCGGCGATCCTGAAGGCGGGCGGTTAGAGACCTACTCGTCGTCGATAGCCGGCGGCCTCGGAGCGATCCCCACCGCATCCAGACCCGCCGCGTTGCGCAGCCGCGCGGCCCGCGCCAAGCGGCGAGAGACGAGATCGCCCTCTTCCGGTTCGGCCAAGCCCTTGGCTTCGGCGACAGCGGCGACGATGCGTTGCAGATCCTGAGGACGCGAGAGCCGGTGATCGCCGTCCTTGATCAGACTGAAGACGACGTCCTGGCTGTTGAGAGCGTTGGCCAGCTCCAGGGCGTGGGTCCAAGGCACGTCCGGGTCGGCGCCGCCCTGCAGCACCCGCACGGGGACGTCGATCGGGACCGGTCCCGGCAGAATCGACCACCGCGCCCCATCTTCCAGAAGTTCGCGGGTAATGGCGTAACCGCCGTCGTCGTACTCGGACGGCCGGATCCAGAAGCCGTCGCGGGCGATGGCCGCCTTGGCCTCGGCCGACAGCTCGGGCTCCATCAGCTTCTCGGTGAAGTCCGGCGCGGGCGCGATCAGCACCATGGCCTTCACCCGATCAGGCCGGGCGATGGCGGCCAGGCACGACAGCCAGCCGCCCATGGACGAGCCGACCAGCACCAGCGGCCCGTCGGTCAACTGGTCGATCACCGCCAGGGCGTCCTCGCGCCAGCGGCTGATCGTGCCGTCCTTGAACGCGCCGTCGGAATGGCCGTGGCCGAAATAGTCGAAGCGGATATAGGACCCGCCCGTCGCCTTGGCCTGCTCGGCCAGGACCTCGGCCTTGGTCCCGCTCATGTCACTATGGAAGCCGCCCAGCCAGACGACCGTGGGGCCTTCGCCCTCGATACGGCGGAAAGCGATCTTCGAACCGTCTTCGCGCGTCACAGCGCCTGGGGATTCGGTCATGGCGTCGCCTTGATCCTTTCGTTAACTAAACGCGTTCGTTTCATCGAGAGTCGCGTGCCCGACCTACCCGCCGGCTTCACCCTGCTGCAAGTCACGCCTGAGCTGGAAACAGGCGGGGCCGAGCAGACGACGATTGATGTCGCCCACGCCGTCGTGGCGCAAGGCGGCAAGGCCCTGGTCGCGACGAAGGGCGGGCGCATGGCCTCGCGCCTGGAGGCCGATGGCGGCCGTCTGGCCCAGATGCCCGCCCAGTCGAAGAACCCGCTGATCATGCTGGGCAACGCCGCGCGGCTGATCGACCTGATCCGGCGCGAGAAAGTCAGTCTGGTCCACGCCCGCTCGCGCGCTCCGGCCTTCAGCGCCCTATGGGCCGCCCACGCGACCAAGGTCCCGTTCGTGGCCACCTATCATGGCGTCTACAACGCCAGGTCCAATCTGAAACGCTGGTACAACGCGGTCATGACCAAGGGCGACCTGGTCATCGCCAATTCCGAGTACACGCGCGACCACATCATTCGAGAACACAACATCGCGCCCGAGAAGGTCGTGGCCATCCCGCGCGGCGTCGACCTCACCCGCTTCGAGCCGGGCGTGGTCGGCGCCGACCGCATCGCGGCCCTGCGCAAGGCCTGGGACGTGGCCGATGGCGAGCGCCGGCTGAAGGTGCTGCTGGCCGGTCGCCTGACCCGCTGGAAGGGCCAGGCCCTGATGATCGAGGCCATGACCCTGCTGAAGGCGCGCGGCGAGGATCGGGTGCTGCTGCTGCTGGCCGGCGACGACCAGGGCCGCAAGGGCTATCGCGCCGAGCTTGAGGCCGCCATCGCCGCCGCCGGACTGCAGGCCGCGGTCAAGCTGGTCGGACACTGCGACGACATGCCGGCCGCCTACCTGCTGGCCGACATCGCCATCGCCCCGTCGCTGGAGCCGGAAGCCTTCGGCCGCACCGCGGTCGAGCCGCAAGTCATGGGCCGCCCGGCCATGGCCTCGGACCACGGAGCGACGCGCGAGACCATCATCCCCGGCGAGACCGGCTGGCTCGTCGCGCCCGGCGACGCCGAGGCCTGGGCCGACGCCCTGCTCGAAGCCTGCGAGATCGGCGCGGCCGGACGACAGGCCCTGGGCCAGGCCGCACGTCTTCGTGCGCGGCGGTTGTATTCGGTGGACGCTATGTGCGAAGCGACCCTCAAGGTCTATGCACGCATATTGAGTTCGGAGCGTTCGTCTTGAGCAAGGAGATCAAGAAGGTTCTGGTGATCAAGCTGGGAGCCCTGGGCGACTTCGTCCTGTCGCTCGCGGCGATGAAGAAGATCCGCGAGGCCCACCCCAAGGCCAAGATCACGCTCCTGACCACGCCGCCTTACGAAGCCCTGGCCAAGCTCAGCCCATACTTCAACACCGTCGACACCGATGGCCGGCCCAGCGACCTGGGCGAGACCCTGGCCATGATCGGTCGTATCCGCAAGGCGCGCTACGACCGGATCTACGACCTGCAGACCAACAGCCGCACCAACTGGTACTTCCAGCTGCTGCGTCCCTTCCCGCCGCAATGGAGCGGCGTCGCCTTCAGCGCGTCGCTGCCGCAGAAGGGGTCGGCGCGGCTGCGCATGCACACCCTGGAGCGCCAGGCCGACCAACTTCGCGCCGCCGGCATCTGGCCCGACGCCCCAACCGCCCCGGGCAGCGCCCCGCCGCCGGACCTGTCGTGGATCCTGCGCAAGCAAAAGGAGCCGCGCCCTGTCGCCGGCGCCGCGGCGCCGCGCCCCTACGTCCTGTTCGTGCCGGGCGGCTCCGCCCACCGGCCGGAGAAACGCTGGCCGGTCGAGAACTACGCCCAACTGGGTTCGCTGCTGAAGGCGCGGGGCCTGGACATTGTCATCATCGGTGGCCCGCAGGAAAGCGCCATGGCCCGCCACATCCAGAAGGCCGTCGGCGGGGCCCGCGATCTGACCGGCCGCACCGACTTCGCTCAGTTGGCCGTGCTGGGAGCCAAGGCCGCCCTGGCCGTCGGCAACGACACGGGTCCGACCCACCTGCTGGCCGCCGCCGGCGCCCCGACCATCGCCCTGTTTTCCGACGCCTCGGATCCCGAGCTGTGCGGCCCGCGGGGCCACGTGGCGGTGATCCGCTCGCCCGACCTGAAGGCCCTGCCGGTCAGCACCGTGGCCAGCGCGGCGATGGCGCTGCTGCCCCACTGATTCGCGGGTCAGTACCCCGCGTACCGGCCCGGCTTGTGGTTGGCGATGATCACCGCGCTCAGCGCCACGGCGCTGGCGATCGACAGCAACAGCTTGTCGAACGGGATCGTGAAGAAGGCCGCCAGGACGACCAGGCAATCGGCGGCCAACTGGACCTTGCCGGCGCTGACGCCCCGGCGCTCGTGCAGATAGAGCGCCAGCACCCCGATCCCGCCGACGCTGGAGCGGTGACGGGCCAGGGCCAGGATGCCCATGCCGATGATCGTGCCGCCGAACACGGCCGAGAAGATCGGATCGATGTAGCTGACCTTCAGCCAGTACGGCATGGCGAAAGCCAGGCCAGCCAGCAGCAGGTTCGTCGCCAAGGTCTTGAAGGTGAAGACCCAGCCCATGGTCCGTTGAGCCAGGACGTAGAACGGCAGGTTCAGCAGGAAGAACACCGTCCCCACCGGCCAGCCGCCCAGATACGAGAGGATCAGCGCCACCCCGGCCACGCCGCCCGTCACGAGGCCCGCGGCCTTGAGCAGGGTCAGGCCCACGGCGATGAAGCTGGAGCCGATCAGGAGGGCGTGGACGTCCTCCAAGGCGGTGTGACGATGCTGATTCATGGAGCTCGGGCGGGCGTCTTGAAGAGGGAAAACACGTCCCCGTCTCGCCGTTTCCACCCCTGCGCACGCTGGGATCAGAAAAAACTGGACCCGCCCGACGTCTCTTTGACCGCCTTCGCTTGATAGAGCGCGGCCGGCGCGTCATATATCACTTTCTCGCGGCGCGCCCAGCGCGGTGCGCGCGCGTTCAGCTATACCCTTACTACTCACGCTTCACATCAACAGTCCCGGAGCCGCCCCTATTCGCCGTCCTATGCAAACGCCGCCCGTTAAAGACGGACCGCGTATCAACGAAGACATCCGCGTCCCCCGCGTCCTGCTGATCGACCAAAACGGCGAGAAGCAAGGCGAGATGCCGACCGCGTCCGCTATGGAAGCGGCCGAGGAAGCTGGCCTGGACCTGGTGGAAATCGTTCCGAACGCCAATCCGCCCGTCTGCAAGATCCTGGACTACGGCAAGTTCAAGTTCCAGGAGCAGAAGAAGAAGAACGAGGCGCGCAAGCGGCAGAAGGTGGTCGAGCTCAAGGAGATCAAGCTCCGGCCGAACATCGACATCCACGATTACGAGGTCAAGGCCAAGGCCATGACCCGTTTCTTCGAGGAAGGCGACAAGGTGAAGGTCACCCTGCGCTTCCGCGGTCGTGAAATGGCGCACCCCGAGCTGGGCATGAAGCTGCTCCACAAGGTCAAGGCCGACTTCGACGAAGTCGCCAAGGTCGAGTACGAGCCGCGCATGGAAGGCCGTCAGATGATCATGATCCTGGCCCCGCGCTAGGATCCGATCACGGGTAGACATCGAAGCGCCCCGGCCACTGCGGCCGGGGCGTTTTGTTTTGGGCGCTTGTCGCTCTTCGCGCGCCTCGACACACCCGCAGCCTCTGGTAGAGTTTGGCTCAGTTGGGGGAGTTGTCGCGTGTTGAAGTCCATCCTGGCCGCCGGTGCGGCCTGTTTCGTTCTGCTGTCGGGTCCGGCGCACGCCGCCGACAAACCCGGTCTTGCTGTCTACGGCCAACTACCGACCATCGAAGGGGTCGAAATCTCGCCCGACGGCACGAAGCTGGCGGTTATCCTGACCAATGGCGAGCAGCGCTCCCTGGTCGTCCGCCAGGTCGGCGGCGGTATCCTCGCCGGCATCAATGCCGGCCCCACCAAGTTGCGCGGGGTCACCTGGGTCGGTGAGGACCATCTGCTGATGGTGGCCTCCCAGACCGCCGACGTGATGGGCCTCTCGGGTCCGGCGCGTGAGTACTACATGGCCACGGACTTCAATCTGAAGACCAAGAAGCAGACACCTCTGCTGCGCAACCAGCCGTCGGCCATGAACGTGATCATCGGTCCGCCGATGCCGCGCATCATCGACAACGAGCCGTTCGTTTTCCTGGAGGGCATCCAGTTCATCGACAATCAGGGCGTGGACATGCTGTACCGCGTCAACCTGCGCACAAACGTGACACGGGCGCTGGATCGAGGCGCGCGCATCGACACCGACGGCTGGCTGGTCGACACGCAGGGCGAGCCGGTGGCCCAAACCCTGTACGACAGCAAGCGCGGCCACTGGTCGCTGCGCATGAAGTTGAACAACGCCTGGCGCACGGTCGACGAGGCCGACACGCCGATGGGCTCGTACGGCATCGCCGGCTTCGGCCGCGACGGCAAATCGGTGCTGGTCTGGCGGACCGACGACAAGAACAAGGACTTCCTGCGCGAATACGGCGGCGACAAGCATGTCGACCTGCCCAACGACCTCGACCTCAGCAGCCTGATCCACGATCCAGCCACCCTGGCCCTGCTGGGCGGCGTCACGCTCAAGGGCGATGACCTGACCTACACCTTCTTCGACGAGACCAGCCAGAAGGCTTGGAACGCGGTGATCAAGGCCTTCAAGGGCGACCGCGTCTCGCTCGCCTCCTGGTCAAAGGACCGCAAGCACGTGGTGGTGCTGGTCGACTCGCCCGAGGCCGGGCAGGCCTATGCCCTGGTCGATCTCAACGCCAAGCGGGCCGTTTGGCTGGGCGACGTCTACGAGAGCCTTACCCCTGCGGCGATCTCGCCGGTCCGCGCGATCAAGTACAAGGCCGCCGACGGCCTGGAGATTACCGGCTATCTGACCCTGCCCAAGGGTCGCGATCCGAAGAACCTGCCGCTGATCGTGCTGCCGCACGGCGGCCCGGAGGGCCGCGACACACCCGGTTTCGACTGGTGGAGCCAGGCCCTGGCCTCACGCGGCTATGCCGTGCTTCAGCCCAATTTCCGAGGCTCCGAAGGCTTTGGCTGGGACTTCGTCAAGGCGGGCTTTGGCGAGTGGGGCAAGAAGATGCAGACGGACCTGTCCGATGGCGTCCGCGACCTGACGAAACGGGGCGTCGTGGATCCTAAACGCGTCTGCATCGTCGGCGCCAGCTACGGCGGCTACGCGGCCCTGGCCGGGGCGACGCTGGATCGCGGCGTCTATCGCTGCGCTGTCTCGGTGGCCGGGCCGTCGGACCTGAGGAAGATGCTGCTGTCCGTTCGCGACGCCAACAACGGCGAAACGGGCCCCTCCCAGCGCTACTGGCTACGGTTCATGGGGGCCGACGGGATAAGGGATCCCGACCTGGCCGCCATCTCTCCCGCCCAGCAGGCCGCCAAGGTCGACATCCCCGTCCTGCTGATCCATGGCAAGGACGACACCGTGGTGCGCTACGACCAGAGCCAGGCCATGGCCGCCGCCCTGAAGAAGGCCGGCAAGCCGGTCAGTTTCATCACCCTGGACGGCGAGGACCACTGGCTGTCGCGCGGCGCCACGCGCCTGAGGATGCTGACCGAGACCGTCGCCTTCGTCGAAAAGAACAACCCGCCCGACTGATCCCCACGGACAAGGCGCTCACCTCGCGGCCGGCGAGATCAACTTAAGATTTACAGATCTAGCCATTTCGCGGCACTCTTCACTCGAGTTCATGGGCCGAGGAGTTTGTGATGCTGAGGATCATCGTGGCGGCGAGCGTAGCCGCCGTTCTGAGCCTGGCGGCCCCCGCCGTCGCGGCGGACAAGCCCGACCTCGCCCTCTACGGCGCCCTTCCCAAGATCGAAGAGGTGGTCATCTCGCCGGACGGCACGAAGCTGGCGGTGGTCACCACTGACGGTGAGCAACGCTACCTGACGGTGCGCAAGACCGAAGGCGGCGGCATCGCCGGCGTCGCGCTGAAGGCCAACAAGCTGCGCAGCGTCATGTGGGCGGGCGAAGAACACGTCGTGCTGGTCGTCTCGCAGGCCTCCCAGGGCATGAGCCTGGCGGGCCCGCCCCGCGAATATTTCATGGCCAGCGACTTCAACATCACCACCAACATACTCCGGCCGCTGCTGGACGGCTCGAAGAAGACCAGCACCAAGATCGGCGTGGAGCAGACCTTCAACGTCATCGTCGGTCCGCCTCAGGTGCGCATGATCAAGGGCGACCCGGTGGTGTTCCTGGAAGGGGTCCAATACCTGCGCGGAACCGCAGCCGACACCCTGTTCGCCGTGAACCTGCGGACGGGGACGCAGCGCCAAGCCGAGAACACGCCACGCTACAGCACGGACGGCTGGCTGGTCGACGTCGATGGAAAGTCGGTCGCCCAATCCACCTACGACATCAAGAGCGGCCGAGGCGCTCTGCTGATCAAGGCCGGCGGCAACTGGAAGAAAGTCGACGAAGCCGACTCGCCAGCCGGCACGTATGGGATCTCCGGCCTCGGCCGCGACGGCAGGTCGGTGCTGGTCTGGCGGCGCGGCGACGACGACGTCCTGCGCGAATACAGCAGAGGCGGCGGGCGCGAGGCGTTGCCGGACGATCTTGATTTCGACGGCCTGATCCACGATCCGTACAGCGCCCGCCTGCTCGGCGGCTACACCCTGGACGGCGACGCGCTGCGCTACACCTTCTTCAATCCGGCCGTGCAGAGCGCCTGGTACGCCGCCATCAAGCCGTTCAAGGATGCGCGCGTCAGCCTCAAGTCGTGGTCCAGGGACTGGAGTCGCGTGATCGTGCAGGTGGATACGCCCACCGAAGGCCCGGCCTACTACCTGATCGATCTGCGGACCGGGAAAGGCTGGTTCCAGAGCCGGGTGTACGAGGATGTCAAACCCGAGGCGATCTCGCCGGTGCGCTCGATCAAGTACAAGGCCGCCGACGGCCTGGAGATCAGCGGCTACCTCACCCTGCCGCGTGAACGCCCGCCTACGAACCTGCCCCTGATCGTCCTCGCGCACGGTGGCCCCGAAGGCCGCGACGCGCCGGGTTTCGACTGGTGGAGCCAGGCCCTGGCCTCGCGCGGCTACGCCGTGCTGCAGGCCAACTTCCGGGGCTCGGCGGGCTTTGGAAAGGACTTCGTGAAGGCCGGTTACGGCGAGTGGGGCCGCAAGATGCAGACCGACCTTTCGGACGGCGTCCGCGACCTGGCGCGCCAAGGCGTCATCGATCCCAAACGCGTCTGCATTATGGGCGCCTCCTACGGCGGCTACTCGGCCCTGGCGGGCCCCACCCTGGACAAGGGCGTCTATCGCTGTGCGGTCTCGGTCAACGGCCCGTCGGACCTCAACCTAGTTCGCAAGGAGGTCATCTCGCCCAAGGAGGTCTGCATGTGGACCGGGTTGGGAACCCCGTGCCCGAAGTCGGGCGCCGGCCCGGTCAATCCAGGCCGCATGCTGTCGACGAACCTCGATGATCATGGCGCCCGCAGCTCGACCTCTCCGCGCTACTGGCTGCGTTTCATGGGATCGGACAAGAAAACCGACCTCGACGCCATTTCGCCGGTCAAGCTGGCTGACCGCGTGGATGTCCCAGTGCTGCTGATCCACGGTACGGACGACACCATCGTGCGCTTCGAGCAGAGTCAGGCCATGGCCGACGCGCTGAAGAAGGCGGGCAAGCCGGTCACGCTGGTGCCTCTGGAGGGCGAGGACCACTGGTTCTCGCGCGGCGAGGCGCGCGTGAAGATGCTGACCGAGGCCGTCGCCTTCGTCGAAAAGAACAACCCGCCCGACTGACAAGGCCGAGGTTCGGGCGTAAACCGCGCGTCCCTATGTCCGAACCCGCCCATAGTCCCCGCGCCCTGGCCGTCCTGCTCCTGGTTGTCTTCATCAACCTGGTGGGCTTCGGCGTGGTCATTCCGCTGCTGCCCTTCTACGCCAAGGCGATGCACGCCGCCCCGTGGCAGGTGACGACCATGTTCGCCGCCTACAGCCTGGGCCAGTTCTTCGGCGAGCCGTTCTGGGGGCGGATGTCCGACCGCATCGGCCGGCGGCCGGTGCTGATCGTCACCATCATCGCCAACGCCATCGCCTACCTGGCCCTGGCCTTCGCGCCGAACATCTGGATCGCCATGGCCATCCGCCTGGTCGGCGGTTTTGGCAGCGGCAACATCTCGACCATCCAGGGCTACATGGCCGACGTCACGCCGCCCGAGAAGCGCGCCGGGCGCATGGGCCTGCTGGGCTCGGCCTTCGGGGCCGGCTTCGTGATCGGCCCGTCGCTGGGCGGCCTGCTGGCCCATCCCAGCGCCGGCAGGCTAGGCTTTCAGATCCCGCTGTTCGTGGCCGCCGGCATGGCGGCGCTGGCGACGGTCGGCGTCCTGCTGTTCGTGGCCGAGAGCCGCGCGCCCTCCGCTCCGGGCGTCAAGCAGCCCGGCCGGCGCGAGGCCTTGAGCGCGGCCTCGGCCCACCCGATCCTGTCGCGCGTGCTGCTGGTCACCCTGGTCTCGACCGGCGCCTTCGCGGGCATGGAATCGATCTTCGGCCTGTGGGCCAACGCCCGCTTCGACTGGGGTCCGCGCGAGGTCGGCCTGTGTTTCGCGGTCATCGGCGTCATCGCCTCGCTGGGCCAGGGCCTGCTGACCGGACGCCTGGCCCGTCGCTTTGGCGAAGGCAGCGTGCTGACCGTGGGCCTCGTCATCATCTGCGCCAGCCTGTTCGTCTCGCCGTTCGTGACCCATCCCGTCCTGGCCATCGTCGCCGTCGGCTGCACCGCTTTTGGCCAGTCGCTGGTCTTCCCCTGCGTGGCGGCCCTGATCTCCCGCGCCAGCCCGCCGGACCGCCAGGGCCAGATGCTGGGTCTGAACATGGCCGCCGGCTCGCTGGCCCGCATCGGCGGTCCGCTGCTGGCCGGTCCGCTGTTCGGCCTCGCCATCGGCGGCCCCTACTGGTTCGGCGCGGCCCTGATGGTTCCGGCTATCTTCCTCGCCGTGACGATCGTCCACCGCGCGAAAGCGGCGGCCTGAGGCCTAAGCGCTTGCCTTCGGCGAGTCTTTCCCTTAGTAACGCCCCCTTTCCGGAACCGCCTGGCCAATTGGCATGCCATGGCGGTTCGTCTTGCTATCCCAGAGGACGGGGCGAAAGCTCCGACGCGAAATGCCTAAGTTGAAGACGAAGTCGGGCGCTAAGAAGCGCTTCAAGATCACGGCCACGGGTAAGCTGAAAGCCGGCGTCGCCGGCAAGCGCCACCGTCTGATCGGCCACAACGGCAAGTACATCCGCCAAAACCGCGGAACGAAGGTGATGAGCGAGGCTGACGCCAAGACCATCCGTTCGTACCTGCCCTACGGCCTTTAAGAGGAGCGCTGACACATGGCTCGCGTCAAACGTGGCGTCACCGCCCACGCCAAGCACAAGAAGGTTCTTGAACAGGCGAAGGGCTTCTACGGCCGCCGCAAGAACACCATCCGCACCGCCAAGGCCGCCGTCGATAAGGCCGGTCAATACGCGTACCGCGACCGCAAGGTGCGCAAGCGCGCCTTCCGCTCGCTGTGGATCCAACGCATCAACGCCGGCGCCCGCATCGAGGGCTTCACCTACTCGCAGTTTATCCACGGCCTGGACGTGGCGGGTGTGGTGATCGACCGTAAGGTCCTCGCCGACATCGCGGGCAACGACCCGGCTGCGTTCAAGGCTATTGCTGACAAGGTCCGCACCGCCCTGGCCGCCTAAGGTCTTTCTCGGGTCCGTCCCGATTGCGATCTAGAAAAGCCCTCCGGTGCGAACCGGAGGGCTTTTTGCTGCGCGCTCCCCTACTCCGCCCCGCCCGAATGCTCTAGACGGATGCCCGTCATGACCGATCTCAACACCCTCGAATCCGACGTCCTGGCCCAGGTGGCCGGCGCGACGGACCTCGCCGCTCTCGATGCGGTGCGCGTCGCCGCCCTCGGCAAGACCGGCTCGATCTCCGGCCTGCTGAAAACCCTGGGGGCGATGAACCCCGAGGAGCGCAAGACGCAAGGCGCCGCGATCAACGCCCTGCGCGACGCCGTCGCCGCCGCCGTCGCCGAAAAGAAGGCCGCCCTCGAGGCCGCCGAACTCGACGCGCGCCTGGCCAGCGAGACCCTGGACCTCACCCTGCCGGCGCCCTACCGCCGCAAGGGCAGCGTCCACCCGACCATGCAGACCATGGACGAGATGATCTCGATCTTCGCCGAGATGGGCTTCGCGGTCGCCGAAGGTCCGGACATCGAGGACGACTTCCACAATTTCACGGCCCTGAACTTCCCGCCGAAGCACCCGGCCCGCGAGATGCACGACACCTTCTTCTTCAATACGAAGGAAGACGGCGAACGTATGCTGCTGCGCACCCACACCAGCCCCGTGCAGGTGCGGACCATGGTGTCGCAGAAACCTCCGATCCGCATCATCGCGCCGGGCCGCACCTATCGCGTGGACAACGACGCCACCCACACGCCGGTGTTCCACCAGGTCGAGGGCCTGGTGATCGACAAGGGCATCCACATGGGCCACCTGAAGTGGACCCTGGAGACCTTCCTGGCGCGGTTCTTCGAGACCGACGCGGTCACGACCCAGTTCCGGCCGCACCACTTCCCGTTCACCGAGCCGTCGGCCGAGATGGACGTGCAGTGCGACCGCTCGGGCGGCGAGATCAAGATCGGCCAGGGCACGTCGTGGCTCGAGATCCTGGGCTGCGGCATGGTTCACCCGAACGTGCTGCGCGCGTGCGGCATCGATCCGGACGAGTACCAGGGCTTCGCCTTCGGCATGGGCGTCGACCGTCTTGGGATGCTGAAGTACGGCATGCCGGACCTGCGCGACATGTGGTCGTCCGACGTCCGCTGGCTGGCGCACTACGGCTTTAGCGCGTTCGCCGCGCCGAACCCGGCGTCGGGATTGAGCTAGACCTGAACCCTCCCCTCCCCCTTGCGGGGAGGGGCCGGGGGTGGGGGTGAAACACCGCCATCTCCGAGCACGCACCCCCACCCCAACCCCTCCCCGCAAGGGGGAGGGGCTTGGAGACCGAAAATGAAATTCACCCTCTCCTGGCTCAAGGATCACCTTGAGACCACCGCCACCGTCCCCGAGATCGTCGCGGCCATGACCATGGCCGGGCTCGAGGTCGAGCACGTCATCGACCCGGCGACCAAGCTGAAGCCCTTCACGGTCTGCAAGATCGTCGAGGCCGCGCGCCACCCCAACGCCGATCGCCTGCAGGTCTGCCAGGTCGACACCGTCGACGGCCGCAAGGAGATCGTCTGCGGCGCGCCGAACGCCCGCGCGGGTCTGACCACGATCTACGCCCCGATCGGCGCCTATGTGCCCGGCCTGGACGTGACCCTGGTCGAGAAGCCGGTGCGCGGCGTCATCTCCAACGGCATGCTCTGCTCGGCCGCCGAGCTGGAATACGCCACCGAGAGCGCCGGCATCATGGAGCTGCCCGACGCCTTGCCTGTCGGCACGCCGGCCGTCGACGCCCTGGGCCTGGAAGCCGTCATCGACTTCGAAGTGACCCCAAACCGTCCCGACTGGCTGGGCGTCGTGGGCATCGCCCGCGATCTCGCCGCCGCCGGCGTGGGCAAGCTGAAGGACGTGTCGATCGCGTCGATCCCCGGGACCTTCCCGTCGCCGATCACCGTCAAGGTCGACGGCGAGGCCTGCCCGGTCTTCGCCGGCCGTTACATCCGCGGCGTCAAGAACGGCCCCTCGCCCAAGTGGCTGCAGGATCGCCTGACCGCCATCGGGCTGCGTCCGATCAACGCCCTCGTGGACGTCACCAACCTGATCACCTACGACCGCGCCCGCCCGCTGCACGTCTATGACGCGCACAAGCTGTCGGGGACCGAGATCTCGACGCGCCTGGGCCGCCATGGCGTCCACGGCGACGAGCACCTGATCGCCCTGGACGGCAAGACCTACGAGCTGACGCCCGAGATGTCGGTGATCGCCGATGCGTCCGGCGAGCGCCCGATCGGTCTGGGCGGCGTCATGGGCGGCGAGAGCACCGGCTGCTCGGAAGAGACCACGGACGTCTTCGTCGAGAGCGCCTGGTTCGACCCGATCCGCACGGCCCAGACCGGCCGCGCCACCGGCATCGCCAGCGACGCCCAGTACCGCTTCGCCCGCACGGTCGACACCGGCTCTCTGGTCCCGGGCATCGAGCTGGCCACCAAGCTGATCCTGGAGCTGTGCGGCGGCGAGCCGTCGGAAGTGCTGCTGGTCGGCGAGGCCCCGGCCGCGCCCAAGCCCGTACTGTTCGACCCGGCCTATGTCGGCCAGCTGTCGGGCCTTGAGATCGAGCCCGAGCGTAGCCTGAAGATCCTGGCCGACCTCGGTTTCAAGATCGAAGCGCCCAAGGACGTCTCGACGACCGAGTTCGCGATGCACGCCGAAAGCGTGGTCTGCGTGACCCCGCCCACCTTCCGCCGCGACGTGGAGGGCAAGGCCGATCTGGTGGAAGAAGTCGCCCGCATCGCCGGCTACGGCGCCCTGCCCTCGACGCCGCTGCCGGAAGTTCCGCGCGCCGTCGGCGGCATCCTGACCGCCAAGCAGGCCCGCGCCCGCACCGCCCGTCGCGCCCTGGCGGCGGCCGGCTATTCGGAAGCCGTGACCTTCAGCTTCACCAGCCACGAGACCGCGCGGCTGTTCGGCGGCGGCCAGCCGGAGATGCTGCTGGCCAATCCGATCGCCTCGGAACTGGACTGCATGCGTCCGTCGCTGCTGCCCAACCTGATCGACGCGGCCGGCCGCAACGCGCGCCAGGGCTTCCCCGACGCGGCCCTGTTCGAGATCGGCCCGACCTTCCACGGCGAGCGCCCCAACGACCAGCGCACCGTGATCTCGGCCATCCTGGTCCCCAAGGCTCCGCGCGGCTGGGACAAGGCGGCGCAAGACGACGTGTTCACGGTGAAGGCCGACCTGCTGGCCCTGCTGGAAGAGCTGGGCGCGCCGGTGGCCTCGCTGCAGACGGCGCAGGGCTCGGCCTCGTCCTGGTGGCACCCCGGCCGCTCGGCGCGCCTGCAGCTGGGTCCCAAGGCGGTAATGGCCGAGTTCGGCGAGATCCACCCGGCGATGCTGAAGGCTCTGGACGTCGCCGGCCCGGTCTACGGCTTCGAGATCACCCTGGAAGCGATCCCCGAACCCAAGAAGAAGTCGATCAAGTCCCGCCCGGCCTTCTCGCCCTCGGCCCTGATGCCGTTGACCCGCGACTTCGCCTTCCTGGTCGAGAAGACCAAGGCGGCGGGCGATCTGGTCAAGGCCGCGGCCGGCGCCGACAAGGCGCTGATCACCGCCGCGCGCGTGTTCGACGTCTATGAAGGCCCCGGCGTGCCGGAGGGCTTCAAGTCGATCGCGATCGAGATCGTCGTGCAACCGCGTGAAGCGACCCTGACCGAAGTCGAGATCGAGGCCCTGTCGGCCAAGATCGTGACGGCGGCCGAGAAGGCCGGCGGCAAGCTGCGGTCGTAGTGCTTTGGGGGCCGGCTTGGCGCTGGCCCCCTCCACCGCCGTTCGGCGGTCCCCCTCCCCAATGGGAGGAGGAGATGCGCCCTGCCCTTCTCCGCCCCGCTTGGGGGCGGACAGACCTGCGCCAGCAGGTCAGGTGGGGGCCTGTGCTGAGTTTCCGGGCACGTCGCCTCGAACAGGGCAAAACGCGCCCCTCCCGCGACCGATCGCCCATCTCGCAGGCAAGACCTTGCGCGATGGCCAACGTCACGCTACCTGTAACAAGCGCTAACTGGACTCATAGCTTCCACATGCAATCGACCTTCGCCTTCGCCGCCTTCGTGACCACCGGCCTCGCCGCCGTGGGTGCGATGTCGTGCGTGGCGATGTGGAGCATGATTAACAACCAGATTAAAACCGTGCGAATTCGAACGGGGCAAAATCGGCGCAAGCGGTAGGAAACCTACCCTCCACACAGCCGAAGGATCGCAAGATCTCCAAAAGCCCCGCTCCCACGAGCGGGGTTTTTTGTTGCGCGGTTCCTCGGTCCTCCAAGTCTCTCATGCACAGGACCAACTCCAATGAGCTACCTGCCCTCCCCACCATCCTTCCATAGCGACCAGGAAGGCGTCACCGTCCACCAACTGCTGCTGGCCGCCCAGGACGCGCCCAGCGCCCTTGAGGCCGTCCGCCAGGGCCTGAGCGACAGCGGCGCCGAGCTGTGCGGCCTGACGATGAAGCCGGTTGGCCAGATCGTCGAAGCCAGCCTGCGCGTCCGCCATCTGGGCGACCAGGCCGCCCGCCTGCTGGCCCGCGACCTGGCCGCCTGGCCCGGCGTCAACTCGGCCTCGGTAGAGCACCAGTGGTTCCGACCGTGAGCGACCTCGTAGACCCTCCCAAACCGGACGAAGAGAAACGCCGCCTCTTCCTCGTCACCACCGACGACACGCCCGACGCCCTGATGCGGGTGCTGGGCGTGGCCTCGGTGCAGCAGACCCGCCTGCGCGCCCTGTCCGCCGCTCCCGAAGGTCAGCACATGGCCATTCGCCTCGAGATCGACGACCAGGGCGACGCCCGGGCCGAGGTGCTGGCCTCGCGCCTGGCGGCCTGTCCCAGCGTGCGTGGCGTCGGTTTCGGCTGGCGGGCGTAACCTTTCGGCGCTTCCCTGCGTATCTAGGATCAAGTCCGCTTCTGGAGAGACTTCGATGCGCCGCCTGCTCGCCCTCCTCGCCACCCTCTTCGCCCTCACCGGCGTCGGCGCATCCGCCGCCGCGACGCTTAAGACCGAGACCGCCGTGTTCGCCGGCGGCTGCTTCTGGTGCATGGAGCACGACATGGGCGGCATCCCCGGCGTCTTGAAGGTCGAGAGCGGCTACACCGGCGGCCACGTCAAGAACCCGACCTATCGCGACGTCACCAGCGAGCGCAGCGGCCACTACGAGTCGGTGCGCGTCACCTATGACCCGGCCAAGCTGGACTACGGCTTCCTGCTGTATCGCTACTGGAAGCTGGTCGACCCGACCGACGACGGCGGCCAGTTCTGCGATCGCGGCCCGTCCTACCGCCCCGCCGTCTTCGTCACCCCCGCCCAGCGTCCTATCGCCGAAAAATCCCAGGCCGAAGCCGCCAAGCGCCTGAAGTCCGGCACGATGAAGGCCCAGATCCTGCCGCTGCAGGTCTTCTATCCCGCCGAGGAATATCACCGCGACTACGCCAAGCGGCACGCGCTGGACTACAACCTCTACCGCGCGGGCTGCGGGCGGGATGCGCGCCTGAAGCAGGTGTGGGGCGGTTAGGTTTAAGCTCAACCTAGCCTAGACTCCGCCGTAATCCCGTGCTGTTTTACTTTTGTAAACACACGGGAGGACGTCGATGCATCGTCGCGCTCTGCTGGCTTCGGCTGGCCTGCTGCTGGTTCCTCTCGACGCGGCCCGCGCTCAGGCGCGAGAAGTCTCGATCACCATCTACAACTCCGACCTGGCGCTGGTCGAGGACGCCCGCCCGCTGGACCTGAGGGCCGGCCGCCAGAAGCTGGAGTTCAAGGACGTCTCGGCCCAGATCCGTCCCGAGACCGTCAGCCTTTCGGTCCCGGGCGTCAGCATCCTGGAGCAGAACTTCGACTACGACCTGCTGACTCCCGACAAGCTGATGGAAAAGGCGGTCGGCCAGCAGGTGAAGATCGTCCGCACCAATCCCGGCGACGGCAAGGAGACCACCGAGGTCGCCACCGTGCTGGCCGCCAACCAGGGCGTTGTGCTGAAGATTGGCGACCGCATCGAGGTGCTGCGCGACGACGGCGTTCCCACGCGGGTGATCTTCGACAAGGTGCCCGAGACCCTGCGCGCCCGCCCGACCCTGTCGGTCAGCATCGAGGCCGCCAACGCCGGCCCGCGCCAGGCCAAGCTGAGCTACCTGACCTCGGGCCTGTCGTGGAAGGCCGACTATGTCGCCCTGTTCGACGAGGCCAGGAACGCCTTGGACCTGCAAGGCTGGATCACCCTGTCCAACACCTCCGGCACGCCGTTCGAGAACGCCAAGACCCAGTTGGTGGCCGGCGACGTCAACCAGCTGACCTCGACCAACACCTATCGCCAGCCCCGTCGAGTCACCCCCGGCGGCGTTCCCGGCGTGGTGCGCGCCGGCGCGGAGAACGGGACCGGCGCGCGGATCGCGGACTACTATGTCTACCCCCTGCCCGAGCGGACCACGATCGCCTCCAACCAGAACAAGCAGGTCGGCTTCCTGTCGGCCCAGGGCGTCGCGGCCAGGAAGGTCTACGAGGTGCGCGAAGGCTGGTTCTCCACCCAGGCCGAGCCGGTCAAGGCCGTGGTCGCCATCCAGTTCAGCAACGGCAGGCTGGGCGGCCTGGGCAGCCAGCTGCCGGCCGGGGTCATGCGGGTCTACATGCGCGACGCGGCGGGCGATCCGAAGTTCGTCGGCGAGAACGCCATCGGCCACACGCCGGCCGGCTCGGAGCTGTCGATCAAGACCGGCGAGGCGTTCGACGTCTCCAGCCAGGCGACCCTTGTGGCCGAAACGCGGGTCTCCAAGACCCGCACCCGCTACGAGATGAAGTACCTGCTGCGCAACGCCAAGGACCAGCCGGTGACCGTCGAGCTGCGCCAGGGCGGCCTGTGGCGCGATGGCGAGGTCAAGGCCGAGAGCCTGAAGAGCCGCGTCATCGACGCCCGCACCCTGGGCTGGAGTGTGCCGGTCCCGGCCAACGGCGAGACGACCCTGACCTTCACCGTGGAGACTGGGTGGTGAGGATGCGCGCCCTGGCGGGCGCGCTCGCTTTCGCCGCCGCGCTCCCAGCCCATGCAGACACCATCGCCTCCCGCGCGCCCGAGACGGTGGCCGTCACGCTCTATCGCGACGGCGACGGACCGTTCCAGGCGCTGAACGCCTGGCAGCGCGCCCAGGCCGCTGAAAAGGGCCTGATCCTTGTCACCGAAACGCGCACCGTCGACCTGCCCGCCGGCCGCCACACGATCCGCTTCGACGGCGTGGCCGAGGGCCTGATCCCGCAGAGCGCGGCGGTCGAGGGGCTGCCGGGCAAGGCTGTCGAGCGCAACTACGACTACGCTCTGCTCAGCCCCGGGACCCTGGTCGAACGGTCGCTGGGCCAGCCGATCCAGGTGGTCCGCACCAACCGCAAGACCGGCCGCCAACAAGCGGTCGCCGCAACACTGCTGCAAGGTCCCAATGGCCTGATGGTGCGGACGGCCGAAGGCGTCGAGGCCCTGGGCTGCTCCGGCGGGCCCGAGCGCCTGGTGCTGTCGGCGGTTCCCGACGGCCTGACCGACAAGCCCAGCCTGTCGACCATCGTCGATGTCCCCGCGCGCGCCCGCGTGAAGCTGACGCTGTCTTACTTGGCGCTGGGCGTGAACTGGCAAGCCGACTACGTCGCGCGCATCCATCCGGACGGCAAGCGGCTGGACCTGACCGGCTGGCTGACCCTGGTCAATAGCGGCGGCAGCCAGTTCGCCGACGCCAGAACGCAGGCCGTGGCCGGGCGGTTGTCGCGGCAGTATGTGCGCGTCGACAGGGGCCGGCCCCTGTCGATCAGCCGCAACTGCTGGCCGATGGACACCACGCACCGGATCGAGAGTGACGCGGGCGTCCAGGTCCAGGCGCGCGCGGACTTTGGGCCGCCGCCCCTGCCCATTCCGCCGGTCATCTCCGCCGCGCCGCCGGTTCCGACCGTCACCGGCGCGCGCGCCCCGCTGGCCGAGCAATCGAACCTGGGCGACTACAAGCTCTACACCCTGCCCGCGCCGGTCACCCTGAACCCGCGCCAGACCAAGCAGGTGACCTTCCTCGACCAGAAGGACGTCGCCTTCCAGCGGCTCTACGTCGTGACCATCAATCCGTGGGACAGCGGTCGTGAGGATGAAGGTTTCCGCGCGCCGGCCGTGACCCTGCGCCTGGACAACACGGTACGAAACGGCCTGGGCAAGCCCCTGCCCTCCGGCGCGCTCTCGGCCATGGAGACGATTGACGGCCGCCCGACCTTCGCCGGCGAGCAGGCCGTGCGCGACATCGCCGTCGGCGAACCGCTGGATCTGGTCATCGGCCAGGCCGTCGACATCCTGGCCCGCCCGCGCCTGGTCGCCGAACAGACGCTGAGGAAGGGTCGCGTGCGCCGGACCTACGAGGTCGATCTCTCGAACGCCAAGACTATCCCGGTGACCGTCGAGGTGCGGCAGAACCCGAACCTGACCAGCTTCAGGGTCGTCGCCGAGCCGCAGAAGCACGACATCCGCCAGGGCATGGTCGCCTGGCGCGTGACGCTGGCCCCCAACCAGTCCCGCGGCTTCCGCTACGCGATCGAGTACGACGGCTAGAGCATTTTCCGACGACGTGGATGCCGGTTCGTCGTCGGAACATGCGTCAAATCAGAACGCTAGAGCGGCATCCAGCGGCGTTTGCGGCTGTAGCCGAGGTAGCCGACATTGGCCCCCAGGCGCAGGCCGACGCCGGCGCGGATCGGGGCCAGGGTGATGTCGTCGGCCTTCTGGTAGTTCACGCCCAGGCCGCCGATCAGATAGGCGCTGCCCTCCACGCCGGGGAAACGACGGAAGATGGCGTCGGGGTACTGGAGATTATAGCAGAGGGTGAAGACCCGGCTGGCGTTGCCGCCCCAGTCCCAGCCGATGGTCGGCCCCTGCCAGAAGGTCTCGAGGGTCGGACGCCCCTTCATGTAGAGCAGGCCGCGGCCGTAGCGCAGACCGGCCACGAAGGCGCCCGAACCCTCCTCGCCGGCGATATAGGCGGTGGGCTGGCCCTTTTCCTTGAAGACCTTCTCGATCGCCGCGCCGGCGCTCTCGGCCGTCACGCCGAGGAAGTCGGACGTGGCGCGGATCATCTCGTCGGCAGAATAGGTCTGGGCGCGGCCGGTGTCGTAGGCCGGCGTATTGCCGTTCGAGGCCGGCGCCGGAGACGGCGGCGGGGAGGCATAGGCGTCCCCCGCGACGGGCCGCGGCGACGAGGACGCGTACGGGTCGGCTGGAGCGGGGCTCGCCGGACCGATCGGCTGCGGCGGCGGCAGTTGTTCGCTGTAGCGGCTTTGGCGGGCCAGGGCCTCGGTCGCCACGGTGCTCAGACCGACGGCGGCGCCCGAGAGGATCAGCTTGCGACGGTCCATGTCAGGCCCTCTGGATCAGTTTCATTGCAACACTGTTGCAAGCCATTGAGACCGGTTTGCGGCTCCAAACTTAACGACCGGTTAAGCATGCCCAAAGCGTCGCCGCGGACGGGACATGTTCAGGCCCTCGCGAAGCGGGCCAAATGTGATATGCGCACGGCCATGACTTCGACGCCTCTCGACAAGATCCGCAACTTTTCAATCGTCGCCCACATCGACCATGGGAAGAGCACCCTCTCCGACCGTCTGATCCAGGAGACCGGCGGCCTGACCGCGCGCGAGATGAGCGCCCAGGTTCTCGACAACATGGACATCGAGAAGGAGCGCGGCATCACCATCAAGGCGCAGACCGTGCGCCTGAAGTACCACGCCGACGACGGCGAGGACTACATCCTCAACCTGATGGACACGCCCGGCCACGTCGACTTCGCCTACGAGGTCAGCCGCAGCCTGGCCGCCTGCGAGGGCTCGATCCTGGTCGTCGACGCTTCGCAGGGCGTGGAAGCCCAGACCCTGGCCAACGTCTATTCGGCCATCGACAACAATCACGAGATCGTCCCGGTCCTCAACAAGATCGACTTGCCCGCCGCCGAGCCCGAGCGCGTGCGCGCCCAGATCGAGGACCTGATCGGCCTGGACGCCAGCGACGCCGTGCTGGCCAGCGCCAAGTCGGGCCTGGGCATCCACGACGTGCTGGAAGCCATCGTCAAGCGCCTGCCGCCCCCCAAGGGCGAGCGCGACGCGCCGCTGAAGGCCCTGCTGGTCGACGCCTGGTACGACGCCTATCTGGGCGTGGTCGTCCTCGTCAGGATCTTCGATGGCGCGCTGAAGGCCGGCCAGCAGGTCCGCATGATGCAGACCGGCGCCACCCACCGCATCGACAAGGTCGGGGTGTTCACGCCCAAGGCCACCGACGTCGCCGAGCTGGGCCCGGGCGAGGTCGGCTTCTTCACCGCCTCGATCAAGGAAGTCGCCGACGCCGCCGTCGGCGACACCATTACCGACGAGAAAAAGCAGACCGCCCAGGCCCTGCCGGGCTTCAAGGAAGTCCAGCCGGTCGTATTCTGCGGCCTCTTCCCCGTCGACGCCGCCGACTTCGAGGACCTGCGCGCCGCCGTCGGCAAGCTGCGCCTCAACGACGGCAGCTTCACCTACGAGATGGAATCCAGCGCCGCCCTGGGCTTCGGCTTCCGCTGCGGCTTCCTCGGCCTCCTCCACCTGGAGATCATCCAGGAGCGCCTGTCCCGCGAGTTCGACCTCGACCTGATCGCGACGGCGCCCTCGGTCGTCTACAAGATCCACATGCGCGATGGCACGGAGCGGGAACTCCACAACCCCGCCGACCTGCCCGACGTGATGCAGATCGAGAGCATCAGCGAGCCCTGGATCAAGGCCACCATCTTCACCCCCGACGAATATCTCGGCGGCGTGATCAAGCTGTGCCAGGACCGTCGCGGCATGCAGCGCGAGCTCAGCTATGTCGGCAACCGCGCCATGGTCGTCTACGACCTGCCGCTGAACGAGGTGGTGTTCGACTTCTACGACCGCCTGAAGTCGATCTCGAAGGGCTATGCTAGCTTCGACTATCAGGTCGAGGACTACCGCGTCGGCGACTTGGTGAAGATGTCGATCCTGGTCAACGCCGAACCGGTCGACGCCCTCTCCATGCTGGTCCACCGCGACCGCGCCGAGAGCCGCGGCCGGGGCATGTGCGAGAAGATGAAGGAGCTCATCCCCCAGCACATGTTCGTCATCCCGATCCAGGCGGCCATCGGCGGCCGCATCATCGCCCGCGAAACGGTTAGAGCTTTGCGCAAGGACGTCACGGCGAAGTGCTACGGCGGCGACGCCTCGCGCAAGCGCAAGCTGCTGGACAAGCAGAAGGCCGGCAAGAAGCGCATGCGCCAGTTCGGCAAGGTCGAGATCCCGCAAGAAGCGTTCATCGCGGCGCTGAAGATGGACGAGGATTGATTGGCGAGGAAGATGAACGACGATTGATCGGGCGTTATAAATACACCGTTCCAATCATAATATTACCCTACGTATACTCGGCTTGGCTCACCTCAACAGGTCTTCGTTGAGCGACCTTAAAAATCTCTGTTAGGCTGATCCGAATTATTGATTCGGGCGACCCGATATGGCGCGTGGACCTAACCACATTTCGTACGAGGTAGACTCGCTCTCTACCTTCATGCAGCGCATAGAAAGTCTTCTTGGGGAAACGGCAGAGCCCATTTGGTTCAGAGGGGTTGGCCGAGGTCGTTCACATCACCTTGCGCCATCTCTTTATCGGCACCCTACCCTTGACGACGACGATCTATTTCTGGCTCTCGAAGCTAGGTTGCTGGGCGGATTTTACGACCGAGGCATCCCGTTCTCGGTAGACTTACCAAGAGATCAAATCGAATTACTCTTGGTAATGCAACATCATGGTGCCCCAACTAGACTTCTAGATTGGAGTACCGACCCGTTAATGTCACTATATTTTGCTTTGAATTATAGAAAACCAACAGAATCCGAACCCGCAACAGTTTGGGTTCTTAACCCCACCGCACTTAACCGACTGAGTTTACGTGACGTTTCCTTCCCAGGAGGGATCTTGGACACTCGCAGCGAGTTTATAGACGGCTACAGACCAGGAGAAACTCCGCGAAGGCGCGGCCCGGTTGCGATCACAGCAATGCACAATACACGTCGGATCGTGTCCCAAAGAGGAACCTTTGTTCTATTTGGGGCCGATCGCACGCCCCTCGACCAATCTGAATACTTTAGGCGGCAGCAAGCTGGCTGGACCGCCTGTCGGATAAATATCCCGCCGCAATATGTAAATCTCATTAGAGAAAATCTGGCACGAATTGGATATAGCGCTACAGCTGTTTTCCCGGATTTGGATAGCGTATCCAAAGAGCTCAGACTCCTTGAAGGTTTTGAGTGATGTTTGAAATTGGACAGTTCGAATCTAAGACTTTGACCTGGTGGCACTCCCAACAGAAAAGCATAAATATGTCGCCAACCTACCAAAGAAAGGGCGGCATATGGAACAACCACCAGAAGCAATACCTTATAGATACAATTCTGAACGGATTTGACATACCAAAATTGTACTTTGCGGATTTCGTTAGAGTAGAAAGCCCCCTCAACGAAATATCTACAAAGTACGCCGTTATAGATGGACGTCAAAGACTTGAGGCAATATTCGACTTTCTCGAAGGAAGATTGACACTTCCACGAAATATTAATTTGAGAAACCACCCAAATTCGAATGTGGGCGGCATGAACTACAACGATCTAAAATCTCTTCACAGGGAGATAAGCTACGAGTTTGACAACTACAACTTAAGCGTTATGCGCGTCATTACGAATGAACCGGGCTTAATCAACGAACTATTTGTTCGACTTAATGCGAGCATGAGACTTACCGGCGCCGAACTCCGCAACGCGATGGGCGGAGTGGTACCCCAAATGATCCGCAAACTTGTTGAGCATGATTTTTTTACAGATCGTATCAATTTCAACACCGGACGCATGCAGGAATATAACGTCGCCGCCAAGCTTCTTCTGTTAGAGGCTAAGGACGACTTCACCGATACAAAGAAGACAGATTTAGATAAACTTGTGAATGAGCACGTTGGAAGAGCTAGCAATATAACAGGACTTCAGCTCATCGACAAAATGCAAGACATCAGTGTTGTCGTCGATAAGGTAGCAGCTAACCTCGACAAGATGTCATCTGTATTCTCAACAATGGACCCATTGCTAAAATCTCAGGGAGAAATTCCCGCCTATTATATGGCCATTAGAAAGATGGAAGTTCGTGACTTGAGGATATTTAGATCCTTTTTGGTAAAATTCGATAGCGATCGACTTGCCAATAGAAGGTCAGTTGCTTCGAATGATGCGGGAGACCCCGTACTGCAGCGGTACGAGATAGCGGCGCGAACGGTGAACGATGCCGCCAGCATCCGCTTTCGATCCGAACTTCTTGAAAGGCGGTTTAGTTCATTCAAGGACGGAATTGCTTAATTTCGGCATCCCATGGACACCCTCTCCCCCGCCGAACGCAGCGCCCGCATGGCCCGCGTCAAGGGCAAGGGATCCAGCGCCGAGATGCTGGTCCGGCGGCTGGTCCACCGGATGGGCTACCGCTACCGCCTGCACGGCGCGAAGCTGCCCGGGCGGCCGGACCTGGTGTTCCCCGGCCGCAAGAAGGTGATCTTCGTCCACGGGTGTTTCTGGCATCGCCACCCCGATCCGGACTGCAAGCTGGCGCGGCTGCCCAAATCACGGCACGAGTTCTGGATCCCGAAGCTGGAGGGGAATCGCGCCCGCGATCTTCGCAAGCTGGCGGAGCTTGAAGCCCTGGGCTGGAGCGCGCTGACCCTCTGGGAATGTGGGCTCAAGGACGAGGCTTCCCTTGAGAACGAAATTAGAACATTCTTGGACTCATGAAGTCGATCGAACTGTTCGCGGGGGCCGGGGGCCTGGGCATCGGCCTGTGCCAGGCCGGGTTCAAACCGGCCAAGGTGGTCGAGTGGAACCGCTATTGCCGCGAGACCATCGCCGAGAACCGCCAGAGCGCGGCCTCGCCCATGGCCGGCTGGCCCGAGGTCGAGGGCGACGTGCGCCATGTCGACTTCAAGGGCCTGGAGGGCCAGGTCGATCTGGTGTCGGGCGGTCCGCCCTGCCAGCCCTTCTCGCTGGGCGGCAAGCACCGGGCCTATGACGACACCCGCGACATGTTCCCCCACGCCATCCGCGCCGTGCGCGAGACCCGGCCGCGGGCCTTCGTGTTCGAGAACGTCAAGGGCCTGACGCGGGCCAGCTTCCGCAACTACTTCGAATATATCCGCCTGCAGCTGGAGCATCCGGAGGTGGTCGCCCGCCCGGACGAGGACTGGTCCGAGCACCTGGCGCGGCTGGAGGAGCATCATCTGCGCGGCGCGCGCGACGGCCTGGCCTATCGGGTCGTGGCCCGGGTGCTGAACGCCGCCGACTATGGCGTGCCGCAAAAGCGCGAGCGGGTGATCTTCGTCGGCTTCCGCGACGACCTGGACCTGGAATGGTCGTTCCCGGTCGCCACCCACTCGTCCGACGCGCTGCTATGGGCGCAACATCGCTCGGGCGACTATTGGGACGCGCACCAGGTCGCCAAGGCGCAGCGCCCGGATCCGTCCGACGCCCCCGCCCGCGCCCTGGCCCTGCGCGACAAGCCGAGCGAGGTCGCCTGGCGCACGGTGCGCGACGCGATCGCCGACCTGCCCGATCCCGAGCTGGACCCGAAACGCGCGGCCAAGGTCGCCTATCACCGCTTCCAGCCTGGCGCGCGGTCCTATCCCGGCCATACCGGCAGTCCACTGGACGAGCCCGCCAAGACCCTGAAGGCCGGCGTCCACGGCGTGCCCGGCGGCGAGAACATGCTGGCCCGCCCCGATGGCACGGTGCGCTATTTCTCGATCCGGGAAAGCGCGCGCCTGCAGACCTTCCCCGACAGCTTCATCTTCCACGGGGCCTGGAGCGAGGTCATGCGCCAGCTGGGCAACGCCGTGCCGGTTCGTTTGGCGGAGGTGATTGGCAAGGACGTCGCGAGGAAGCTACGCTACGCGGCGTGAGCAGAACCAATTCCCTCGACGCCGAGATCGCCGCGCTGCGCGAGCGCGTGGCCGCCCTGACCAGCCTAGCTGATACCGCGCCTTTTTCACCGGTCGCGCGCCGCAAGGTCGATCACGAGCTTCGCGACGTCATAGAGACTCTGGAAGCCGCGCTGCGGCGACTGGACCCGATCGCCATGCCGCGCTCGGTCTTCGACCCCAGCAATCCCAAGGTGATCGGGCGGTTCACGGCCCTGGCGATGGTGGCGCAGGAACGCGCGCCCCTGAGTACGATCGGCCAGTTCTACGGATCGGGCGTTTACGCGATCTACTATCGGGGCGCTTACCCGCTCTACGCTCCGCTATCCGGGACGGAGACGCCGATCTATGTCGGCCAGGCCGCGCCCGCTCAGCAGGGCGCTCATAGCGCCCGGGATCAAGGCCCCCGGCTCGCGGCTCGCTTGAACGAGCACCGAAAGAATATCGGCAAGGCTGTCTCGACCTTGGATGTCGCCGACTTCGACGCGCGCTTTCTCGTCGTTCAATCGGGCTGGGAAACGGCCGCCGAGGACTATCTGATCCATCTGTTCAAGCCGATCTGGAACAACGAGACGAACCTGCTCTACGGCTTGGGTAAACACGGCGACAGCGCCACCACGCGGGCGAACAAGCGCTCTCCTTGGGACACCCTGCACCCTGGTCGGGCGTGGGCCGCCAATTCGACGGAAGACGCGCGCGCGCCGGAGCAAATCGTCGCCGACGTCACGGCTCATTTCAGCCGACATACTCCCTACCGCGAACGCGCGACCTTGCTCGAGGACTTCTTCACGGAGCTTCGGCAAAGCTGAACGCCCGCCGATACACTCCTAGTGCGAGCGCTTGAGACCCCGCCTTTTCAACGCCTTGTCGATTTTCGACGCCGTTCTGTCCCCGCCGTCTCGCGCGGCCGCAGACTGGCGGCCATGACAAAGACACATCCCGACGCCCGCCCGACTTGGTTCCGCCTCTCGGAGGATTCCTGGGCCAAGATCGCCGCGGAATACAAGAACGGCGCGACCGCCGCCGAGCTGTCCGCCAAATGGAAAGTCTCGACGCGCAGCATCTATAATCGCGCCGGCGCCAAGGGCTGGACCAAGAAGGCCAACAGCGACGCCGTCGCGCGCGCCCACGCCGACGCCCAGACCGAGGCGGAGACGGCCGCGCGCCTCCGGCGGCCGACGCCCCTGCCGGGCGAGGTCTGGCTGACGGATGACGACGCGGTGGAGGCTTTCAACGCCGCGCCGCTGTCGACCGACCCGTCCGCCCTGCGCAACGCCGCGATGGCCCGGCTGGCGGCGGCGATCCAGGACGGGCGCGACCACGAGGCGCTGCGGCTGACCACCCTGGCCGATCGGCTGGCGCGGCTGACCGCGCCGCAGCCGCCGTCGGAGGCCGCCCTGGCCGGAGCGACGGCCGACGGCTTCGACGGCGAGCGCGCCAAGCTGCTGATGACGGGCTTCGTCGACTGGCGGCCGACCAAGGCGGCGGTCGAGCACGAGACCGACCTGATGTTCCGCAGCATCTACCTGCTGGCCCTGGCCATGCTGCTGAAGCCCGAAAGCGTGCCGGCGCTGTTCAAGCGGCGGGTGATGCGCTTTCGCCGCGACTATCTGGGCGAGGACGACGCCGACGCCCTGGAGGCGGCCGAACGCACGACCGCCTACGCGTTGAAGGAGCTGGACGTCACGATCATGGACTTCAACGGGCCCGAGCCGCGCCCGGCGCGCAAGGTCCCGGCGCGCACCTGGCCGCCGTCCCGTCCGCCCTATCCGAGCCGGCGGCGCCTGGCCGTGTCCTAGCCGCTCCGGAGTCCGGAAGGCCTCACCCGAACGGCGGCTTCATCCGGTAGAAGCGCGCCTCGCCTAGCAGGTCGTAGACGCGGCGGATGCGGAAGACTTCGGGGCGGGCCTCGGCGAGGTCGAACTCGGCCTGGCTGAGGCCGAAGGGAGAGACCTCGCCCGAGAGGGTGGTCTTGACCACGATCAGGCGCGGGGTCTCGTCCAGGCCAAAGCCGATCACGTCGCAGCCGTCCGGATCGCCGTCGCGGGACGGTCGGATCTTCGCCGCCAGGTCGGGGCGACCGCGATCGGACAGGCGGCGGGCCTCGAAGGCGATGATGCTGGAGACGCCCAGGCCCTTCAGAAACCGGTCGTCGGCCTCGCGCCCGCCCATGTCGAAGCGCTGGATCACCCGGATCAGGCGCTCGTCCATCGGCATCGGCCGGGGCGGCGCGGCCTCGATCAGCGGCACGGCCGGCGGGGCGGTGAACAGCGAAGCCGGGCGCACCGCGGCGCTGAGCAGGGCCGGCTTGGCGGCCAGCTGCTCCTCGACCGCCTCCAGCAACGCGGTGTCGTACGACCAGCGCGGCGGCTGGTCGCGCAGGATCGGCAGGCCGATCAGCGACAGCACCGCCGAGATCTCGCCCTGCTTCCAGGTGATCGGCATGTCGGACTTGCCGGTGACGAAGCGGACGGTGCGATCGTGGGCGCCGCGATCGACCGGCTTGCCGGCGAGCGTCTTCTCCAGCTGGGCGACATAGTCGCCCACCACCACGGCGAGGTCAGCCCCCGTCCACTCGCGCCCCGATTCCCCCGTCATCGGACGATGATGCGTCACGACGGAGTGTTACGCCACAAGCTAGGGTAAACTTGGCTGTTTCATCGCGCCCGCCACGGCCATGGGCGCGTCCTGCACCGGCATCTGGTCGGCCTGCAGCTTGGCGGCCTCCATGGCGCGGCGCACGGTGGTCACCGGCGTGTCGGCGTCGACCTTGAAGGTCAGCACGGCGGTATGGGCCGGGTTCTCGCCGAGATTGGCGAAGCCGCCGGTCCGCTCGGCGTTGAAGGTCACGCCGTAGGTGCGGTTGGCCAGCACCCGGCACAGCAGGACGAAGGTCTTCTGGTCGCCCAGCAGCCGGGGCGTCTTCACGCAGTCCATCGGCTCGGCGCCCGGCGCGGCGGCGTAGTTCCAGGCGCTCGGCGACATCTGCTGGTCGAAGGCGGCCTTGAGGATCAGCACGCCCGGCGGCACGGTCTGGTCCTGGGCCGGATAGGTCGAGACCAGGTTCGGCGGCGAGGTCGGCGGCAGGATCAGGACGGGCGAGACGGTGTTGGGGGTTTCCGGAGCCGGCTTCGTCTGGGCGTGCGCGCCCACGGCGGCGAGCACGGCGAAAGCGATCAGGACGGGAACCGAACGGCGGCGCGACATCTTTCCAAAGTGACCCTCAAGCGCGGCCTTCTCAAGGCGTCTTTACAGGCCTACATCGCCTTCATGACCGACAAACCCGAAGTCCCGGCCGATGAAACGCCGATGCAGCGCGCCCTGCGCCTGAAGAAGGCCGCCCAGGGCAAACACGGCCACGGAGCCAAGGCCTCGACCGGCAAGATCGAACGCTCCAGCGTCGCGGCCCCGACCGGCAAGTCCAGACCCTGGATGACCCGGTGACGATCCCCAAGGTCCTCGGCCGCGTCTCGTCCATCAACGTCCGCAAGGTCCTCTGGACCCTGGACGAGCTGGGCCTGGCCTATGAGCGCGAGGACTGGGGCCAGGGCTTCGCGCCCACCAGCGACCCGAGGTTCGTCGCGCTGAACCCCAACGCCCTGGTGCCGGTGCTGATCGATGAGCACGGCCCGGTCTGGGAGAGCAACGCGATCTGCCGCTACGTGGCGGCCGACACGCCGCTGTTCCCGGCCGACCGCCGCCAACGCGCGCTGGTCGATCAGTGGATGGACTGGCAGTGCACCGAGCTGAACACCGCCTGGCGCTACGCCTTCGCCGGCCTGGTCCGCAAGACGCCCGGCTTCGACGATCCCAAGCAGATCGCGGCCAGCGTCGCGGCGTGGAACACGGCCATGGGCCTGCTCAGCGCGCGGCTGGTGGACACCGGCGCCTATGTCGCGGGCGACACGTTCACGCTCGCGGATATCGTGCTGGGCCTCTCGGTCCACCGCTGGCTGTTCAGCCCGATCGAGCGCGAGGACTGGCCGACGCTCACCGCCTATTACGAGCGGCTGAGCCAGAGGCCGGCGTTCCGGACGTGGGCTGATCCGCGGGTTCCGTGATCGGCTCGGAGCCTTCCTGGGGCAGGCTGGAGATCGGCATGCCCGGCAGCAGCGGCTCGCCCGTCCACTCCCAGTGCCAGGGCTCGTAGGCGTAGTTGACGAAGCCGAACCGCGGCGCGTTCACGATCATCCAGCGATAGACCGACGAGCGCGCCATGACGAGCCGGTTGGCGTCGGCTGAGCTGTCGGGTCTCGAGCCCGGCGCGGCGTCGATGACCAGGTCCACGGCCAGGCCGGTGCGGTGGGCCGAGCAGATGGTGCGCCTCAAGCCCTGGCAGTTGTTGTCTCGCGCGCACCGCTGGGCGTCGGCGTCCGGGGCGCGGAAGCCCGAGAAGATCGTCAGCGACTCCGGCCGAGGCAAGACGCCCGCCGACCGCGCCTCGGCGACCATCTTCCGATAGGCCTCCAGCGCGCCGGGCGTCAGGCGGATGGCCTTGCCGCCATAGCTCTCCTTGGGACCGGCCTGGGCGAGACTGGCCTCGGGCGGCGCGCCGGGGCACATGCCCTCGCGGTTCACGCGCACGAACGGCCGCGCCAGATGCCAGCGGACCAGCATGACGCCGAACACCGCGGGGTCGACGACACCGGTCTGCCGCAGGCCATGCGCGCCCTGCCAGCGCGCCAGGGCCGAAGCGAAGCCGTTCGAGCCTGGGCCGCAGGTCGTGCCGATCTCGGCGGCGATCCGTGGGGCGTAGATCTCCCATCCGGTCTCTGGCTTGCCGAACGGGGACCAGGCCAGGGTCGACAGCGAGGCGGCGTTGACGGCGGCGGCGGTGTCGGGGGCGTCGGTCCCATCGCAGGTCTCCGCCGCGCCAGCCAGCGGCGTTGGGGCCGACGGCGGGTCGATGGAGGTGAAGTGCTGTTCCGCCGGCGTCGCGTAGGCGCTCTCGTCGCGCGGCTGAGCGGGTCTTGGAGGGGCTCCGCCGCTGGGCCACGTCACCCATAGCCAGAACCCGCCGCCCGCCAGCAACAGAAGGCCAAGGCCCCAAAGCCATCGTCGCAGCGCCCTCAAGTCGATCCCCGCATTTGGCCTCGCGATCCCACGGAACTTCGCCATGGCTCAAGCCTTGAGACGGGGCAGTCGTTCCGTCTGGAGTTCTTATGACCGTCCTGGTTTCCCGTTTCGCCCTGATCGCCGTGCTGGCCCTGTCGGCCTGCGACGACAAGCCACCGGCCAAGCCCGCGCCGGCCAAGACGGTCCAGAAGTCCGCGCCCGCTCAGCCACCGGTCGTCGCCGCGCCGGCGGCTGTCGCGGCCAGCTCGCCGCTGGCCCAGACGATCAACGCCGCGACCTTCGATCCCGCCGCCACCGATCCCGAGGCGCGCCGCAATCTGCTGGTCCGCGTCCAGACCCTGCTGGACCGCGCCCACTTCTCGCCGGGCGTCATCGACGGCCGCGATGGTACGAACCTGACCCTGGCGATCAAGGCCTTCCAGACCTCGCGCAGCCAGACGGCCGACGGTCAGATCACGCAACAACTGATCGACACCCTGACCGCCGGAGACGCCGGGCCGGTGCTGGTCGACTACACGATCACCGCCCAGGACGAGGCCGGCCCGTTCTCGCCGCCGATCCCCAAGGACGACTACGAGGCGATGGCCAAGCTGCCGGCCCTCGACTACATGACCCCGCTCGAAATGCTGGCCGAACGCTTCCACATGGACGAGGCGCTGCTGCAGGCGCTGAACCCCGGCGTCGACTTCGGCGTCGCGGGGACGACGATCGTGGTGACGGCGGCCGGCGCCGATACTCTGGATCGCAAGGTCGACCGCATCGAGATCGACAAGGCCCTGGGCCAGGTCCGCGCCTTCGACAAGGACGGGGCCCTGCTGGCGACCTATCCGGCGACGGTCGGCAGCACCGAGCGTCCCGCGCCGACCGGCGAATGGGCCGTGCGCACCCTGGCGCCCAGGCCGACCTACACCTACGACCCGTCGCGCCTGACGTTCGGCAAGCCCAAGGGCAAGCTGACCATCAAGGCGGGGCCGAACAACCCAGTCGGCTCGACCTGGATCGACCTGACCAAGGACACCTACGGCATCCACGGCACGCCCGATCCCAAGCTGGTCAACAAGCGCGCCTCGCACGGCTGCGTGCGCCTGACCAACTGGGACGCTGCCGAGCTGGGCTCGGCCGTGAACAAGGGCGCCAAGGTGGTGTTCATGGGCGCGGAGGCGCGGGCGAGCTAGGACCCGAAACCCCGCCCTTCGACAAGCTCAGGGTGAGGTTTCTACTGACACGCGGCGACAGAGTAGTCCTCACCCTGAGCCCGTCGAAGGGCGAGGACGGCTCCCCAGTGGTTAGCTTTATTTCGGCTTGCGGAACTTCAGGATGAACTGATCCGTCTTCCCGCGAATGCTCGGGTCGAACACGCTCGCCGTATGCGGATCCGCCGCGCTCGCCAGCAGCGGGCTCTCGGCTTCCAGCTTGAAGCCGGCCGCCTCGACCTCGCTCTTCACCTGGGCGATGTCGATGCGGTGCAGGGCGTCCGGCGCCGTGGTCGCGCCGGGCAGGGCCGCGTGGTCGATGACCAGGAAGACGCCGCCCGGCTTCAGCGACTTGAAGATCTCGGCATTGGCCTTGGCCGCGGTGTCGACCGGGAACGGTTTCAGGTGTTGGTCGTGATAGTTCTGGACCGTGATCGCCACGTCGGCGCCGTCCGGCAGGTCCAGCGCGGTCATCGGCCCGTTCAGCGGCTTGACGTTGGCGAGAGCGGCCGCGACCGTCTTCTGGTCCTCGCCGTACTGAGCCTTGAACTTGATGAACTCGGCCGGCTGATAGGCATAGACCACGCCCTTGGGACCGACGGCGGCCGACAGGATGCGGGTGAAATAGCCGCCGCCCATGATGTAATCGATGACCGTGTCGCTGGGCTTGACCTCGGCCAGGGCCAGGACCTCGCCGGGGTGGCGGGCGGCGTCGCGGGCCGTATGGGCGGCGGGACGCGACGGATCAGCCAGGGCCTTCTCGATATTGGCCGGAACCTGGGCGAACGCGCCGCCGCCGACGCTGAGCGCCCCGAAAGCCAGAACGCCGGCGAGTACCGAAACCAAGTGCTTGCGAGCCATGGGCCGCCTCCCTCTTTGCTTAAATCGAACCTAGCAGCCCAGTTAGGGATGGCGAACGACGTTCTCGCGACGTTTCAGCCAGCTTTCGTCGAAACCGGTCCTAGGCACGACCAAGCGCGCCCCGCATGATCGTCGGTAACAAATAATGGGCTGGGGAGGCTCGGATGAAGTGGATCCTGCGCGGGATCGGCGCCTTGCCGGCGCTCGTGGCGCTGGCGGCGGCGGGCTTGATCGTCATCGACCAGGCCAGCCTGCCCAAGGCCCCTGCCCGCCAGGCCTTGCTCGACAAGGCCAAGGCCTACGACGTCCGCATCCGTCGCGACGACTGGGGCGTGCCGCACGTGCTGGGCAAGACCGACGCCGACGCCGCCTTCGGTCTCGGCTACGCCCAGAGCGAGGACGACTTCGCCACCCTGCAGGACGTGGTGCTGGCCACCCGGGGCGTGCTGGCCCGCGACAAGGGCAAGGCCGCCGCGCCGACCGACTATGTCACCGCCCTGCTCGACGTCTGGCCGACCACCAACGCTCACTACGGCGAGCTGCCGGCCGAGCTGCGCAAGATCATGGAGGCCTATGCCGACGGGGTCAGCGTCTACGCCGCCAGGCACCCGGAGAAGGTCAAGGCGGGCCTGCTGCCTCTGACCGGCCACGACATCGAAGCCGGCTTCGTCTTCAAGCAGCCGTTCTTCTACGGCCTGGACGGGGAGCTGAAGCGCCTGACGGCGCCGGATGCCCCGCCGCCGCCGGCCAAGGGATCGAACGGCCTGGCGACCGCGCCTTCGCGCAGCGCCGATGGGGCCACGCGGCTGCTGGTCAATTCGCACCAGCCCTATACCGGCCCGGTCGCCTGGTACGAGGCCGTGGTCGAGAGCGGCGAAGGCTGGCACGTGGCCGGCGGCTTCTTCCCCGGCGCGCCGTTCATGCTGCACGGCCACAACGCCGACTTGGGCTGGGCCAATACGGTGTCCAAGCCCGACCTGGTGGACATCTACCGCCTGACCCTCAACCCGGCGAACAAGAACCAGTACAGGCTGGACGGCCAGTGGAAGGACTTCGACAAGCGCTACGTGACCCTGCGTGTGAAGCTCCTGGGCCCGATCGTGCTGCCGGTGAGGAAGGCCGTGCTGCGCTCGGTCCACGGACCGGTGCTGGAGACCGATCACGGCGTCTTCGCCTTCCGCTACGCCGGCATGGGCGAATGGCGCCAGCCGTTGCAGTACTGGCGGCTGAACCGCGCCCGCACCGTCGAGGAATGGCGCGCCGCCATCGCCACCCACGCCATCCCCAGCCTGAACTACGTCTATGCCGACAAGGCCGGGAACATCGGCTTCGTCCACAACGGCCAGTACCCGAACCGCACCGTCGACGCCGACTGGAAGGGGATCCTGCCCGGCGATCGCTCGGACCTGATCTGGCGGGGCTACCGCTCGCCTGAGCAGACGCCGCAGCTGTGGAATCCGAAGTCGGGTCTGGTGTTCAACTCCAACAACAGCCCGTTCCAGGCCAGCGAGGCGGCCGACAATCTCAGGCCCGAGGCCTTCCCCGCCTCGATGGGCCTGCAGACCAACATGACCAACCGCGCCTGGCGGGCGCTGGAGACCTTCGGGACCGACCACGCGATCACCGACACGAGCTTCCGCGCCCACAAGTTCGACGTGGCGTTCAGCGACCGCTCGTCGGTGATGGAGATGGTCCGCGAGGTCACCGCCATCGATCCGAAGGGCGACGCCGATCTCGCCAAGGCCCAGGCCATCCTGCGCGCCTGGGACAAGAAGGCCGACGTCCATGATCGCGGCGCGGCCCTGGCGGCGCTGATGACACAGCCGATCCTGTTCGCCCGCTCGAACGGTGATCCGGCCCCGACGCCGCTGGCCAGCCTCCAGGCGGCGATCAAGAGGCTGAAGACCCACTTCGGTCGCCTCGATCCCGAGTGGGGCGAGGTCAATCGTATCCGGCGCGGAAGCGTGGACCTGCCGATCGACGGGGCGGCCGACACCTATCGCTCGGTCTGGGGCAAGCCGGAGACGGACGGCACGACCACGGCCGACGGCGGCGACACCTTCATCATGTTCGTCACCTGGGACAAAGCCGGGACGCTGCGCTCGGAGAGCATCCACCAGTTCGGCTCGGCCACCCTCGACGCCGCCTCGCCGCACTATGCTGACCAGACGCCGCTTTTCGTGGCGATGAAGACCAAGCCGGTCTGGTTCACCGAGGAACAGCTGAAAGGACACGTTAAGGTCGACTATCGCCCGGGCGAGCGTTAACTTTCAGAGCTAGACCGTTCAGGCGCCGTTCAGTTGGGGGACGGTTAGCTGGGCTTCACACGACGAAGCCTTCCTTGGTGGGGAAACAGAGACATGCGCAAGACCCTTGGCCTGATGGCCCTTTCCGTTGTCGCGTTCGCGGGCGCGGCCTCGGCCCAGGCGCCGAATTGGAACGGCCGCTACGACGATCCGCCGCGCGGCTCCTACACCCAGTCCTGCCGCGAGATCACGGCCTTCAACGGCCAGGTCTGGGCCCGTTGCCAAACCAGCCGCGGCGGCTGGGAGTGGACCAGCGCCCGCGCGCGCGACTGCGGCGGCCAGGGTCTGGAGAACCGCGACGGTCGCCTGGAATGCGCGGGCTTCAACGGTCCGGGGCAAGGCGGCGGCGGCTGGGGCGGCAACAACGGCGGCGGCTGGAATAATGGCGGCGGCTGGAACAACGGCGGCGGCGGTCGTCCCGGCGGCTCGCGCGACGGCGTCGTGCTGTTCGAGGACCCGAACTACCAGGGGCGCGCCTTCGAGGTGAACGGCGACATGCCCGACCTCGGCGCCGTCAAGTTCAATGACAAGGCCTCGTCGATCCAGATCGGCCGCGCCGGCGGCCGATGGGAGATCTGCGAACACGCCAACTATCAGGGCCGCTGCAGCCGCCTGGACGCCGACCAGGCCATCCTGCCCCGCGAATGGAACGACGCGATCAGCTCGATCCGTCGCGTCCGCTAGGAGGTCGCCATCATGCGCAAGATCGCCTTTCTGATCGTCTGCGGGGCCATCGCCCTGGCGGCCACGGGCGCCGTCGCCCAGGACCGCTACCAGGACCGCGACGACCGCTATGATCACCGCGACGACCGTCGCCATGACCGTTGGGACGATCGCCGTGACGGCCGCTGGGGTCCTGGCGGCGAGGTGGTGCTGTTCGAGCACGACGGCTTCCGCGGCGAGGCCCGCCCGCTGCGCGGCGACGTGCCGGACCTGTCGCGCCTCGGTTTCAACGACCGCGTCTCGTCCATGCGCATCCGGCGCGGATCGTGGGAGTTCTGCGAGCACGCCTACTATCAGGGCAAGTGCTGGCGATACGACTACGATATGGCCAGCCTGCCCAGGAAGCAGAACGACCGTTACAGCTCGGTCCGCCGGGTGCGCTGATCCTTAAGCCGCGTTGGGCTCTTGAAGCTCGGCGCGGCCCACGGTTAAGGTCCGCCGCCTTCCAAGCTGGAGCTCTGATCTATGCGTAAGTTCGTCGTCCTCGCCGCCGCCGCGGCCGCCCTGCTGGTCTCGGCCTGCAACACCATCGAAGGCGCAGGTCGCGACGTCTCGTCGGCCGGCAAGGCCGTCGCCGGCGCCGCTCGCGACGCCAAGCACTAGCCGCTAAGCGTCTTCCTCGCGCGAGGTCTCCGCGCCGATCGCCTGCTTCTCATGCGGCGCGACGGCGCTGTCCGACGCGTGACGGACGGCGTGTTCGGCCTTGGAAGCGCCAACGCCCTCGCGTGGCGGCGTTTCCGGGCCGGGATCGGGTTCGGTTGGGCGTTCTGGCGTCATGGCGCGTCTCGTCTGCAATCCAGACGATTAACGCCGCCTCCCGACAACTGTTCCAGAGACGTCCGATCAAGGACTCACGGTCCCGAACGCAGCTTCTGAAATAACGGGCGTTGACCAGAACCAGTGTACGAGCCGTCCGGATATCGTTTGCATCGTTTGATCGAGACAGATTTTACGGAACGCCACGTTCTACCGGCGGCAAAAATCTACAAGATCTTACAGCAAGTTTGGACATAACGTCGCCGTGCGACGGCTAGTCGCCCTTTTCCCGCCGGATCCGAAAGCGCATATGAGCGGCATGTCAGAGTTCCAGTCCTCCGCACCGCCCATGCTCGTCGGCCTTACGCGCGGCGTGCGGCATCACTGCCCCAACTGCGGCGAGGGCCGTCTGTATCGTGGCTACCTGAAGGTCGAGCCGGTGTGCGAGGCCTGCGGCCACGAACTGGGCAGCTATCCGGCCGACGACGGCCCAGCCTATTTCACCATCCTGCTGGTCGGCCATCTTGTCGTGGCCCCACTGCTGTTGTTTCCGGTGATCTGGGAGGGGCCGCCGCTGATCGTCGTGCCCGTCTGCCTGACGACGCTGGCCACCCTGACCCTGCTGCTGCTGCCGCGCGTCAAGGGCGCGGTGATCGGGGCGCTGTGGGCCATCCGCCTGCGCAAGGCCGAGGACACCCCAGCCTAGGCGGAACCAAACGGCGCGGAACCGACAAGCGCCGCCGAGAATTCCCGAAAGCAAGACCCTAGCGTCGCCGTGGTGGCGGACGCAGGCTTCAAGGACTTTCGGACCATGCTCGGCACGATCCTCATCATCATCCTGATCCTGGCTCTGATCGGCGCGCTGCCGACCTGGGGGCATAGTCGTTCGTGGGGCTATTTCCCCTCGGGCGGTCTGGGCCTGATCCTGATCATTCTCATCATCCTGGTTCTGCTCGGCCGCATCTAGCGCCTCTTTCGGAGAGCCGGGTCATCCATTCTGATGACCCGGTGGTTGCTCCGGAACGCCGTTCGCCTAAGCTCCCCTCCCAAATGGGAGGGGAGTTCACATGACGGCGACCGCCGACGCGACATCCGGAGCGCGCCTGTCGCCCGTGGCCCGCGCCAAGGCCATCCTGGGCGGCTCGGCCGGCAATCTCGTCGAATGGTACGACTGGTTCGCCTACGCCGCCTTCACCCTCTATTTCGCGCCCGCCTTCTTTCCCAAGGGCGACCAGACCGTGCAGCTGCTGCAGGCGGCGGCGGTCTTCTTCCTGGGTTTCGTGGCCCGGCCCATCGGCGCCTGGCTGATGGGGATGTACGCCGACCATGCCGGCCGTCGCGCCGCGCTGTCGGCGTCCGTGGCCCTGATGTGCGGCGGGGCGCTGATCATCGCCGTCACCCCCGACTTCGGGACCATCGGCCTGTGGGCCCCAGCCATCCTCCTGTTCGCGCGCGTGCTGCAGGGCCTGTCGGTCGGCGGCGAGTATGGCGCCAGCGCCACCTATATGAGCGAGATGGCCGGCAAGACCCGCCGCGGCTTCTGGTCCAGCTTCCACTACGTGACCCTGATCGCCGGGCAGCTTATCGCGCTGGGCGTGCTGATCGTGCTGCAACGGACCCTGGCCGAGGCCGAGCTGAAGGCCTGGGGCTGGCGCATCCCGTTCGTCATCGGCGCGATCCTGGCCGTGGTGGTGTTCTGGATCCGTCGAGGCCTGGAGGAGAGCATCGCCTTCAAGCGCTCCGCTCAGCGCGAGAGCCTGTCACGCGGTCAGGTAGCCAGCGCGGCGGTCTTCCTGGCGCTGACGGTGATCGCCGGCGTCATGGGCGTCACGACTGGCCCGCTGGCCAAGCCCGGCCAGTATCTGGGCGCGTTGTTCCTGCTGGCGTTCTTCGTGTCGCTGATCGTGCCGCTCGTGCGCCGCCATCCGCGCGAGAGCCTGCTGATCATGGGCCTGACGGCGGGCGGTTCGCTGACCTTCTATGTCTACACCACCTACATGCAGAAGTTCCTGGTCAACACGGCCGGCTTCAGCAAGGGGCAGGCCTCGGAGATCAGCGCGCTCAGCATGATCGGCTTCATGCTGGCCCAGCCCCTGGCCGGCTGGCTGTCGGACCGTTTGGGCCGCAAGCCGATGTTGATCCTGGCCTTCGGCGGCGGCGCCCTGACCATCTGGCCGATCATGACCGGCATCAGCCACGCGACCTCGGTGTCGAGCGCCCTGGCGCTGATCCTGGCCGGCATGGCCTTCCAGTCCTGCTACACCTCGATCAGCGCCGTGGTGAAGGCCGAGATGTTCCCGGCCGAGATCCGCGCCCTGGGCGTGGCCCTGCCCTACGCCCTGGCCAACGTCTTGTTCGGCGGCACGGCCGAGATGGTCGCCCTGGCCTTCAAGCACGAGAAGATGGAGAGCACCTTCTATCTCTATGTCGCGGCGGTGATGACGGTCGGCCTCGTCTGCTCGCTCCTCCTGAAAGACACGATGCGCCATAGTCTGATCCACGAGGATTGATCGGCGTTTTCCGACTCTCCGCGTCCAGTTAGGTTGGCGTCATGCCGTTGCTCGACATTATCGTCCTGACCGTCTTCGCCGCCTGCTGGCTGCTGTACGAGCCTCTGCTCAAGCGGTTGGGCGAAGGCGGCGGCGTGCTCAACACCGACATGACCGTCATCCGCCGCCGGTGGATGCAGGAGATGGCGGTGCGCGAGGTGGCCCTGCTGGACGGACAGCTGTTGGGCCACGCGATCAATTCGGCCAGCTTCTTCGCCTCGTCGAACCTTATCCTGATCGCCGCCGCCGCCGGGGTGCTATTCGGCGGCGACAGCGCCTGGAAGAGCGTCGAGGGCCTGGCCGTGCTGGCCAAGACCTCGCCGATGATGTTTCAGATCAAGCTGGGCCTGGTGCTGGTGGCCCTGGCGCGTGGCCTGCTCGACTTCATCTGGGCGATCCGGCAAATGAACTACTGCCTGGCCGCCATCGGCGCCGCGCCGATGTGGGCGCCGGCCGCCGTGCTGGCCGAATACGCCGAAGCCGCCGGCGGCATCCTCAACCCCGCCCTGTCGGCCTTCAACGCTGGCGTTCGCGCCTACTACTTCGCCCTGGCGGCGGCCGTGTGGCTGCTGGGGCCCGCGCCCTTCCTGGTCGCCACCGTCGGAGCCATGAGCCTGCTGCTCTGGCGCCAACGCCGCAGCCGCGCCTCGATCGCCGTGCACAAGGTTCGCCAGATCCTGGAGCGCCAGCCCGTCGTCCACGGCCCGCATCTGGCCCATCTCGACGACGCGCCGCCGGAAGATCGAATTTAGGAAGATCGCGTTCGGCAAGCGGGGCCGGAAGGCCGCTGACACCCGCGCGGCGTTCTCCTGGCCGCGCCTCCAAAGACCTCAGCCAAGCTCCTCAATCGGCAGCCCAGATGCAATAAGCCCCGCCGGCGAATCGATCACCGGCGGGGCTAATGGGAAGTCTTGTGGGTAGACAAGACATTCTTACCTTAACTTGGGCGGCTTCGCAACCGCCCTGCGGCGGGAATCTGACATTTCGTTGTGAATTCGGTACGCAACTTACGATATTGTAAGGCGAGACTGAGTTTCCCACCCGGCGGTTGGTAATATCGAACCAAAACCTCCACCAGCCAACGAAAGAAATCCGGATTTTCGTTTTACAGAGTTACCTGAAACAGCATTAATTCTTAAGGCGACAATCAAAAGCAAAACTATGAAACTCTACTTTCCATACCCCGCTAAATAAGATCAATGCAGCACGCTTTTCTAAACATTGATTACACCCAAAGCCGGGCGAAATTTAACGATCATTCCCCGGCCAGGCGAAGCCCGTTGCGGTTTCTCGCCGGAGCGAGCGGTCCATCGCGGATCCAATAACGCCCGACTCCCGCATAGCGCGTGAATTTGAGGAACGGCGTCGCTATGGCGCTGTTTGTGGTCTCGCGTGCGGGCGACGCGGTATAGATTTCGCGACCTGATCTTTGCGGACCGTCCTTTCGCCGTTGCCCATGAAATCCCACCTGCTCGCGCTTTGGCGAAACCTTCCGGCCCCGCTCCGCCACGCGGCCCACGCGACGGTGCAGGCGCCCGGAGCTCTGACGAGGGCCGCGACCGAGGCGATCGAGAAGGAAATGGAAGCGGCCGCCGAGCGCCGCGCCGAGGCGCGCGCCCGACGACGCGCCCTGCGGCGCGACCTGCCCGCGACGCTGCCCGTGACCATCATCGGCTTCCATGGCGCCGTCCACGGCCTGGGCGAAGGCGCCCGCATGCTGGCGCGCGGGTTCGACGACGCCGGCCTGCCAACCCGGGCCGTGGACCTCTCGGCCCAGGTCGGTTTCCCGGTTGAGCTGCCCGCCGCCTTCCCCCCGCCCGCAGACGGCGAGACGGGCGTGGTCATCTCGCACATCAATCCGCCCGAGCTGCTGCGCTGGACCCGCGACACCGAAGGCCGACCGCTCGAAGGCCGCCGCCACATCGGCTACTGGGCCTGGGAGCTGGAAGACGCCCCGCAGGACTGGATACCCGCCTTCGATCTGGTCGACGAGGTCTGGACTCCCTCGGCCTTCGCCGCGAACGCCATCCGCAAGATCGCGCCACCGCGCGTCAAGGTCACGCCCGTCCCCTACCCCCTCTATCTGAACCCGCGTCCACCGGCCGACCGCGCCCGCTTTGGCCTGCCGAACGACCGTGTGGTGGTGCTCATGGCCTTCGACCTGCGCTCGACCGCCCAGCGCAAGAACCCGCCAGGCGCGCTGCGAGCCTTCCAGGAGGCCGTCAGGGCGGCCAACAGGCCCGCCCTGCTGGTCTGCAAGGTGGTCGGGGCGGATCTCTACGCCGAGACCTTCGAAACGTTGCGGCTACAGGTCGCCGACGATCCTTCGATCCGGCTGATGACCGAAAACCTGTCGACGCGAGACATGGCGATACTGACGCGCAGCAGTGACATCGTGTTGTCCCTGCACAGGTCCGAGGGCTACGGCCTGCTGCTGGCCGAGGCCATCTGGTTGGGCAGGCCGACCCTGGCGACGGGCTGGTCGGCCAACGTCGAGTTCATGGACCCGGCCTCCAGCCGCCTGGTCGACTTCGAACTGATCCCGGTCGAGGGCGACGGCGCGATCTATCGAACGGGCCGCTGGGCCGCCGCGGACGAGACCGACGCGGCCGAAAAGCTGGCGCGCATGCTCCGTGACGACGCCTGGCGCTCAGAGCTCGCCGCCGCGACGGCGCGCAACGGCCATGTCTCGTTCGATCGTGACGCCTGGCTGGCGATGACCGCTGGGCTTTTGCCGCTCGCCTAGCCCTTGGGCGCGGTCGCGACCGGCGCGTCGTCGCTCAAGGACTTCAGGTCGTTGATCGACTCCGGCGGCTTCACCTTGTCGGCCGATACCGGCGGGGCCGGCAGATCGGAGGCCGGCGGCCGGATCGGCGTCGTATCGCCAGCCTTGGGCTTCTTCGCCGCCATCGGCAGGGAGACATGGTCGAGCGTCTGGATGATCAGCTCAGTCGGCAGCATGCCCTTGTATCGAACCTTCCTGAAGTTCCGCTTCGGATCGTACGACTGGACGCCCGGCGCCAAGTCACCGACCTCGAGCGTGCCGAGTTGGGCCAACAACTGGACGCGACCGGTATATTCGATCGCGCGGCTGCGCACGAAGTTCAGTTGAGCGTTCAGCAGTTCGGCCTGGGCGTTCAGCACCTCGATCGTGCTGCGCAGGGCGAAACGCTCTTCCTCGCGGACACCGTAAAAGGCGACCGTGTCGGCCTTCATCTCAGCCTCGATCGTCACCAGGGTCCTCCGCGCGGCGACCAGATTGTCCCAATACTGCGAGACGCTGAGCACCATGTTGCGGCGCGCGTCCTCGATCAGCAGCTTGTCGCGGTTGTTCTCCTCCAGCGACTGGCGAACGGAGGAATTCAGCTGGCCACTGCTGAACAGCGGCTGGGTCAGGGTAATGCCCGCGGTGAGCGTGTCGGTGCGAAGGGAGGGGCCAACGTTTAGGGAATTGTAAGGGCTATTTGAATAGTCGGCACGCGCGGTGACAGAGAACAGGCGTTGCGCGCGCGCTTCGGCGACGCCCAGTCGCGACGACTCCTCGGTGTAGAGCGCGGCCATCAGCGACGGATTGTTCTTTTCGGCCGTGTCGAACGCTTCGTCCAGCGTGGCGGGCAGGCCGTCGATGTCAGGCTCCGGCTCCAGTTGCTCGGGCACGTGGCCCACCAGTGACGCGTAGTTGGCGACGCTGACGTTCAGCTGAGCCTGGGCGTTGGCGACCTGGGTGCTGGCGGCCGCGAGACGGGCCTTGGCCTGCTCAACGTCGGTCAGAGTGACCAGGCGCACCGAATATTTGTCCTGGGTGTCCTGTAACTGCTTGGCCAGCCAGGACTCGGCGCCGCTACTGATCCGCAGAACTTCGCGGTCGCGGTGAACCGATACGTAGGCGCTGGTCACCCGGACCAGCAGATCCATCTCCAGGCGACGCAGGCTCTCGCGCGAAGACTTGATCTGGGCTTCGATGCCGCCGAGACGCGCCGCATAGCGACCGTTCGTATAGAGGGCCTGGCTGACCGAGAGCTGGTTGGTCTGGGCCGCCCCCTCATTGGCGGTGTCATTCGGCAACCGCGCCAACTTCTGCCGGGTATAGTTCTCCGACACCGAGGCGCTGGCCTGCAGGCCATAGGCCGCGCGCGCCTGGGTGTAGTTCTCGTCCAGGGCGCGCATGGCGGCGCGCTGGGCCTGGATGTTCGGATTGCTCTGGTAGGCGGCGGTGATCGCGTCGGCCAGGGTCTCGGCGTGGGCGAGTTCGGCGCGACCGCTCACGGCCATGGCGATGGCCAGGGCAATGACGGACGAACGAACGGACAGGACTTTCGACAGCACTCGCGTTTCCTAGACTTGGGCGGAACTCACCGTAACCCGGCCTTCAACCCAAAATTTGTGGCTTAATCAAGAAGACGGCGGACCGTCTCCTCCCATGTGACATTCTTATCGCGCCAGAGATCGCGCGCGGCGCTCCCCAGTGACTTAGCCCGAACCTTGTCCGACGTCATGCGATCAAGCGCCTGCGCCAAAGCCTGGGGCGTCGGTTCGGCGACCGCGCCCGTGGCTTCGCTGACGATTTCCAGCAGGCCGCCGGAGTCGGTGACGGTCAGGACGGCCTTGCCCGAAGCGAAGGCCTCCATCGTGACGTAGCCGACACTGTCCTCGTCGAAGGGCAGGTAGGCGCAGGCCAGGGCGTCGTTGGCCCACCGCGCGATATCGGCGCGCGGATGGAAGCCGAAGCGCAGATCGACGCGGGCCTTCAGGTCCAGGTCCTCGACCAGCTTGGTCAGCCGGTCGGCATAGGCCTGGTTCTCCGGCGGACCGGCGATGACCAGGCGTGGGCCGTTCGGCAGCAGGGCCAGGGCCTCGATCAGCAGATGCTGACGCTTACCCGCCGCCACCCGGCCGCCGGCGAAGATGTAGTCGCCGTAGTCGCCGCCGGTGAACAGCTCACCGTCGTTCAGCGGCGGGTACAGAACCTCGCTGGACACGCCGTTGAACTTCATCAGGCGGTTCTGGGTGACCGGCGAGTTGCAGTAGATCTTCTTGCACTCAGCAAAACAGGCGTTGTCGGCCTGGCGGATCGCCGCCTTCACCGCCCTGCCCGTGTCGTCGAAGTCGAGGTGGCTCTGGCCGGCTTCGGACAGGTCATAGGCCTGGCGGAACTGGTGCAGCAGCCACAGCACCTTGTCCTGGTGCGGGATCAGATAGGCCGGGAATTTCAGGCCGATCACGCGGTCGACATTGTAGAGCCGCATGCCCTTGGAGATCAGCATCTCCTCGATCAGGCGCTCGGCGGGCTCCCAGGTGAACGGTACGCGCACCAGCTCGGACTGCACGCCGGGCGTGGCGTTCAGGCGGCGGACCAGATGGTCGGCCAGCTCCTCGGCCCCGCCGCGCTGGAAGGGCGCGGCGTTGTTGACGACCAAGACCTTCATGCGAGCACCTTCATGCGGTCAGCCGATCCACGACGGTGCTCCAGTCGATCTTCATCTCGGCCAGGCGGTTCAGCGAAGCGGTCCCCATCTTGGCGACGCCCTGCTTGTCCGCGTGCAAGCGGTCGAACTGCTCGGCCAGGGCCCGAGGATCGGGCGCGCTGATCAGGCCGTTGCGGCCGTGCTCGACCAGTTCCAGCACGCCGCCGGAATCGGTCGTCGTGATGATCGGCTTGCGGGCGTGGGCCCCTTCCAGCGACGGGTAGCCGTAGCTGTCCTCGTCCTTGGGCAGGTAGGCGATGGCCAGCGCTTCCTTCAGCATCTCCGCCTTCTCGTCCTCGCTGATCCAGCGATCCTCGAGGATGACGCGGTCCTGGACGCCGAGGTCCTTGGTCATCTGAACGAGCTGGCGGCCGTATTCGGCGCTCGACGCCGTGCCGGCCAGGCGTAGTTTCACGCCCGTCTTCACGTGCTGCATGGCCTCGATCATCAACGCCTGGCGCTTGTGCGGCTCCAGGCGCGAGATGGCGACGATCTCGTCACCATAGCCCGTGTGGGTGAAGCGCTCGGGCTGGTAGATCGGCGGATACAGCGGCGTGGCGTCCAGGCCGTTGAACGTCTTCAGGCGGTCGGCCACCACCTGGGAGTTGGTGAACACCGCCCGCGCTTCCGAGATCGCCCGGGTGTCGAGCGCCCGCAGGTTGTCACGGATCGCGCGGTGGTGGGCGTCGTCGGGCATGCCGCGATAGGGCGTGTCCCACAGGTCGTAGAAGGTGCGGATGTGGTGGATGAACCACAGCACCTTGTTGGGGTGATCGACCACATAGGCGGGCGGCCGGAAGCAGATCACCCGGTCGCACCATTGCGTCAGGTCCATCATCCGCCAGGTGGCGATCTGGTGCAGGATCTCGTTCGGATCATCGACGAACGGCAGATAGAACCGCTCGACCTCATGGCCGGCCTCGAGGAGCTTCTCCTCCAACCACTCGACGATGAAGCGCGCCCCGCCGTTGATGAACGGCACGATCGAGGACAGCAGGACGATGCGCATGGCCTAGACCAGCACCTGGTCCAGGGCGGCCACGACGCGGTCGATATCCGCTTCGGAGAGGCCCGCGTGGGTCGGCAGGTTCAGGCCATCGGCGCCGCAGGCCTCGGCCTGCGTCAGGTCGCCGGTCGCCAGATGGGCGTAGGGCGGCATGACGTGCATCGGGTGGAACACCGGCCGGCTCTCGACGCCCAGGGCGTCCAGATCCTTGATCACCTGGTCGCGCGAAGTCGAGAGGCCCTCGCCCAGGCGTACGGTGTACATCCAGAACACATGGCGGCCGGTGTCGGCGACATACGGCTTGATCACCCGATTGCCCAGGCGGGCCAGCTTCTCCTCGTACCAGGCCACGACACGCTCGCGGGCCGCCAGGTGATGCTCGACGCGCTCCAGCTGGGCCAGGCCGATCGCGGCCTGGATGTTGGTCATGCGGTAGTTGAAGCCAACGACGGGGAACCAGTAGCGGCGGTTCGGATCCATGCCCTGGCCGCGCAGCAGGCGCATCTTGGCGGCCAGTTCATCGTCGTCCGTGGTGATCATCCCGCCTTCGCCGGTGGTGATGATCTTGTTGCCGAAGAAGCTGAAGGTCGCGCAATCGCCCAGCGAGCCGGACATCTTGCCCTTGTAGGTCGCCCCGACCGCCTCCGCCGCGTCCTCGATGACCATCAGGTTGTGCTTGCGGGCGATCTCCAGGATCGGATCCATGTCGGCCACCTGGCCGTACAGGTGGACAGGCATGATCGCCTTGGTGCGCGGCGTGATCTTGGCCTCGATCAGGGCCGGATCGACGTTGAAGGTGCGCGGGTCGTTGTCGACCAGCACCACCGTGCCGCCGCAATAGGTCACGGCGTTGCAGGAGGCGATGTAGGTCAGGCTGGGAATGATCACCTCGTCGCCTGGGCCGATGCCCATGGCCACCAGGGCCAGGTGCAGCGCCGTCGTGCCGTTGTTGCAGGTGATGGCGTGCTTGACGCCGCAATAGTCGGCGAAGGCCTTCTCGAAGTCGGTGATGAAGCGGCCGACCGACGAGATCCACGTCGAGTCCATGCACTCCAGCACGTAGTCGCGCTCGTTGCCGTCGAGGCTGGGGGCGGCGACGGAAATCCGCGGCAGGCTGGTCAAGAACGCTCTCCTTTGATCTGGGCAGGCACGCCGATCGCCACGACCGCGTCCGGAAGGTCACGCACCACGACGCCGCCGGCGCCCAGGATCGTGTCGGCGCCGATGCGCACGCCCGGGATCACCCGCGCGCCCACGCCAAGGAAGGCCCGCTCGCCGATGGTGACGCCGCCGGCCAGGGCCGAGGCGGGCCCCAGATGGCAGGCCGCGCCGAGGTCGCAGTCGTGGTCGACGACCGCGCCCGTATTGATGATGGCCAGGTCGCCGATCCGGCTGTCGGCGTTGATCGCCACGCTGGCCATCACCGCCACGCCTTCGCCGATCCGCGCCGACGGCGAGATCACGGCCGAGGGGTGGATGGCGTTGACCAGGGTGAAGCCGAGCTCACGCGCTTTGACGCCAAGCTTCTGGCGCAGGCGGTTGGAGCCCAGCGCCACGAACAACTCGGAAAAGCCCTGCGCCTTCAGGCCGGGCAGTGCGAGGTCGTCGCCGACCACCGGAACACCCAGCACCTCGCGCGGCGTCGAATCGGCGTCAACGATCACCGCCACGGTCTTGCCAGAGGCGCGCAGGCTCTCGATGACCACCTTGGCGTGGCCGCCGCCGCCGATGAGGACGACGCCGGCGCTCATCAGTTCCTGGACCGACGGGCGATGTCGGCCTCGACCATTTCGGCGATCAGCGCCTGCATGGTGATCTTGGGCTCCCAGCCCAGCTTTTCCTTGGCCTTGGCCGGATCGCCCAGCAACAGCTCGACCTCGGCGGGTCGCAGGAACTTCGGATTGATGGTGACGTGATCCTGATAGTTCAGGCCGGCGGCGGCGAAGGCCACCTCGCACATCTCGCGCACCGTCCAGGTCTTGCCGGTGGCGACCACATAGTCGTCCGGCGTCTCCTGCTGCAGCATCAGCCACATGGCCTCGACATAGTCCTGGGCGTGGCCCCAGTCGCGCTTGGCGTCCAGGTTGCCCAGCTCGACCGTCTTCTGCTGGCCCAGCTTGATGGCCGCCACGGCGTCGGTGACCTTGCGGGTCACGAACTCGATGCCGCGCAGCGGGCTTTCGTGGTTGAACAGAATTCCGGCCGAGGCGTGCAGGCCGAAGCTCTCGCGATAGTTCACCGTCATCCAGTGGGCGTAGAGCTTGGCCACGGCGTAGGGCGAGCGCGGATAGAACGGCGTCTTCTCCGACTGCACCGGATGCTGCACTAGGCCGTACATCTCCGACGACGAGGCCTGGTAGAAGCGGGCCTGCGGGCACTCCAGGCGCACGGCTTCGAGCATGTTAGTGGTTCCGAGCCCCGTGACCGAGCCGGTCAGGTGCGGCTGGTCCCACGAGGCGCCGACGAAGCTCTGGGCCGCCAGGTTGTAGACCTCGTCCGGCTGCAGTCGGCGCATCAGGCGCGACAGACCGCCGGCGTCCAGCAGGTCGCCCAGTTCCAGGCGAACGTCGTCATAGACGCCGATCCAGCGCAGACGGTCGCCGATCACGTCGGCCGAGGCCGAGCGGCGCAGCATGCCGTGAACGGTGTAGCCCTTCTCCAGAAGAAGCTTGGCGAGATACGCCCCGTCCTGACCGGTCACGCCGGTGATCAACGCCGTCTTCGCCACGCTCTTGCAAACTCCAGTAACAACGAAGGGTCCTGACTACACTATTGGCGCCGATTGAAAAGCGGCGCGCGCGACATTTCCGTCGACGCGCGCCGCCCTCCGAAAGACGTTCGGAATCAGGTTGTTAAAAACCCGCGCCCTACTCCTCGCGCATGGTGGTGCGCAGGGTCTCGCGCAGCGGCGAGAAAAGGTATTGCAGCACCGTCCGCTCGCCGGTCGGCACTATGACCTGGGCCGGCATGCCGGCGGTCACCCTGTTGCGGAACTTCGGCGGCAGTTGCTTGACGTCGACGCGCACGATCCCGAGGAAATAGACCGTCTTGCCTTCCGGATCGGAGAGCCGGTCGCTGGAGATCGACTCGATCTTGCCGTTCAGGATCGGAATCTCGCGCGAGTGGAATGCCGGCAGGCGCACCTCGGTGGTCATGCCCGCATGCACATTGTCGACGTCGGTCGGCGCGAAGTGCGCCTGGATCACGAAGCCTTCGTCGTTCGGGGCGATGTCGACCAGCGGCTCGGCCGGGCGAACCACGGCGCCTTCGGTGAAGAAGTGGAGGTTCTGGGCCGTGCCGTTTACCGGCGAGACGACATTGATCCGGCGCTGCTGATCAGATGCGACCACTTCCTTTTCCGTCACCTCGGCCAGCTTCACGCGGGTCTCGGCGATGTTCTGGCTGACCTCTTCATAGAAGGTCTGCTTGATCTGCCGAATCTTCAGCTGGGTCTCGGCCATGCCCTGCACCGACTTGGCGCGGTCGGCCACCAGGCGGCCGATCGAGCCGGAGAGGTTGGCTTGCTCGCGCTCCAGCGCCAGCAGCCGCGGCCGCGGCACCAAGCCCTTGTCGTAGATCTTGCGCAGGTCGCCCAGTTCGTCCTGGATAAAACCTAGCTGATCCTTGAGGCCCTGGGTCTGGCGATCGATGCCCTCGATCTCGCTGCGGTATTGGTCCCGCTGCGAATTCATCAGGTCGACCTGGCCCTGAAGCGTCTGACGGCGCTCCTGGAATTGCGCCTGCTCGTCGGCCAGCACGCGCGCGACGATCGGATCCGAGCGCTGACCCAGCAAATCGGCGGGGAACGCGATCGAGCCCCGCTGATCGCGCTCGGCCAGAAGCCGGGCTTCCATGGCCTTGAGCGCGACGTACTGGCTGCGCGTGATGCCGGCGGCGGCGTTGGCCTGGGTCGGATCCAGCTCGAACAGCACCTGGCCGGCCTTCACCTTGTCGCCCTCGCGAACGAGGATCTTGCGGAGGATGCCACCTTCAAGGTGCTGGATGGTCTTGCGATTGCCCTCGGCGGAGATCACGCCGTTGGCGATGACCGCGCTGTCCAGCGGCGCGAAGGCGGCCCAGCCCAGCAGACCCACGAAGGTCACCAGGATGACGCCGTAGCCGATCCTGGCCACGCCTTTGTAGTTGTCCGTCGGACGCTTGATCGTGGGAAGCTTCATCTTGTTCTTGGGCCTGCTGGGCGCGCCCGCTGGCGCGCCTCTGGGAAAAGGACGAACGACGGTTAGTGGGCGCTCTGGATCGGCGTGGGCGCCGGCGACGGCGGTTGGGGCGGCGCGGCGCCGGACAGCTTGGCCAACATCACGTCACGCTCGCCGAAGTCGGCGATGACACCCTGGTTGACCACCATGATGTAGTCGGCCTGGGACAGCAGGTTCACCTTGTGCGTCGCGAAGATCACGGTGCGCTTGGCGGCCTTGAGACGGTTCATCGCCTCGGCCAGCGCTATTTCACCCAGCTGGTCGAGACTGGCGTTCGGTTCGTCGAGGACCATCAGGGCCGGCATCCGGAACAGGGCGCGCGCCAGGGCCACGCGCTGGCGCTGGCCGCCCGACAGGGACGCTCCGCCCTCGCCGATCGGCGTGTCGTAGCCGTTGGGCAGGGTCTGGATCAGTTCATGCACGCCGGCCAGGGTCGCCGCCTCGATGACTTCCTGCGGCTGGAACTCGGTGAAGCGGGCGATGTTCTGAGCGATCGTGCCCGAGAACAGCTCGATGTCCTGCGGCAGATAGCCGATGTGGCGTCCGAGCTTTTCCGGGTCCCACTGCTTGATGTCGTAGCCGTCGAGGCGGATGACGCCCGCGGTGCAGGGCCAGACGCCGACGACGCCGCGCAGCAGCGAGGACTTGCCCGCGCCGCTGGGACCGACAATGCCGACCGAGGTGCCGGCGTCGATACGGAAGCTGGCCTGGCGCAGGGTCGGGGTCTGCGCGCCGGGCGGCAGGATCGACGCGGCTTCGGCCGAAAGTACGCCGCGCGGGTCGGGCAGCGGCATGTGATCGCTGGTGTCGCGTTCCTCGCGCAGCATCGCTTGCAGGCGATCCCACGAGCTGCGCGCGCCCAGCAGGCCCTTCCACTGGCCCACGGCGCCTTCGATCGGGGCCAGGGCGCGGCCGACCAGGATCGAGCCGGCGATCATCGAACCGGCCGAGATCTTGCCCTGGATGGCAAGATAGGCGCCGCCGCCCAGGATCAGGGTCTGGACCACCTGGCGAAACACCTTGATGCCCGACATCACCGCGCCGCCGGCGTCGCTGGCCGAAGCCTGCCAGGCCACCTGCTCGTCGCGGCGAATGCGCCAGCGCGCCTGCAGGCCGCCCCACATGCCCATGGCCTTCATGACCTCGGCGTTGCGCAGGGTGGAGCTGGCGTCGTTCTGGGCGGCGATCGAGGCCATGGTGGCCATCTGGATCGGCTCCTTGGTGGCGCGATCGTTCATCACGGCCAAGCCAAAGATGATGATGCAGCTGATGATGGCCAGGACGCCGAAAAAGGGATGCAGCATCCACGACACGATGATGAACACCGGGGTCCAGGGCGCGTCGCAGAAGGCGATCAGGCCGCCCGTCATGAACTCGCGCACACTGTCCATGTCGCGGAACGCCTGGGCGCCCTGCCCGCGGCGATTCAGTGTCGAATCGAGCACCGCCCGGAAGATCGGATCGCGCACCAGGCCGTCGAACTTGAGTCCGCCCCGCACCAGCACCTGGGTGCGCAGCGCCTCAAGCAGGCCATAGATCACGAACAGGAAGATGCAGATCAAGGTCAGCACGACCAGCGTCGCGACGTTGCGGCTGGAGAGCACGCGATCATAGACCTGCAGCATGTACAAGGGGCTGACCAGCGCCAGGATGTTGATGAAGAAGCTGAACACCATGGCGGTGATCACCGCCGGTTTGGCGACTTCTACAGCTCGGTCTAGAGGCGTCTGAGCTGCAACGATTTTACTGGCCATGGCTTGCCTTGAAGAGTGAACGCGGGCGTGCGTCGGAACAGAAAACAACGCTTGGGCGCGGGATGATCATGTAAATGCGGCCGAACTAAGCACTACAGGCTCATACAGCAAAAACGCAACCTCCGACCTTGCGTCACCTGCGGCGGGATGGGTTTGGCGCCACGATTTGCGAAGGTCGCCTTGGCCTCCCGGCGGGTCCGTTGCGTCCTGCCGGACACGGCTGCGAGGAGAAACCATCCTGACCTCCGTCCGCCGCCACGCGCCGCGTGGCCGGGTAAGGCCGGTGTCATAGGCGAACCTCAAGCCGCGTCCAAGCCGGATCGCGCCTCAGGCGACGCCGAGAGCGCGCAGGATCGGCAGACGCTTCTCCATCGCGGTCGCGCGTTCGAACAGCTCGGCGAGGTTTTCCTCCGGCGTCGTCAGGGTGCGCCCGTCCTTCAGAAGCTGCTGCCCTTGTGAGGCCAGGAGGTCGTGTACGCCCTTGGCCCAGTCGGCCGGCGTCTTGCGGCCTTGACCGCGCATCACGAGGAACAGCTGCTCGAAGCGGTCGACAGCCACGCCCCCGCCGGTCACGGGACTGGCCAGATAACCGGTCTCCGATCGCGACCGGCTCCGATGCGCCAGGAAGGCGTTGAGTTTCTCGACGTTGGACTTGGCCTTAGAGATAGTCTTGTCGTCCTGGACCACGGTCACCGTTCCGGCGCCCGTTAGGATGGCCATCGCGGCTGCGACTTGCGGCAGGCTGAGGCCCGCCGCCTGCCCGGCCACCTCGATCTGGATGAAGGTCTTGATCTGGTGGTCGGCCAGGAAGTCCAGCAGCGGACCATAGACGTTCTGATGGAGGCTCACCTCGCCCTGCGCGGCGCTCAGGCTCAGCTTGACGTCAGCGCGGGGCGTGGTGAGCAGGAAACGCTGGCTTCGGATGAACTCGGCCTGCTCCAGCGAGGACAGGACACGGGCGCCGCGCACCCAGAGATCGCGTCGGAATTGCTGGGATGTCAGGAAGTCTCGCACCGTCTCGCGCAAGACGGGATCCTCTTGCGCCGCGACCAGCTGGATCTGCGCAGGGGTCAGGTTGATGCTGTCCTGCTGGTCGAGCAAACTCGCCGAACACGCGTAGGAAACCTTGGCCGGCTCCAGCCACTCGGACATTTCCGAGAAGTACATCGGCTTCCAGTCACGGTTCATGTACTCGTGCGCTAGGTACTGTCGATTCATCCCCTTCAGCTTGTCGAACCGGTCGGTTAGCCCCGGATTGCCCCGGATGTAGGCCGGATCGGCGGCCACAAGTTGATCCATGAAGGCGAAGGCCTCATCGATGCGTTGGGTGACCTTGGTCGATGGCGAACCCCTCTGGTCGCCGTGCTGCTTCATCAGGTGGCGCAACGGCGCGGCAGCGGACCATCCCGGCAGGGTATTGTAGCTGATGTAGAGAACGCCGCCGACGGCGAGCTTGCGGCGCACGAAGTCGACGATGATCTGGCGGTTCTCGTCGGAGATCCACGACCAGATGCCGTGCAGCGCGATGAACTCGAACTCCGGCAGGTCGTCGCGACCACAGAATTCCGCGAACGCCTGGTCATAGAGCCGCGCGTTCGAACCGCTGCGCGCCGCCAGTTCCTGGGCGTAACCGGCCTGGGCCGGATTGAAGTCGGTGCCCCACCATTGCACGCCCGGTTGGGCGGCGGCGTGGATCGCGACGGACAGCCCTTGGCCGAAACCCAGTTCGCACGCATTGCGCAGCGGCGGGGCCACCGCCCCGGCCATCGCCAGGCCGTAGTTCGTTCGAACCGGGTTGAAATCCGGATAGTAGCCGAAGGTGTAGTTGACGTCGGTGACGTAGCCGGCGTTCCAGGACATGCGCGGATTCCTTGATGAGCCTCTCGCATAGCGTGGGTTTTCGACGGTCCAAAGCCCAAAGATCACCAAAACGAAAAAGGCCCCCGGATTGCTCCGGGGGCCTTTCCCTTAGTTCAACTCAAACTTGGGAAGCGATTAGCTGCCGAAGTTGAAGTCGGTGGCGACCAGCGCGGTGCCCGGGCCGGTAACCAGCTGGACGACCATGTCGGTGCCGGCGGTGTAGGCGCCATCGTGGTTGACGTCGACAACCACGAAGTGGGTCGTCGCGGTGCCGGTGAGCTGGATGTCCAGCACGCCGCGCACCAGACCGCCGCCGTCCTTGAACAGGTTGGCAGTGCTGGTCAGGTAGGTGCCGACCGCGGCGATGTCAGCGACCGTGGCGTTGGCAACGCCCTGAGCCGAACCGACGAAGCCCGCGATCTGGGTCAGGTCGAGCTTGTCGACGCCAGCGCCGTTGAAGCCGGTGATCGTGTCCATCGTGCCCTTGTTGCCAACGCCAGCGGCGTTGGTGGCGTCGAAGGTCGAGTCGCCAGCCTTCAGGTTCACGATGTCGTTGCCGGCGCCGAGGGTGACCGCGTCGCCGCCCTTGCCCGCGTTGATCGTGCCACCAGCGCCACCGGCCGTGATCGTGTCGTTCGCAGCGGTGCCGATGATGTTCGTGATCTTCGTGGTCGAACCCGTCGCCGTCAGACCGCCGGTGTTGGCGCTGGCGTCGATGCCGATCGTGCCGCTGGTGATGGCGGCGGCGTTCACGGTGACCGTACCGTTACCCGTCACATTGACCTGCTTCAGAGCGTCGGAGCCGGCGCCGAAGGTCAGGCTGTTGGTCGAGGTCGAGGTGCCAGCCAGCGAGTTGATGTTGACCGTCTCAACGCCCGCGGCGGTGTAACCCGTCACGGTGGCGCCGCCCTTGCCGGCGGTGCCCAGGTTCAGGTTGATGACGTCCGACGTACCCGTGGCCGTGGTCAGGGTGGTGGTCAGAGCGGTCGTACCGGTCGTGGCGTTGAAGGTCGCGTTGGCGCCGATGCCCGTCAGAACGACAGTGCCGCCCGTGACGTTGATGTTGGCGAACGAGGTCAGCACGCCGACGTCGTAGTTGGCGCCGTTGATGGCGGCATTTTCGAAGCTGACGAACTGAGCCTTGTTGCCGGCAGTCACGATGCCCGCGGCGTTGAGGCCCAGGGTATCCGTACCGTCACCACCGTTGATCGTGGCGCCGGCGGTCGGAGCGTTCGACAGGACCAGGGTGTCAGCGCCGGCGCCGAGGTCGACGACGGCGGTGGCGCCCAGGGTGCCCGTCAGGGTCAGGGTGTCAGCGGCAGAGCTGCCCTTGACGCTCGTCAGAGCCGAGCTGGCCAGGGTAGCCGTCAGGCCGCCGGTCGAAGCCGAAGCGTCGACGGTCTTCAGCGCGGTGCTGCCGATGGTGCCGAGGCTCACGGCGCCAACGCCGGTGACGTTCACGGTGGCCAGGGTGTTGGCGGTCGTTTCCACGATGCCGACGCCGTCACGGGTCGAAGCGCCGTTGTTGGCGAACACGGTGTTCGAGTACGTGCCGTTCAGCGTGATGGCGCTGGTGGCGGCGACGTTCAGGGTGGCGACAGCCGAGCCGACCTTCAAGGTGCTGACGGTAGCAGCGGCCGAACCGGTGTTGCGCAGCGTCAGCGAGGTGCCGGTGCCGCCCGAGGTGTCGATCGCCAGGTTGCCGAACGTGTTCTGGGTGTTGCCCGAAACGTCGACCGAGGTGGCGCCAGCGCCCGTGATCGTCTGGGTGACGATGGTGTTGGCGGTCGGAGTGGCGTCGCCGACGGTGCCGTTCGTGGTGGTGTTCAGGGCGCCGAGGGTGACCGAACCGATGTTGGTGACGGTCAGGTTGCCCGTGCCGCCGGCCGAGATCTTGCTGACGCCCGAGAAGCCCGAAGCGTCGACCGTGATCAGGTTACCGGCGCCGGCGGCGACGGTGTTGTTGACGACGACGTTTTCAACGCTCTTCAGCGTCAGGCCCGACACCGAGGTGCCGCCCGTGATGTTGCTGACGACCGTCAGGGTGTCGGTGCCCGAACCGCCGTCGATCGAGTCGCCGAGGTTGACGGTGGTGGCCGTGGCGCCCAGGGCGTCCAGGCTGCCGACGAAGGTGTCGTCGTTGGCGGTGCCGATCAGGGCGTCCAGGCCGACCTTCAGGGCGAAGGCTTGGCCGGGGGTGCCCGGGGTGCCGCTGCCCGAAGCGCCGTAGGCAGTGAACAGGTTGATGCCGGCGGTGTTGTTGGCGGTCAGAACGCCGTCGTCAGCCAGATCCTTGATCAGGTTGTTGGCGGCGGCGGCGTACGAACCGACGCCAGCGCCGTTGTTGTACGTCGTGGCGAGGTACATGATTTCGCCAACGATCGCGGCCTTGACGGCCAGATCGAGGTCAGCGGCGCTGGTGGTGGCCGGCAGGTTGGCCTTCACGTAGCTGGTGTAGTAGGCGATCGACGAAGCGCTGGTCAGGAAGCCAACGGCCGAATCGACATTGATGCCGGCGGCGGCGGCCGCGGCGTTGCCGATGATGATGTTGTAGGCGGCCTTAGTGGCGTCAGCGACCGACAGCGAGCCGTACGAGGCCGAGAACGAGGTCTTGGCGGCCGCGTTGCCCAGGGCCAGAGCGACCGATTGAGCGATGAAGCGGTTTTCGCCGTTCAGGTTGGCTTGAGCGCCCGTGCCGACGAAGGCGGCGTTCAGGAACTTCAGGCCGTCTTGGCTCGGCGCGACGCCGGTGAAGAAGGCGTAGGTTTCAACGCTGACGGCCGTGGTGATGTCCGAGGCCAGGTCGATGGTCTGAGCCAGCGCTTGCGCGTCGGTCAGGGTGCCAGCGGCGTTCTGGTTGGCCAGAGCGGTCAGGGTCAGGGTTTGAGCGGCGCTCGGGGCGGTGCCGGCATTGGCGTTCGCGAAGAACGTCTGCAGCTGAGTAGTCGTATAAGCCATTTGGCTTGTCTCCCAAAAAGATCCCACACCCCCCGCGACCTATTGGCACGCATGGGAGCAGCGACGGCTATAGAGCAAACGTCATACGTCGACAATAGCCGAATTCGTGGGGTACAGCATTTTTCTAACCGGTACAGCAAATTCCTATGTCGCGTTCCTTGAACCCCCGCGACGAACCGGGTATATAAGATAAGGATTTCGGACGTCGGTGATCGAGCGCGCGCACGCGCTCCGCACGGCGGACGGGGCGTGAGGTCTTTATTATGTATGGTAATCCGCAACGCCGCAGCACCTCGGAGGTGCAAGACCTCCGCCGCGAAGGGGGGCGCTGGCTGAAAGAACAGCGCGAGGCCGTCGGCCTGTCGCAGCGCCAGCTCGCGGCCAAGGTCGGCGCCGACTATTATACCTTTATCTCACAGCTTGAGACCGGCCGCGGCCGCATTCCGCCCGATCGTTATCGGGATTGGGCGCAAGCGTTCGAGGTTCCCGAAAAGACCTTCGTCCGCGAGCTGCTGCGCTTCTACGATCCGATCACCTACGAAATCCTGTTCAGCGAAGCGTAGTTCGGTTAGTGTCGCCCTGCCGGTGGGGGCCGGCGTTGTTCTTAGGCGTGGGGAAACCACCACCGCATGACCGCTCAGGTCCTTTCGTTCTTCCAGCGCTCGCCGCGCTACGCGCCGAAGCCGTCCGACTGGACTCAGCAGGAACTGGCTGAGTTCTATCGCGTCGAGAGCGCCCTGATCCGGGCGGGCATCCGCGTCGGCACCGACCGCGGCATGAGCGACGAGAACGAGCCGTGGTTCGTCTTCTATCGGTCGGACGACGGCGAGGTGGTCATCCACTTCGCGCGCATCGACGGCGAGTACATCATCGCCGGCCCCGCCTACGAAGAGATCGCTCGCGGCTTCGACTTCACGGCCCTGGTGCGCAACATGGTGTCGCGCCACCCGCTGATCCGGCGCGCGGATAGCGGCAGCAACATCTCGGTCCACCCCGCCGCCCTGCTGGTGGCCGTGGTCGGCACCGCCTTCTTCAAGACGGGCGAGGCCCGCGCCGGCGAAACCGGCGCCAGCAACGCCCAGTCGGGTCACAGCCGCCCCGTCCTGCTGTCGTCCAGCTCGAACGCCGGCCTCAGCAACGGCGTCGCGCCAATCGCCGCCTCGCAAGCATCGACCTACGACACCGTCCAACTTCCCGCCAACCAGGCCGTTCTGGTGCTGGCCGCGGCCCTACTGGCGTCCGACTACAAGACCCAGACCGTGGCCATCGATCCGTCGGCGAGCGCCGCGATCACGGCCGCCGCCGCGTCGCTCGACTTCAGCGGCGTCGGGCAGCCCGCCGTGGTCACCATGGACAGCGGCCTGTCGCTGAACAGCGCGCCACACATCACCCCCGTAGAGAGCACGCCGGCCCAGACCGTTTCATCGGTGCTGTCGCTAGTGGCGATCCTTTCGACCCTGCCGCAGACCTCGGGTGCGACCGCGGCCGAGGCCGTCGTCGGTGAGACCAGCAAGGGCGGCCACGACCACGTCTCGGGCCTGCCCGCGCCGCCGACGGACAGCGCCAGCTGGACGATCGATGTTCGCCTGGACCTGTCTTCCGGCAGCCTGCCTTCGGTCGAGGCCGTGCAGTTGGTTCGCGCCGTCCTGGGTGACCAGGGCGACCGCAAGATCACGGTCATCGAGGTCTCCAAGCTACCCGACGTGCTGGCCGACATCGTCGGACGCGGCCAACATTACTCGACGACGCCCGCGCCTACGGATCTTGGCGGGCCGGCCGCGCCGGAATCCCCGACCACGCCGACCTTGCCCGTCGACACCGGGGACTCGAACACGCCGATCGTCGATGTGACGCCGCCGGCCGAGACGCCGAAGCCGGAAGCTCCGGCCTATGCATCGCCGGACATGGTCAAGCAGTTCATCGACTACTTCATCGCCCACGCCCCCGTGGTCGAGATTGTGGTCAACGGCGCCGAGATCATCATCCTCGACAGCCGCGTCCTGCATAACATCAATCTGATCAGCCACCTCGACAGCATGACGTTCGATTTCGCGGACGGCAGCACGATCAGTCTGGTCGGCGATCATTCGTCGTTCCTGCACGACGGGAATCTGATCTAAACAGTCGCGGTCGCGCTCTGGTGGCGGGCGTCGCGGTTATTCGGCCGGGACTTGTCGAGAACGGCTTAGGAAAATTGACTTGAGGCCCGTACGCCTGGACATGGCGATCCGCTCCGCCATGCTTCCCCCGCAGTCCGCGACCTCGGTCGCCGACCCCGCACCGCAACCCGCCGGCCCGCCGCCGCGCCGCCGCTTCGGCTTCGCCCGGCGACTGCTGGGGCCGGTGCTGTCGCCTGTCGCCAACTATGCGCGTCGCTATCTTCAGGCCAGCGTCGAGCATGAGCTGCGCGAGACGCGCGGCCACTTGAACGCGCTATCGGCCGAGTTGCAGGCGGTCAACCTGCGGCTGGACCAGACGCACGCCCTGCTGCACATGGCGCTCAAGCAGAGCGATGAGGCCACCCGCGCGCTGTCGGCCCATCTTTCACGGCTGGAACCGCCGCTGGCGCGCTTGGAAATGCGCGGCGACCAGTTCGGGTCGGAGCTGGCCCGTCTGCCCGGCCTGTTCGGCCCGCGCTTCGACGAGCTGGAGATCAAGGCCCGACCGCTGATCCACTACGACGCCGAGTCGACCGCCATCCGCATGCGCGACGGCTACATCCTGGCCCCGACCGCCCTCCCCACCTTCGTGACGATGCTGGCCAACGCCACCAGCCGTGGCCTGGAGCCCGGCACCGGCGACGTCCTGCGTCGCCTGATCCAGCCGGGCATGGTCGTCGCCGATGTCGGCGCCAATATCGGCCTGCTTACTTTGATCATGGCGTGGGCCGCTGGCCCAGCCGGCAAGGTCATCGCCTTCGAGCCCGAGGCGATCCCGCGCGCGAACCTCGAGAAGATGCGTCACCTCAACGGTCTGTCCTGGGTCGAGGTGCGCGATCAGGCCGTCGGCGCGCAGGCTGGCCAGCTGACCTTCCACGTCAGCGACATCATCGGCCACAGCTCGCTCTACGCCTTGCCCGAGACCGAGGGCTCGCGCGAGATCCAGGTCGAGGTCGTGCGCCTGGACGCCGTGGCGCAGCGCATGGACGTGGTCAAGATCGACGTCGAGGGCGCCGAGCTGGACGTGCTGGCCGGCATGTCGGGCCTGATCGCCAAGAACAAGGACCTGGCCATCATCGCCGAGTTCGGCCCCGAGCACCTCAAGCGCGTCGGCCAGACTCCGGCCCAATGGTTCAAGGCTTTCGCCGATTCCGGCTTCAAGGCCTACATCATCGATGAGGCGACGGGCGCGGCCGAGCCGACCAACGCCAAGGCCGCCGCCAAGGTGGTCTCGGCCAACATCGCCTTCGTGCGCGCCGGCGGCGACGCCGAGAAGCGTCTGCTGCGGCGCTGAGGACCTCGCCCATGAAGATCTGCTGGGTGACGCCCTTCGTCCTGCGCTCGTCGATCGGTCGCGTCGGCGCCGAGGTGTCCAAGGCCCTGGCCCAGCGAGGCCACCAGGTCGAAATCCTGCGCTGCGAGGACAAGGACGACCCGGCCGAGCCGCTGCACCCGACCGCCCTGCGCGTGCATCACTGGCGGTCCTACGACCTCTCGCGCCTGCGGACCGAGTTCGACGTGGTGGTGGTCAATATCGGCGACAACTATCCCTTCCACGCCGGCGTGTTCGCGATCCTGGACGCCGCGCCGTGCCTGGGGATCTTCCACGACTTCTATATCTACAACCTGTTCTCGGGCTGGCTGCACTACAACGGCCTTGACTATCGCCGGCACGACGCCGAGATCGTCGCGACCTATGGCGAGGCGGCCCTGCCGCACGCCGTGGCCGTCCGCTCGGGCCAGATGCTGGACATGGGCGAGATCGCCCGGCATCTGCCGATGACCGAGTGGCTGGCCGGCCGCTGCGAGGCCGCCCTGGCTCACGCCCAGTTCTACGCCCCCAAGCTGGAGGCCGTCGTCCAAGGCCCGGTCGCCGTGACGCCGCTGTGCTGCCCCGATCGCGCCACCCCGCCGGGGCCGCCGAAGGCCAAGCGCCAGCTGACGATCACCACGGTCGGGGTGATGAACCCCAACAAGCGCGTCGACGACGTGATCCGCGCCATCGGGGGCTCCGACGCCTTGAAGGCGTGCGTCTATCGCCTGGTGGGACCGATCTCTGACGCGGAGCGCGCCAAGCTGGAGGCCGCCGCCGCCGAGGTCGGGTTCGACAATCTGGTCATCGACGGCGCGGTCGACGACGACACCCTGGACCGCCGCCTCGACGAGGCCGACATCATGGTCGCCCTGCGCAAGCCGGTGCTGGAAGGCGCCTCGGGCTCGGCCTGCGAGGGCATGCTCAGCGGCCGCCCGACCGTGGTCGCCCGCGCCGGCTTCTACGGCGAGCTACCCGACGACCTGGTCTTCAAGATCGACGGCGAGATCGTGGTCGAGGAGTTGCGCGACGTGCTCGAGCGTCTGGTCGCCGATGAGGCCCTGCGCCGCGAGACCGGCAAGGCCGCCCGCGCCTGGGCGCTGGCCAACCTCAACGCCGCCCGCTACGCCGAGGCCATCGAGGGCCTGGCCCAGGCCCAGGTCACCAGCCGCCCTCTGCTGGCCGTCGGCCGCCGCATCGGCGGCGAGCTGACCGCCATGGGCTTGACCGACACCGACCCGGCCGCCGCGCGGATCGGCGCGACGCTACAGAAGCTGTTCGCGCCGCTCCCGATCTAGGCGCTCTTGCTTACCGGAGGCGCGCAATAGCGGTCGAGGAAGGCCTGGTGCTGCGGCAGCCGGGCCACCATGCCGTCGATGTTGCGCTTGAGGTCCTCCAGCGCGCCCTTCAACTGCAGAGCCGGCATCAACCGACCCATGTGGTGATAGGTCTGAGGCTGGATCCGCTGGCCCAGCAGAACCTGTAGCCAGGAGTCGACCAGGAACAGCTCTCCAGGAGCCTGGTAGACCTGAGCGCTCTGGCGGAAGAGCTCGATGCGCTGGACCAGGCTGTCGGGGATCTCCATCTCGCGCACGCGATCCCAGAACGGGCTGTCGGTCCGCTCGGTCGCCTTGTAGTGCAGGATGATGAAGTCGCGGATCTTCTCCAGCTCGTCGTTGGCCTGGCGGTTGTAGCGATCGACCGCCGCCTGGCTGATCCCGGCGAAGGGGAACAGCTGCATCAGCCGCGTCACGCCGATCATGATCAGGTGGATCGAGGTCGACTCCAGCGGCTCGACGAAGCCGCTGGCCAAGCCCAGGGCCACGACGTTCTTGTCCCAGGTCTTGCGGCGACGGCCCGTGCGATAGCGGATCAGTCGCGGCTCGATCAGGGTCTCGCCCTCGATCTCGCCCATCAACTTCGCGCGCGCATCGTCATCGGACATGAAGTCGCTGCAGTAGACGAGGCCATTGCCGACCCGGTGTTGGAGCGGGATCTTCCAGCGCCAACCCGCCTCGTGGGCGATCGCGCGGGTATAGGGGACGGCGGGCTCGGTCGAACGGGTCTGGACCGCCAGGGCGCTGTTGGTCGGCAGCCAATGGTCCCAGTCCTCGAAGCCGGCCTTCAGGGTCTGTTCGATCAGCAGGCCGCGGAAGCCGGTGCAGTCGACGAACAGGTCGCCCTCGACCACCTCGCCGCTCTGCATGACCAGGGCCTCGACGAAGCCGTCTTCCCCGCGCTGGCGGACGCTGGCGATCTTGCCCTCGACCCGGCGCACGCCGTCGGCCTCGGCCATGCCGCGCAGGAAACGGCCGTAGAGACCGGCGTCCAGGTGGTAGGCGTAGTTCAGCGGGCTCTCCTCGCCCGTATAGAACCTGTTCTGCTCGGCCGCCTTCAGCTCAAGGCAATAGTCGCCGAGATCACCGCCGAATCCCTGGTCGCGGGCCTGCATCCAGAAGTGATGGAAGCCGCCCATCCAGGTGGATTTGCCGACCTGACCGAACGAGTGGATGTAGCGGTCGCCGATCTCGCCCCAATTCTCGAACGAGATGCCCAGTTTGAAGGTCGCCTGGGTGGCGCGCATGAACTCGGCCTCGTCGATGCCGAGCAGCGCGTTGAAGGTGCGGGCCGTGGGGATCGTCGATTCCCCCACCCCGACCGTGCCGATGTCTTCGGACTCGACCAGGGTGATGTCGAGCAGCGGGCCTAGCTGCTTGGCCAGGGCCGCGGCGGCCATCCAGCCGGCGGTGCCGCCGCCCGCGATCACCACCTTGCGGATCGTCTGCTGGGTCATGACGCCCCTCCCCTCGTTCTTGTTATCGGTTCAGGCGGTCGAGCAGATAAGCCCGCAGCCGCCTGGCCTTGATCTCGTCCATCGGTCCCAGCGGTCCGCGCGCGGCCTCGGGCAAATGCGCCCCGGCGCGATCGGCGGGGCCGAACAGGTAGTAGTCGAACAGGACCTTCCAGCCCTGCTTCTCGAAGTCGGGCCGATCGCGCAGGCTCAGCAGGCCGTGCAGCAGGGTGGTCATCGGCGTGTCGACGAAGCCCGGCGAGGCGTTCCACCAGTAGTTCACCAGCACGTTGAACGGCTCCAGCGCCTCGACCTGGTGCCACCACAGGGCCGGATAGACGAGGACATCGCCGGGCTCGAGCTCGGCCACCTGGGCGCTCGCGATCGCTTCGCGGAAAAGCGGATGCCGCTCGAAGTCGGGCGTTTCGAAATCGACCAGGCTGACCACCTGGCCGCCGGGCGTCGGCTCCAAGGGTCCGGGATACAGGTTGGCGACCTGGTCTGGCGGGAACAGGGTGAAGCGCCGCCGGCCCACGGCGCAGACGGCGATATTGTTGGACATGTCGTAGTGGGCGGCGGCCGTCGTGCGGTTGCCGATCCAGATCCCGGCCATCGGCGGCTGCGGGCCGAACACCTCGGGGCCCAGGCCCAGGTCGTTGGCGGCCTTCAGGCTGGGGAAATAGGCGTCGAGATCGGTCGAGCCGACATAGACCGACGGGGCGTCATTTCGGCCCTCGACCTCTTCGAGGCGGCGCAGAAAGGTCTCCAGCGGCGCGCGCTCGGCCTTGAAGTTCATGGCCGTCCGGGTCTCGTCGTAGAAGAACCGGCCCTTGATCGACGGCTCGCCGCTATAGCCCACCACCCGGCCGCCCTGGTCGTGAGCGCGGATGTAGTCGCGCGCCGCTTGGCTGGATTCGAGGCCTGCCAGCACAAGCGGCCAATCCCGCGCCAGGCCCTTGAAGATCATCGGCGTCTGGCCGGCCAGCACGGCGTCGAACGGGATCTGGGCCGGCGTCGCGACCGTGGTCTCCAGCGTCCGGCGGGCCGTCAGGGCGGTCACGTCAGGCCAATCCCGCGGAAGAGGCGCGCTTGCGGGTCTTACGGGCGATCAGGTCCTCGATATTGCCCATCGAGGCGATCAGGGCCCAGGCCGCGCGCAGCAGGCCCGACTGGTGCAGCCGCTCCAGGTCCGTCCCGGCGACGGCCGCCAGGCGATCGGGCGCCAGGGTGAAGACGTCCGGCACGTCATAGCTGGTCTGGTCGTCCAGCTTGATCTCGATGTCGATCGGCTCGATCAGGCCCAGTTCGTCGAAGGCCGCGAACATCGGGCCGGCCACCTCCAGACCTTCGTGGATGAGGCTCAGCGTGCGGTTGACGCTCTGCAGGTAGGGCGCGACGCCGCCGGCTGGCAGAAACAGGCGCTCGCCCGCGTCACGGCTGACACGCGGGTGGTCGAGGTCGACATGGATCATCGGCCGCGGCTCGGCGCCCAGCGCGTCGCGTTGCAGGGCGATCGAGAACGGGCCGCGCCGCTGGACGGCCGGGATGTAGCGGGCGTTCCAGCCGGTCTCGTCGAGGAACAGGTTCTCGTCGCGGTCCAGGCCCAGCAGCGCCACGGCTTGATAGGCGCCAGCGTCGTCCTTGCGGATCAGGATCGGATATTCGCGCTGAGCCGCTTCGAACTCGGTCGGCAGGAGCAGCGTCTGGTTCAGGCCGTCGCCGTACGCGACGCCGTGCTCGGCGATCACCCGCAGCTCGGCGTGATCGACGTTGTTGAGAAGCACTCGGTTCATGTCGGCCAACTCATGCTCGCGAATGGCTACTTCAAAGGAAGAAAGGGGCCGCCGCAAGCGGCGACCCCTTCATCCACTTCCAGGACTTCCGGTCTAGAAGCGGTAGCGAGCGCCGAGCAGGAAGCGGCGATCGATTTCCTGACCGAACCACAGCTCGTTTTCGTCACGAGCATAGGTGCGCAGGTGCTCCTTGGTCAGGTTGAGGCCTTCCAGCGAGATCGCCAGCTTCGGCGTCACGTCGTAGTTGACGCTGAAGTCCACTTGGCCGAACGGCGCGACATAGACCGGGTTGCGCGAACCACCGCGGTTGGTGGCTTGCAGGAACTTGTCACGCCAGTTGTAGATCAGACGGGCCGAGATCCCGTTCTTGTCGTAGATCAGCGTGGCGTTGGCCGTGTCCGACAGACCCAGCAGCGCGAACTGATCTTGCGACGGATCCACGCCGTTATCGAAGCCGACGTCGCCGCGCACCAGCGTGTAGGCCCCGGAGACGCCGAAGCCGGTGTCGCCGAAGAAGTGCTGGGCCGCGATTTCGAAGCCGTGGATCTTGCCGGTCTTGTTGTTGATCGGCTGCGAGATCTGGAAGTTGAACAGCGGGTCGCTGCTGTTGGCCGCGATGTCGGTGGCCGCCAGGATCTGATCGACGAAGGCCTGGTTCAGGTCGCCGCCGGAGATGCGGTTGGCCTGGAACTGCGTCGTCGCCGCCGCCACCGAGCCGGTCCGCTGGATCAGGGCCGTCATGGTGAACAGGTTCACGTCGGTCTGGTTGGCGCCGATGGCCGTCAGAGCGGTCTTGGCGTCGCCCGAACGGGTGCCCGCCGCGCCCGAACTCGGGTCACGTAGGCCGAACAGGTTGCCGTTCTTGGTGCCCGTACCGACAAAGTTGTTCACCCGCTTCTCGAAGAAGCCAGCCGATATGTAGCTGCTCGGCTTGTAGTACCACTCCACCGACACATCGAAGTTGTCCGAGATCAGCGGTTCCAAATCCGGGTTGCCCGAAGAGCCGAGCGGGATGGCCCCATTGGCGACCGGACGGTTCGGCGCGCCAGCCGACTGGGAGGCGAACAGGTTGCCGTATTCCGGACGCGCGACCGTGCGGCTGAACGAGAAGCGGGTGGTCAGGTTGTCCCGCAGGTCGACGCGGAAGTCCATCGAGGGCAGCAGGTTGTTGTATTTGCCCTTGCCGGAGATCGGTTGGTAGGTGCTCGAGGTCTGGACCGTGAAGTCGTTGTCGGCGGTCCACACGATGGCGCTGGGCGTGCGCACCAGCGACGTCGAGGTGACATCCGTCCGCTCGTAGCGAACGCCGGTAACCAACTCGGCCGGGAGACCGGCCAGTTCGGCCTTCCAGGTCACTTGGCCATAGACCGACGCTATGTTTTCCTTGACGCGGTTGTTGTCCTGGCCGGTGACCCCGACAGCGTTGCCCAGAGCCGCGTAGGGCTTGGACAAGGCGTTGTAGAGGTCGATCGCGTTGGCGCGGAAGGACACGAGGCCAGCGCCCGTCTGCTTCAGATCAAACGAGTTGAACTGGCAGGCCAGGCAGAATTGCTTCACCAGGCTGCCCGCGTACTGCTGGACGTCGCGCGGCGAGGAGATGCCCCAGCTGCCCAGGTCCTGCTGGGTGTTCAGGCTGGTCTGGATCATGGTCGAAGTGCGGTAGTCAGCCCCGAAGTCGAAGCGGCTGCCGTTGTCGTCCAAGTCCCAACGACCGTCGAGTCGGACTTCCTTGACCTTCTGCTGCTGGCGTTGGGCCGAGGTGCGGGCCACCTGGCTGCCCAGGTCACCGGCGTCCAGCACGCCGTTGCCATTGCCGCGCGGCGCCGCGTCGTTGATGCTGATGGTCTGCACCGGCACCGTGCCGCTGTAATCGACGCTGTGGGCGGAGACGACCGGCGCGCCGATCGAAACCGAGGTCATGCTGGTGCCGTTCGGGGCGTCCGGACGGCTGTCGGCCTTGGAGACGTGGCCGTCCAGGGTCAGGCTGAAGCGGTCATTGACCTTCCAGTCGCCGTTGAAGCCGACCGACTTCAGCGTGTCCTTGGTGGCGCGGTACTGCTGCTCGAAGCCCATGTCCTTGGTGCCCGAAAGCGTTTCGGACAGCAGGACGGCGGTGGCGACGACGGGGTTCTTGTCGAACGTCACCTTGTCGAACGGACGATTGAACCAGTTGGTGCTGTCGTTGCGGCGTTCGAACTGCTTGTTCTGGGCGTACAGCCCGTCCACGGTGAAGGTCAGGTTTTCGACGGGACGGTACTGGACCGACATCTGGCCGTTGATGCGCTCACGCTCGCCTTGCGAGAAGTGGTAACGGCTGTCGTTCGGGATCGCGACCAGGGTCGAGCCGCTGGCCGGCGCGTTGGTGATCTGGGTCGCGCCGCCATTACGGACGAAACCGTTGGCGGGATTGATGAAATCCGAATAGGTCCGGATGTTCCAGTCGTTCGAGGTGGTGCTACGGCTGGTGAAGTCCCGCTTCTGATAGCTGCCGAACGCCGAGACGCCGAACTTCTCGCTGTCATCGGCCCAGTTCAGCAGGCCCGAAACTTCCGGCGTGAACTTGTGGCCGAAGTCGTCGACCTTCTTGTCCATGCTGGTGTCGTAAACGCCCTTGACGCCGATGCTGCCCGTCAAACCGGGCTTGCCATCCAGCGGACGACGGGTCTTGACGTTGATCGTGGCGCCGATGCCGCCCGTCGGAATGGCCGCGCGGCCGGTCTTGTAGACCTCCAGCGTGGTCACACCTTCCGAAGCCAGGTTCGAGAAGTCGAATGAGCGGCTGGTGCCCGACGCGAAGTCGGCCGACTGGTCGCCACCGACCGTGGCGACCTTGGCGGTGGGCATCGAGCGGCCGTTCAGAGTCACCAGGTTGAAGCTGGGACCAAAGCCGCGGACCGTGACCTGCGAGCCTTCGCCGTTGGTGCGGTCGATGGACACGCCGGTGATCCGCTGCAGGGATTCGGCGAGGTTGGTGTCCGGGAACTTGCCGATATCCTCGGCGGAGATGGCGTCGACGACGCCGCTGTTGTTGCGCTTGATCGCGATCGACCGTTCGAGCGAAGCGCGGATGCCGGTGACGACGATTTCGTCGACGGCGGTGTTTTCTTGGGTCTGCTGAGCCAGCGCTGAGCTGGCGAACATGGCCGCCGTGATGGCGACGCAAGAGGCAGACGCGTGCAAGCGACGAAGCCGCTTCATAGGCCGTTCCCCCTAATTAGCCCCTGTGGGGCGCTGTTTTTGTTACGCGCCGGAAGCATTTCCGACTGCTCTTCCCGTCCCGCGAGCCCTGGAGAAACAACCAACGCACGAGGTACTAGTTAGCGGTAACATCGGTCGCGGACCGTCGCAATGGCAAAATGACAGCGCTGGCAAGATTTTTTCAAGCCCGTTTGAGCCGGTTTTTATGACCACTGAATTGGACAATTCCCGCCATTTCGGAAGGCTGGCGACACGACGGATCCTGGCCTTCGCGCCCTGGTTGCTCACTATTTCAGGATGGTAACCGGTGTCCCGCGGACAAATCGGCGGCTGGAGCGTGGCGGCAGAAAGTGTGAGCGGTTTCGGCGCCCGCCACGCTCTAAATGTTTGAGGCAGAGCCGGTTTATCCGTTTCCGATGGTCCACCGGAGACGGACAGGCTCTACAGCCGCATGCGGATTCCGAAACCGAACGAGCGCCCCGAGCGGCCGATCTGCAGCGGACGGTCGCGCTGGCCCTCGTAGGCGGCCTCGACCGTGTCGGTCAGGTTGCTGGCCTCGACGTACAGCGAGACGCGGGGGCTCAGGTCGTAGGAACCGGCCGCGTCGAGATAGCCGGCGCTGGCGACCACGAAGCTGGACACCCCTCCCCCCTGCATGTCGGCCTCGGAGCCGAACGGCGAGCGCCAGGTCCAAGAGAGGTGGGCGTGTAAAGGGCCACGCTCGACGAAGGGACTGATCGACCAGGACAGGCGCGAGACGCCGTTCAGCCGGCCGCGCCGGCCCTGGTCGTCGCGGCTGGCGGCGTCGACCCAGGTGGCGCTGGTCCAGACCCCGATCCCGTGGGCGAAGCGCCGGCTGAAGGCGGCCTCGAGGCCGGTCACCTTGGCCTTGCCCGCGTTGCGCGGCCTGGACATTGTCACCGTGGCCACGACCGGCGGCCCCGCGCGGGTGGCGAAGGTCAGGCGCTCGGGCCGGGCCGAGACGACGATGAAGTCGTCGATGGTCTTGTGGAACAGCGCCAGGCTGACACCGCCGAAGTCCCCGAACTCTCGCTCCAATGAGAGGTCGTAGTTGGTGGCCAGGTACGGCTTCAGCTCCGGATTGCCGCCGATGCCGGAGAACAGGGTCCCCGGCGAAGGATGGTCGATCTCCGCCTGGCCGCGCTGGTAGAGGATCGAGACGAGGCTGCTGGCGGGGACCGTGGCCGAGCGCAGATCCGCCAGCGACGGCCGGGTGATGCTGCGCGAGGCGGCCAGCCGCAGCCGCCAGTGCTGGTCGAGGGTGATGGCGAGGTTGGCGCTGGGCAGGGTCACGGCGTGGGCGCCCGTATAGCGGACCGGCTTGACGTCCATGGAGCCCGTCGTGGAGACGCCCAGCAGCGTGCCGGTCACCTCCGTTCGGGTCCGGGCGGTCCGCAAACCGACATTGCCCGTGGCCGGCAGGCCCAGGACGCTCGTGGCGAAGTCCAGGCGACCGTAGGCGGCCTTGATGCGCTCGCCGACCTTGTAGGAACCCTGCAGATCCGCGCCGGTCGGGACCAGATCCTCGGCGTCGACGATCACCCGGTCGGCCTCGCCCGGCAGCACGAAGCCGGCGCGGAAGGCGGTGAAGTCGGCCGACGTCCAGGCCGGCGGTCGCGCGGCGATCAGCCGGTCGAAGGCCTCGCCGGGCGTGCCGATATCGAAGAAGCCGGCGTCGACGACCGTCCCGGCCCGCGGCGCGGCCTCGCGGTCGCGGCGCTGGAAGTCGCGCCCCCGATCGGTGACCTGCCCGCCCAGGCGCAGACGCTCGAACCGCAGGGGTCCCAGCGTCCAGTCGACCGGCCGCTCGGCGGCGACCAGTCCGGTGACGTCGTGGTCGTCCACGTGGGTGGCGCGGACGCCATAGCGCGAGAAGGTCAATTGGGCGGGATCGGTCAGGTCGAACGACGTCGACAGCAGCGGCGCCTTGCGGCGCTCGATGAGATCGGACCCCAGGTCGAAGCTGTAGGAGACTCCCAGCGGGCTGACCGCGCCGATCCGCTGCAGCGGCGTATCGAGGTTGGAACGGGCGCTGGACAGGCTGAGGCGCGGCTCCAGGGTCCAGGCGCCGGCTTCGGCCTTCATGGCCAGACTTAAGGACACGTTCTCATGGACCTGGTCGGAGACCTCCAGGTTGTTGCCGATCTGGCCGTCGGTGACGCGGCCGCCGAGCAGAGTGCGGCCCTCGATCCGCGCGTCGCCCGCCGCCAGGACCTGGGCCGCGTAGTCCCCGATCCCGTAGACGATGCGATCCTCGCGGATGCTGTTGTCGAAACGCGAGGCCAGGGCGTCGAGATAGAGGGTGACGGTCGGCGCGACCCGCCACTCGGCCCCGACGAAGGCCGTGGTTCGCGCCCGTTGCTCCTGCTCGATGGTGGTTCGGATGTCCTCGGGAACGGTCCACGACGCGCCGTTGATGACAAGGTCGCGATAGCGCGAGATCTGGAAGCGGTCGTACTGGACTTCGCGCCGCTCGGTGGAGACGCCGGCGACCACGCCCAACCGACCGTCGGCGCGCCGCCAGCGGCCAGAGATGGCGACATCCGGCGACACGGCGTCCGAACGGAGCTCGGCGTGAGCGTCGGCGCGGATCGACAGGTAGGACGCCCCCTCCAGCCCGCGCACCGTGCGGATATCGATGTTCGAGCCGATGCCCCCGTCCACCAGATCGGCCGTCGCCGACTTGGCCACCACCGCCCCCGCCAGCAAATCGGCCGAGAGGGCGCGGAACCGGAACTGCCGGCCGCTCTGGGTGGAGTTGCGGATGTTCTCGTTGAACGCCACCGGCGCCCCGTTCAGGGTCACCGACTGGAACAGCGGCCCCAGGCCCCGGACGCTGACGAACTGCCCCTCGCCCACCTCGCGCTCGATGGCCACCCCCGGTACGCGCTGCAGGGCCTCGGCGAGGTTGGCGGCCGGGAGTTCGCCGATCCGGCCGGCCGAGACGGCGTCGACGATGGCGTCGGCGCGCCGCTTCTGGAGAAGAGAGTCCTCGATGCCGGCCACGAAGGCGGCGGTGATCGTAACCGCGTCCAGGTCGACCGGCGCTTCGGGAGCCGGCGCGGTGCGAGGCGGCGTGGACGCCGCTTCGGCCCAGACCCGCACCGAGGCGCGGTCGACGATCTCGTAGCGCAGGCCCGTGCCCGCCAGAAGGCGCTTCAGAGCCTCCGGCCACGGCATGGTCCCGGAAACCGCATTGGCGCGATAGGCATGACCCGGCTCGGTCGACAGAGCGAAGGCGCAGCCGGCCTTCAGGCACAGGGTCATCAGGGCGGCGCGGGCGTCCTGGGCGGGGATGTCGAAGCGCGGCGCGGGCCCTTGCGCGAACGCCGGCGCGGCCGCGGCCAGCGCCGCGATCGTCAGGGCGGGCACGCGACGGAAGGACATGCGGCGACTGGTGAAAACCCCCGGCGCTGCTGGGCGCCCAGGGTCTGGTACCGCCGCTTCGTGACAGACTTGCGAAGAGCCTGCCCTGATCGGCTTGTTCAAGCCGAGCAGGATAAGCAGGCTCGCCCAAAAGAACCGGCCTGCTCGCGAGAAGGCCCTATCTCGCGGTGGCGACAACCTCGTCCGGACCGGTGCGCTTCAGCATCACCGGCAGCACCTTGGCGGCGCGGTCGATCACCGTCCCGCGGCCGTCCAGCGGCAGCATGGCGGTGACACGCTGGCGACCCAGGGCCGGGTCGGCCAGGCGGATCCTGGCGTCGGTGTAGCGGTCCAGTTCGGCCAGCACCTCGGACAGCGCCGCGTCCTGGAACACCAGCCGGCGCTGGCGCCAGGCGACGGCGGTCGCCGGGTCGATCCGGGCCTCGCGCCGCACCGCGCCGCCGGCCTGGTAGGTGACCTGGTCGCCGGGGACGAGACGGACGGGCTCGGCCGAGAGTCGGGGCTGCGAAACCTCGACCGAGCCCTCCAGCAGCTCCACCCGGGCACGGCCGTCGCGGAGGCTCGTGGCGAAGTGGGTGCCGGTGACGATGACTTGCCGGTCGACCAGGGCCACCTGGAACGGGTGGACCTTGTCATGGGCGACCGCGAAATAGGCCGCGCCCCTATCCAGGGCGAGGCGACGGACCTTGCCGTCGACCTTGGCGCGCAGGGTGGTGGCGGTATCCAGCGTGACGACCGAGCCGTCGGCCAGGGTCACGTCGCGGATCTCGCCGACGGCGGTCGTGTAGGTCGCGGCGCCGGCCAGCGGATCCCGCAGGCGCGTGACCAGCGTCGGCGCAATCGCCACGGCCAGTACGGTGGCGACGAGACCGCCAGCCAGGGCGACGGGCGTCCAGCCGGGCTTTTTCGGACGACGCGCGACCATCGGCGCCGGTGGGATCAGGTTCAGCTCGCCGACGAGTTCGGCCCGCAGGTCGCGCGTGTCGCGCAGCAGACCCTTGGCGTCCTGATAGTCGGCGAGGTTCTTCGGATCGACCGCCAGCCAGCGCTCGAAGGCCGCCAAGGTCGAGCGCGGCGCATCGGGACGGCCCAGGCGCACGACCCAGTCCTCCGCGGTGCGCGGCTTGGCTTCGAACAGGCTGGCGAGACGATCGAGCATCTTGGCGGTTAGGCCTTCCCAATGAGCAGCGTGGACCGGTCTTGCCCGGGGCGCATCTTCACAACGATCCACAAGCGCGACACCTCAGGTCCCCCGCGCGGCTTTCAGCCGACGTAGCGCCTCGGCCAGGTGCTTTTCCACCATGCTGACCGACACGCCGAGGCGGTCGGCGATCTGGCGGTAGCTGAGGTCCTCGAAGCGATGCAGCAGGAAGGCGTCGCGGCAGCGGGGCGGCAGCTCGCGGATGGCGGCGGCGACGCCGGCCAGGTCCTGGCGGGCGATCGAGCGGCGGTCGGCGGCCGGGTCCTCGCTGGGCGCGTTCTCCCAGGCCGCGGTCGTGTCGTCGGTATCGAGCCACAAGGTGCGGGCCCGCTCGCGGCCGGCCTGCTTCCAGTGGTCCTTCAGAAGGTTCTTGGCGATGGCGAACAGCAGCGGCCGGCTGTCGGCCTGGCCGATCACATGGCCGGCGCGATGAAAGCGGGCGAAGGTCTCCTGGACGATGTCCTCGGCGTCCTCCAGCGACTGGCCGCGCCGCTGGAGAAACAGCACCAGTTCGGCGCGCAGCCCCGTCATGCCGCTTCCCCAATCACGCCCCTTGGGCGGACGCGCCGAAGCGCTCCCCCCGGCGAAGGGGGGAGCGCGCCCGGTGATGGCGTCCAGCGGGCTCAGAAGTTCATCCGCAGGCCGAGCGAGAAGCGCCGTCCCGACTTCTCGTACATGGTCGGGAACGACGGATCCATCGTGTAGCCCTTGGTGACCTCGTCGGTGACGTTGATCCCCTCCAGGCTCAGCTGGATGCGCTCGTTGACGTTGTAGCTGACCGAGATGTCGGTCTGGCCGTAGCCCGAACGCCAGATCGGATACATCTCGTAGCCGATGCCTTCGACGTACTTGCCCTTGTAGTTATAGGACACGCGCGCCTGGAACTTGTCGTTCTCGTAGTAGAGCGTGAGGTTGTAGGCCTTGTCGGCCAGGCCCACCGGCGGGGTCGGGACGCCGATGATCGACTGGCCGCTCAGCGAGCTGTCCAGGATCGTGTAGTTGGCGTTGACGCCGAAGCCCTTGGCCGGCTCCCACAGCAGGCCGAACGGCACGATGGCCACCAGTTCGACGCCGTCGACATTGTACGAACCCGCGGCGTTGATCGGCTGGTAGACATCGAAGTCGTAGACGCCGTCGACCGTGCCGTTGGCGTTGTACTTGGTGACGCCCTTGACCGTGCCCGTCAGGGCCTGGCGGACGACGCCCTCGATCTTCTTCTTGAAGTACGAGACGGCCAGCAGGCCGCCTTCCGGCAGGTACTTCTCGAGGCCGACTTCATACTGCTCGGCGAAGGTCGGTTTCAGGTTCGGGTTGCCGTCGGTGAAGCGGAACGAGTTCCAGCTGGCCGTGCGCTTGTAGGCCAGATCCGTCAGGGCCGGACGCATCAGGGTCTTCGACGCCGCGCCGCGCAGCACGATGCTGTCGGTGATGTCGGCGGTGAAGTTCACGCTGGGCAGCAGCTTGTTGTAGCTGCCGTCGCTGGACACCGGCGCGGGGGTGTAGGTCGTGCCGCCGGTCGAGGTCTGGACCTGGTGGTAACCCGACGAGGTAATCGAGGTGTCGACGTAGCGAACGCCGCCGTTCACCGCCACCGGCACGGGGCCGACGTCGAAGCCCAGGTCGGCCATGGCGTACAGGCTCGTGACCTTCTCATCGACCTTGTAGTAGTCGCCCGGCGTGAACGGCGTGGTGAAGCCGGCGTAGCGGAAGGTCTTGCGCGCGTAGTCGTTGGAGATCTGGCTCCAGGTGATGTCGCGGACCGTGTAGTCGCCGCCCGGCACCAGATCGCCGATCGGGGTCAGCGTGCTGTCGGCCATGGTGCGGGTGTTGAGCCAGGCGGTGCTGCCCGGACCCGGTCCCTGGATGTTCAGCGCGCCGTAGCGGCGCTCCTTGGACTTGTCGGTGTAGCGGGCGCCGACCTGGATGGTCTTCAGCGCCGGGAAGAAGCCGATCGAGAACTCTTTCGTGTAGTCGGCCTGGGCCGCGTACTTGTCGTCGGTGATCTTCTCGAGAGACGTCTCATAGGCCTCGAACAGGTACTTCGACGGCGAATTGTACATGTCGATCGAGGCCGGGTTGGCGCTCTTGATCGTCTCGCCGCCGGTGGCCGTCCAGCGGGTGCGCGACGGGGCGTAGGCCACGTGCTTCAGGTTCGAATAGTCGAGCGTCTTCTTGGCGCCCGAATAGCCGGCCAGGGCGTGCAGCTTCCAGGTCTCGCCGCGCCAGTTCAGGTCCGTGCCGAACTGGGCGTAGTCGGTCTTGTTGATCTGCTCCTTGCTGAGCATCTCGTGCTGGGTCGCGGTGTACGAGACGTCGCGCAGCACGACCATGTTGTAGTCGGCCAGGGTGGTCTTGTCGTAGCTGTGGATGGTCTCCAGCGTGCTCTTGCTCGAGGCCGAATAGGCGGCCGCGTCGTACTGGTCCTCGGTGGCGTCGTAGCCGCCCAGCATCAGGTCGAAGGCGATGTCGAAATTCGCCGAGGGCTTGTACTGCAGCGAAGCGGTGCCGCCCCACTGGTCCTGGGTGTTCAGGTAGGCGCGGTCGCCGACCTTGTCCTGGAAGATGATGCGGCCGGTCTCGTTGCGATTGGTGTTGCTCTTGACGACGACGCCGGCGTCGCGGGCCAGGACGGCGGCGGCCTGCGAGGCGCGCGTGCCGCCGGCTTCCAGGAAGCGGAACATCGGGCGGAAGTTGATGCCCGAGTTGGAGTCGGTGCGGTTCGTGCGGCGCGCGGCCGAGAACGACACCAGGCCGCCCCAGTTCCCCCACGTATCGCTGGCCAGGAAGGCGACCTTCGGGTCGGTCTTCTTGGAGATAGAGTTGTAGGCGCCTTCGGTCGAGGCGATCAGCTTGCGGCCGCTGTAGTCGAACGGGCGGGCCGTCGAGATGTAGATCGAACCGGCGATGCCGCCTTCCTCGTCCGAGGCGCGCGGCGACTTCTGCACGGTCACCTGCTGGATGACTTCCGAGGCGAAGATGTCGAACTCGACGTCGCGGCCGCCGCTGCCCGAGGCCGTGGCCAGGTTGTTGATGGTGACGAAGGTGAACTCGCTGGGCAGGCCACGGACGCTGACCCGGCCCCCAAGGCCCTTGTTGCGCTCGATGGTCACGCCGGGCATGCGCTGCAGCGCCTCGGCCAGGTTCTGCTCGGGGAAGTTGGCGACATCGGTGGCCACGATCGAGTCCGAGAAGCCGATCGTCTCGCGCTTCATGTCCACGGCCTTTTCCAGGCTGCGGCGATAGCTGCCGGTGACGACGATCTCTTCGACCTGTGCGTTCTCGGCGGTCGCGGCGGCCACGGCCTGGGCTTGGGCGCCCGTGGCCGAGAACAGGCCGATGGCGGCGCAGCTGGTCATCAGCCAGGCCAGGTGGCGCGCACGGCCGCCGTTCGTGTTCAGTCCGATCATCCGCTCAATCCCCGAGGTGTTGTTGCGACGGCGGGAGGACCGAACACACTGGTTCGGCCCACGCCCCCGACGGCTTCAACGACGGCCCCGGACGCCCCCTCAGCGGCGAGATGTTGATTTCATCAAAACTTCACGGCCGGGCGGGTGAGGCGCTCTTCGCGCCGCCTTGCGAGAGGATCGCGTCCAGCTCGGCGCGGGCCGCCTCCATGTCGCGGAGGAAGTGCGGCGAGACGTGTTCCGCGCCGTAGATCGTCGCCCCCGACTGCATGCCGGCCTCCGTGGCGCTGACGCTGTGCGAGCCACAGATCCAGCGGCTTTCGGCGTAGTCGCGGCCCCGGGCGTACAGCGCGTCGGCGCGGCTGGGGGCGAGTTCGGCCAGGATCATCGCCACGTGCATGCCGAACGCCGAGTGGCCCGACGGATAGTCGGGATTGCCGGCCAGGTGGTCGCTCTTGGCCTCGCAGATCGGGGCGTCGGTCTTGCCGATATAGGGACGCTTGGTCCCCCAGTGGGTCTTGGCGACGCCAACCACCGAGCGGTCTTCGCCGGCGCGCTCCAGCAGAGCCGCGAGGATCGGGGCCTGGGTCGGGTCGATCGTGACGCCCAGCGCCTCGGAGAAGTGCTTCCAGGTGGAGCCGTCGACATCGTCGGTGGCCCGCTTCCAGCGCGCGGAGCCCTTCAGGCTTCGGCTCTGGTCGAAGATCGCCGCGTCGGCGATGGCGCGGGGCGAGCCGGCGGCCGGCGGGGCGGCCAGGATCTTGGTCAGGTCCGGGCGCTGGGCGGGGTTCAGATAGCCCTGGACCGGCGCGCCGGCCACGCTCTCGAACGGCGCGGCGCAGCCCTTGGCCATGCGAACGGGGTTGCAGGTCGCCGCCTCGCCGCCGGTCAGGCGCACGGTGTAGCCGCCGGCGAAGCGCGGGTCGGCCCACAGGTAGTCCGTCGAGACATATTGCGCGCCGCTGGAGAACGCGGCGCTGCGCATCGCGACGTCGTTCTTGCGGGCCTGGACGGTGTCGGCGTCGGCGCGGGTGCGGACGATGAAGCCGGCCTTCACGGCGGCGGCGATGCGGGCCCGGTCGCCGACCGGATCGTTGAGGGTCAGATAGGCGGCGGCCGGCGAGGCTTCGTCGGTGTTGACGAACATCGCCCGGCCTTCCAGCGACTTGCGGGCTCCGCGATAGGCCGCGACCTTCTCCGGGCCCTCGTCGAGGGCGAAGAACACCTTGCCGCGCGCCGCGCTCAGCGCCGGCCAGCCGTCGGCCAGCACCGCCTCGCGCAGGGTGGCGCGCTTGCCTTGGACCTGGTCTGGGGTGATCAGTTCGGCGTCGGCGAACACCGACCGGATCTCGGCGTCGAGGGCGTCGAAGGCTTTCTCGTCATACGGCAGGGCCGCGACGCCGCCGGGGAAGCTGGACGGGCCGTCCTTGGCGTTCAGCAGGATCAGGATCGGCGCGTGATCCGGGTGGGCCTTCGACCAGGCGCGGACCTCCGTCAGGCACACGACGAAGGTCGGACAGGTCGTGCGGAAATCGACGTCCTGCATGTGCAGGACCTTGTAGCCCGGCTTGGCCATGGCCGCCGCCCAGGCCGGAGCCGGGACGACGCCCTTGCTGAAGGCGGTAGCCGGCTTGGCGAAGCGACCGCCGTCGGGATCGCGCACCACGTCCAGCTCCAGCTGACGGGCGCCGGCGTCCAGCTCCTCCGCCAGCGGACGATGGCTGTAGTCCAGGCCCAGAGCCCCCTGCCCGGCCGCCGCCAGCATGGCCGTCATCTCGTCGGCCGGAATCGCGGCCTTGTAGGAATTATGCGTGCCGACCGCGAGGATATCGTTCATCCGCGCCGCCTGGGCGCTGGGTTCGGCGGCCATCAGGGCCAGCAGCAGGCTCAGCATCGTCATCTCCCGGTACAGGTCGAAGCGGAGCCGTAATGCGGTTTTGTGACAGTCGTGCGCGAGCGGCCAGGTCCAGGCCCGATCTTCAGTCGCCGAGTTTCAGGCGGGTTCGTTCAAAAGGCGACACGACCCGCCGAGCCGTCGAACGCGTCGCTCCGTAGCCTGAGCACGCCTAATTCGTCGCGGCGGACGATAGCGTTTTTGGAAACAGTGACTTTCCACCATTTCCATTTATGCGGCGATGCGTCGCGGCCAGAGTGAGCTTGTCAGAACAACGGGGCGGCCGGGAACGGTCCTCCACCCAACGCAAAAGGACATTCCATGACCCTCGTCGCCACGCCCACCGCCGGCCCGCAACTGCTGACCCCGACCGACCACACCCTGATCATGATCGACTACCAGTCGCAGATGGCCTTCGCGACCCACTCGATCTCGGCCACCGAGCTGCGCACCAACGCCGCCCTGGTCGCCCGCGCCGCCGCCGGCTTCGGCGCCTCGACCATCCTGACCACGGTCGCCGAGAAGAGCTTCTCGGGTCCGATGTTCGACGAGATCAAGGACGCCTTCCCGGGCGTCGCCGCCCTCGACCGCACGTCGATGAACACCTGGGAAGACGCCAATGTCATCGCCAAGGTCAATGAGATCGGCAAGCCGCGCATCGTGCTGGCCGGCCTGTGGACCAGCGTCTGCATCGTCGGCCCGGCTCTGTCGGCCATCGCCCAGGGCTTCGAGGTCTATGTCATCGCCGACGCCTGCGGCGACGTCTCGGCCGAGGCTCACGACCGCGCGATGGACCGCATGGTCCAGGCCGGCGCCCGCCCGATGACCTCGCTGCAGTACCTGCTGGAGCTGCAACGCGACTGGGCCCGCTCGGAAACCTACGACCTGACCACCGGCATCGCCCGCACCTACGGCGGCGCGTATGGCCTGGGCATCATCTACGCCAGGGCCATGTTCGGCGCGTCGGAAGGCCACGCCACCGCCGCCTGACGCCTCTCCTCGGGGCGGGATCCCAAGGTCCCGCCCCACTTCAGTTCACGGAGCGTCGGCGATGAAGCCCTACCTACTGTCCCTCGGCGCCGGCTTGCTCGTCGGCGTGATCTACTCGCTGCTCGGGGTGCGCTCGCCGGCCCCGCCGGCCATCGCCCTGCTGGGCCTGATGGGCATGCTGCTGGGCGAACAGGCGGTCCCGATCGCCAAGCGCCTGATGACCAAGGCTCCCGTCGTGGCCTACCTGAAGACCCCCGAATGCGCCGGCCAGGTGCTGGGTCCTCAGGCCATCGCCAGTGATGGCCCCGATCCGCGAAAGGATCAGGCATGACCCTCGCCTCTCGCCCCCTCGATCGTCGTCAAGCCGTCGCCCTGGGCGCGGCCTTCCTGTCCAGTTCCGCTTTCGCCCAGCCTCGGAGGCCCGGCCCCATGACCGATCTGCTGCTCATCAACGGCAAGTTCACGACCCTGGATCGGAGCAATCCGCGCGCCGACGCCGCCCTGGTCCGCGACGGCAAGTTCGCCGCCGTCGGCGAGGAGGGCGAGGTCCGCGCCGCCGCCGGTCCGAACCCGACGATCATCGACCTGAAAGGCCGTCGGGTGATCCCGGGCCTGATCGACAGCCACATGCACATCATCCGCGGCGGGCTGAACTACAATATGGAGCTGCGCTGGGACGGCGTGCCGACCCTGGCCGACGCCATGGCCATGCTGAAGAAGCAGGCCGCCAACACCCCGCCGCCGCAATGGGTGCGCGTGGTCGGCGGCTTCACCGAGCATCAGTTCGTCGAGAAACGCCTGCCGACCCTGGACGAGATCAACGCCGCCGCGCCCGAGACGCCGGTGTTCATCCTGCACCTCTACGACCGCGCCCTCTTGAACCGCGCCGCCCTGCGCGCCGTCGGCTACACCAAGGACACGCCTAACCCGCCGGGCGGCGAGATCCAGCGCGACGCCTCGGGCGAGCCGACGGGCCTGCTGCTGGCCCAGCCCAACGCCACGATCCTCTACGCCACCCTGGCGAAAGGCCCGAAGCTGCCGCCCGAATACCAGCTGAACTCCACGCGCCACTTCATGCGCGAGATGAACCGCCTGGGCGTGACCGGCGTGATCGACGCCGGCGGCGGCTTCCAGAACTATCCGGACGACTACGAGATCGTCGAGAAGCTGCACGCCGACGACCAGCTGACCCTGCGCATCAGCTACAACCTGTTCACCCAGAAGCCGAAGGCCGAGCTGTCGGACTTCCAGTCGTGGTCCAAGCAGGTCAAGCCGGGCCAGGGCGACGACACGTACCGCCACAACGGCGCGGGCGAGATGCTGGTCTATAGCGCCGCCGATTTCGAGGACTTCCGGGTCGAGCGTCCCGAGATGCCGGCCAATATGGAGACCGACCTGGAGCCAGTGATCCGCCACCTGGTCGAGAACCGCTGGCCCTGGCGCCTGCACGCCACCTATGACGAGACCATCTCGCGGGCCCTGGACGTCTACGAGAAGGTCAATCGGGATATGCCTTTTGGCGGCCTGCACTGGTTCTTCGACCACGCCGAGACGATCAGCGATCGCAACATCGACCGCATCGCGGCCCTGGGCGGCGGCATCGCCGTGCAGCACCGGATGGCGTTCCAGGGCGAGTATTTCATGGAGCGCTACGGGGCCAAGGCCGCCGAGGCGACGCCGCCGATCGGCAAGATGCTGAAGGCCGGCATCCCGGTCGGGGCCGGCACCGACGCCACCCGCGTCGCCAGCTACAATCCCTGGGTCTCGCTGAACTGGCTGGTGACCGGCAAGACGGTGGGCGGCACGCGGCTCTACCCGCCGGCCAACCGCGTCGACCGCGAGGAGGCCCTGCGCCTGTGGACCACCGCCAACACCTGGTTCTCGAACGAGGAAGGCAAGAAGGGCCAGATCGCCGTCGGTCAACTGGCGGACCTCGCCGTGCTGAACGACGACTACATGACGGTCCCGGAAGATGAGATCCCCCACCTGTCCTCTGTGCTGACCCTGCTGGGCGGCAAGGTCGTCCATGGCGAAGGTGACTTCACCAAGCTGGCGCCGGTGCTGCCGCCGCCGATGCCGGACTGGTCGCCGGTGCGGACTTTTGGCGGCTATCAGGAGCGCTCGCGCGGCCACGCCCGAGCCCTGGCCAGCGCGTGCGGCTGCGCCAGCAGCTGCAACGTCCACGGCCACGACCACGCTTCGGCCTATACCCGCGAGGCGCCGACCAGCGACGCGCGCTCCTTCTGGGGCGCCATGGGCTGCGGCTGCTGGGCGGTGTGATCATGGACACGCCCGCTCCCATCTCCGCCCTCCTGCGCTCGACGGCGTTCGGAACCCTGGCCCGCGCGGTGCTGACCCTGCCGTACTGGTGGAGCGGGATCGCCAAGCTGACCGACCTGCACGGGGCCCTGGCCGAGGCCACCCAACTCGGCCTCAAGCCCGCCTGGCTGGTCGTGGCCGCCACGGTGCTGGTCCAGCTGGGCGGCTCGATCGCCCTGATCCTGGGCCGCGCGGGCTGGCTGGCGGCCGGCGCCCTGGGCGTCTTCACCGCCTTCGCCACCCTGATCGCCCACCCCTACTGGACGGTCGCCGACCCGGTGGAGCGCTTCCACGCGCTGAACACCTTCCTGCAGCACATCGGCCTGATCGGCGGCTTCATGCTGGCGGCGATCCTGGTCGAACGGGAGAAGTGGGCATGAGCGCGCCATCCCCCCGCCTGGCCGCGGCTACCGGCGTCGGCATGGCCCTGGTCGGCGGCTATGTCGACGTGGTCGGCTTCGTCCTGCTGTTCGGCCTGTTCGTGAACCACGCCACCGGCAACCTGGTCATGCTGGGCGTCTCGCTGGCCGGCGGCGGCCAGGGCATCGCCACCAAGCTGCTGTCCCTGCCGGTGTTCATCGCCGCGGCGGCCGCGACCTATGTCCTGATCTGCAAACGTCGCGCGCGCGGCCAAGCCAGCGAAGCGGCGGTGCTGTTGCTGCAGGCGGCGATGCTGCTGGTCTTCATGCTGCTGACCGTCGTCGCCCTGCCGGCCGACAACGCCGACCAGCCGGCGGTGATGCTGGCCGGCCTGGTGGGCGTCTGCGCCATGGCCGTCCAGAACGTCGGCGCGCGGGTGGTGTTCAGTCACCTGGCCCCGACCACGATCATGACCGGCAACGTCACCCAGATCGCCATCGACCTGGTCGACCTCCTGAGCTCCAAGACGGGCCTGGACGAAGCTCTGCGGGCGCGGATCGTCAAGACCTGGCCGCCGGTCATGGCGTTCGCGGTCGGTGCGATCAGCGGCGCGCTCGGCGTGATCGTGGCGGGTCCCTGGAGCCTGCTGCCGGCCGCCGTCGTGGTCGCGATCCTCGGCGCCCTCTACGCTCGCGCCCCACGCCCGGTGGAAGCATGAGGGCGGCGGTCCTCGCGGCGGCGGTTCTCGTGGCGGCCCTGCTCACGGCCAGCGCCGCCCAGGCCGGCGAGCCGCCGGCGTTCAAGCTGGTCCGGTCCGACGAGGACTACGGCTACTTGAAGTCCGCGCCGAACCTGACCGGCCTGGACGCGCTGCGCTACATCCCGCTGGGCCAGGACGCCTATCTCTCGCTCGGTGGCGAGGCGCGCGTCCGGCTGGACGCGATCGACGCCCCGCGCTTCGGGGGCGGCGGCGCCCAGGCCGACACCTTCGCGCTCTTCCGGGGCTTGGTCAGCGCCGACCTGCACCTGAACTCGGGCGTTCGGGTGTATGGCGAGCTTGGCCTGCATCGCGACCTCGGCAAGGGCGAGGCGCCGGCGATCACCGACCGCGACGGCCTGGACGCCCAAGTGCTGTTCGTCGACGTCACGCCCGCCGAACACTGGCGTCTGCGCCTGGGCCGTCAGGAGCTGAGCTTCAACCCGACCCAGCGCTTCGTCTCGGTGCGCGAGGGGCCCAACATCCGCCAGAGCTTCGACGGCGCGCGGCTGACCTATGCCGGCAAGCGCCTGAAGGTCGACGCCTTCTACACCCACCCGATCGCGCTCGAACCCGGCGGGTTCAACGACAGCCACAACCCCGGTCAGGCCTTCTGGGGCGTCTACGCCACCGCTCCCGTCGGCAAGGGCGCCAGCCTGGACGTCTACAGCCTGAACCTCGACCGCGACCGGGTCCGCTTCGGGGCGCTCACCGGCGACGAGCGACGCCGCGGCGTGGGCGCGCGTCTGGTCGGCAAGGCTGGGGCGATCGACTACGAGGTCGAGGGCATGGTCCAGCGCGGCCGCTTCGCGGGCCAGGATATCCGCGCCTGGGGCGGCTCGGCCGGGGCGGGCTACACCTTCGCCGCGCCGTGGAAGCCGCGCCTGTCGGTGCGTCGCGACATCGGCTCGGGCGACAACGATCCAACGGACGGCAAGCTGAAGACCTTCAACCCGCTGTTCCCCAAGGGGGCCTATTTCAGCGAGGCGGGTCTGGTCAGCTGGAGCAACCTCTCGGCCTGGCGGATCGCCCTGGGCGCCGCGCCGACCAAGACCGTCACGGCCGAGATCAGCCACACGGATCGCCGTCGCCAGGCCGGCCGCGACGCCCTCTACCTTCAGCCGCTGGCGGTGCTGGCGGGGGGCGGCGCTTCCACCGCCAAGGCGGTCAGCGAGGACTGGCAGGCCGATCTCGGCTGGCAGGTCAGCCGCAATGTCAAGGTTTCGCTGGAGGCCGTCCACGCCGAGGCCGGCGCGGCGGTGAAGGCCGCCGGCGGACACGACGTCGACTTCGGCATGGCCATCGTCCAGTTCCGCTTCTGAGACCCATTTCCGAGGCCCATTTCCAAGACAGGCGCGCGACGGACCGATACCCCATTTGGGGTAGTGAAATGTCACCCGTTGGCGGCTGACGCGAAACGCGGTCATCGACCATGGTCTCTTACGGACGAGACGCAGGCGCGCGTCGCGGCCGAACCCTGGGGGACGCGATGCTCAACGCGGTCGGAACCATCGAGACAGAACCGTTCGCCGTCGGCGACACGGGCATGATCTCCGAACTTCTGGACAAGGCCCTGCGCCTGTTCGAGGGCGACCGCATCGCGTCGCGCCGGCTGGTGGAGCAGGCCTTCACCCTGGCCGACCGTTCGACCCGCCCCGCCCCGCTGGCCCAAGGCGCCCTGGCCGCCTGGCAGGCCCGGCGGATCGAGAGCTTCGTCGAGCAGAACCTGTCGCGCCCGATCCGCATCGACGCGGTCGCGGCCCTGGTGTCGCTGAGCCCGAACTACTTCTCGCGCGCGTTCAAGGCGACGTTCGGCGTGACCTTCTCGCACTACGTGATCCAGCAGCGCATCACCCTGGCCAAGCAGATGCTGCTGACCTCGGACGCCTCGATCGCCGAGATCGCCCTGGATTGCGGCCTTGCCGACCAGTCGCACCTGACGCGCCTGTTCAAGCGCGCGGTCGGCTCACCGCCGAACGCCTGGCGCCGGGCCGCTCGCTGCGACGCCTGGACGCCCAGGGTTGCTTAGATGTCGATCAGCCCGCGCCGCACCGCGACGGTGACGGCGTGGGTGCGGTCGCTGACGCCCAGCTTGCCGAAAATGCTCTTCACATGGACCTTCACCGTCTGATCCGAAATCGACAGCCGCCGGGCCACACCCTTGTTCGGCTCGCCGCGTGAGATCAGGCGCAGCACCGCCAATTCGCGGTCGCTGAGCCTGTCCTCGTTCATGTGCGACAGGATCTGCTCGGCGACCGTCGGCGAGACGTAGCGGCGGCCAGCGCCGACCGTGCGGATCGCGTCGACCAGTTCACGGTGCAGCGAGCTCTTCAGCAAAAAGCCCAGGGCCCCCAGGCGCAGGGCGCGCTCGGCATAGGCGTCGCCGCCATAGGTGGTCAGCACCGCGATCCGGGAGTCGGGCGCTTCCTTCAGGATCAACGGGATGGCGTCCAGCCCGCCCAGGCGCGGCATCTGCAGGTCGATCAGGATGACGTCCGGCCGGAGGGTCCGCGACATCTCGATGGCCTCCGCGCCGTCCGACGCCTCGCCGACCGGCTCGAAGTCGGATTCGGCCAGCAGCGCGTTGGCGATCCCCTCCCGCATCAGGGGATGGTCATCGACGACGAGCACGCGTGTCTTCCGGCCCTCGGGCGTCATGGCGTTCATCGGATCCAACAGGCGCGGGATTCGGCCTGAGCAGTACGCGAACAGGTCGGGCACTCCAAGCGGAACATGGCCTTGACCGGAATGGGTTGGGCAGTGTTTTCGGACGCCACGGTCAGTCTGCCTCGGGAGACGGCCGACCGCGCTTCCTGGCGAGGGTAGCGGGTGGCGTCCGCGCTCGACGCTCTTTCGCGACAGCGCTAACAATGCGCCGCGCGCCATGCCCGGCGAGGGCTCACGTTCTGGACTGAAAGCGATCGGTGATGCCCTGGGGACGGGTTTTCTTGCGCGCTCTGCCCCTGGCCCTCGCCTTGATTTTCGGATCCTTGGCCCCCGCCCTCCCAGCCCGGGCCGACGAGCCCCAACAGCAGCTCCCGCGGCTTCTGCACACGGCCTGGCGACAGGAGACCGGCGCGCCGCCGAACATCTGGGTGATCGGCCAGGCGCCGCAGGGCGACCTGTGGCTGGGGACCGGCGCGGGCCTCTACCGCTTCGACGGCGTGCGTTTCAGCCAGTTCCGGTCAGACGGCCTCCGCACCCTGCCCAGCGAGATCGTCATGGCGATGCTGGTCACCCGCGCGGGCGAGGTCTGGGTCGGCTACCACGCCGGCGGCGTCTCGGTCATCCGCGACGGCAGGATCACCAACTACGCCAAGGGTCCGCCGCCCGGGACGGTGAAACAGTTCGTCGAAGGCCGCGATGGCGCGATCTGGATCGCCACGTTTGGCGGCATGACCGTGTTCCACGAGGGTCGCTGGACCCCGATCCCCTGGCCCCCGGCCTATGGGCGCGCCTTCAACATGCTGGTCGCCCGCGACGGCGGAGTCTGGGTCGCGACGCAATACGCCCTGCTGCGCATCGATCCGGTCTCGCTGGCGGTCCGCAAGACCCACGAGCCCGTCGAGGGATCCTGGGCCCTGGCCGAGGCGCCCGACGGCCGTCTGTGGTTCGCCGACCAGGCCCTGGGACTGCGGGCGCTGGATCCTACGCGCCTGTTCGATCCGGTCGCGCCGACGCGAACGGCCCCCGCCAAGCCGGACCTGCTGGTCTCCCGGCGAGTGATGTTCGACAGCACGGGCGCACTGTGGGGCGCGTTCGAGGACGGCAAGGGCATTTATCGTATCCTCCATCCGGGACGCGTTCCGACCGGGCGCATTCTTTCGAGGGCCGATGTCGACCAGACCTACGGCGCCGCCCAGGGCCTGACCGCCGACCTGGCCGCCGCCCTGTTCCAGGACCGCGAGCGCAACGTCTGGGTCGGGAGCCTGCTGGGCCTGGACCGTTTCAGCGCCGCCGACATCGTCGCCGAGCGCTCGATCCTCTCCAGCACGCGAGAGGGCTACCGCGCCGTGGTGACGCCGCGCGGCCGGCTTTACCTGACCGACGCGGACACGCTGTACCGGGTTGACGACGCCGGCCGCGCCCAGGCGCTGCATCGCGGCCTCGGCCATCCCAACGAGCTCTGCGCGGGCAAGGACGGCAAGGTCTGGATGGCCGCCGACAAGGGTTTCTCGCGGGTCGACGGCCCGCGCCTCGTTCCGGTCCCCCTGCCCGCCGCGGCCCAGCATCGCGTCGTCCTGGCCTGCGCGCAGGACGCTCTGGGCGGCCTCTGGGTCTCGATCAGCGGCGCGGGCCTTTTCCGACAGGATGGCCAGGACTGGCGGCCGGTCACCGCCCACCTGCCCAAAGGCTTCCATCCGCGGATCCTGCAGGCCAGCCCCGATGGAACGATCTGGGCGGCCGATCCCGGCTTCGACCTCTATGCGATCGGCGGCGGCGTGCGACGGTTCACGGAGGCGGACGGCCTGGCGATCGGTGAACTGAAGACGCTCACCATCGACCGCCAGGGCGTTGTCCTGGCCGGCGGCGAGCGCGGGATCGCGCGGCTGACGGGCGATCGCTTCCAGTCCCTGACCGTCGACCGCCACCCGGCGCTCAGCCTTGTCTCGGGTCTGGCGGCGGACGGCCTGGGCGGCGTCTGGCTAGGAACGATCCGCGGCGTTTCGCGGATCTCCGCCAAGTCGCTCGACAGGGCCTTCGCCGATCCCGCCGCGCCGGTGGAGCTGAAGCGCTTCGACTATCGCGACGGTCTGCCCGGCGCGCCGCAGCAACACTGCTGTCACCGCACGGTGGCGGCGGACGGCGCCCACCGCGTCTGGCTGCTGACCAACCGCGCGGTGGCCTGGCTGGATCCGGCCAACCTGTCGCACAACCCCGTGCCGCCGACGGTGACCATCACCGGCGTCACGGCCAACACCATGCCGCTGCCGGCCCGGCAGAACATGCGGCTGATGAGCGACATCCGCGACCTGCGCATCGACTTCGCCGCCCCCAGCCTGGTGGCGCCCGACCGGGTGCGGGTGCGCTATCGCCTCTGGGACGTCGACGCCGACTGGGTCGATCCGGGCGCGCGACATCAGGCCTTCTACACGCGCCTGCCGCCCGGCCAGTATCGGTTCTCGGTCATCGCGGCCAATAACGACGGGGTCTGGAACCGCACCGGCGCGACGCTGGCGTTCGTCATTCCGCCGACCTTCGTCCAGTCCCGGACCTTCCTGGCCCTGCTGATCCTGGGTCTGGCCCTGTCGGGCGGCGGGGCCTTCTACCTACGCCACCGCCTGACCGCCCGCCGCATCACCCAGCAGTACGAGGACCGGATGGCCGAACGCGAGCGCATCGCCCGCGAGCTGCACGACACCCTGCTGCAGAACGTCCAGGCCCTGGTCCTGAAGTTCCATAGCCTGACCAACACCCTGCCCGACGACGCTTCGCGCGGCCAGGTCGCCGAAGCCATCGACCGCGCCGAGCAGGTGGTGGTCGAGAGCCGCGAGCGGATCATGGATCTGCGCACCGCACGCTCCAGCGAGGACCTGGCCCAACGCCTCGGCGTCGCCGCCGACTTCACTGGCGCGATGGCCAAGCCCGAGCTGCGTGTGACCACGCTGGGCGAGACCCGCCAGTTGACGCCCTCCGTGCTGGACGAAATCACCCAGATCGGCTCCGAGGCCATCCGCAACGCGATGCGCCACTCCGGCGGCGGCCTGGTCGCCGTCGAGCTCGCCTTCGAGCCCTCCGCCTTCCGTCTGGTGGTGCGGGACGACGGCGTCGGCATCCCGGCCGGCCGGCTGGCCCGCGCCGAGCAGGCCGGCCACTACGGCGTCGTCGGCATGCGCGAGCGCGCCCAACGCCTGGGCGGCGCGCTGAAGGTCGAGAACGACGGCGGCGCGCGGATCGAACTCACCGTCCCGTCGCGACAGGCCTATGGCGAGCGCAAGTGGCTGTCCGAGTTTCTGGCCAGGCTCCGCGCCCTGGCCGTTTGGAGGAAGCGGTAATCCGCAGCCGCGTTCGCGGACGAGCTGGGGATGGGTCCGCGCCTAGGCTGGCGTCGTCGAGACGTCTTGGCCAAGCCGGCTGAATTTGCTCACGCCACCTTGGCCCCGGCCCGCGACGCGGGTTTCCTCGGGCGCCGGCGCTTGGGGGCGCCGCTCGGATTGCCCCAGAAGGTCACCACCGCCAGCGATCCCAGCAGCGCCAGGGTCAGACCCGAGACGGTCATCACCAGGCGGTAGGCCAGCCCGCCCACCTTGGCCGCGTGCAGCGGGAAGTCGGCGTTGGCGATGCGCGAGCCGAGCGGCAGAGCCTGGGCGTCGCGGCTGGCGACCATCGCGCCGTTGGCCGGATCGAACCAGGCCATGGAGCGGCCGTTCGGCAGCCACTCAGCCTGCTGGCGCAGGCGGATGGCGATCAGCCCCCCCTTCGTCCGCGGCAAGGTGATGGTCCGCACCTCCGCGCCGGGGAAACGGGCCTGGGCGGCGCCGATGACCTTGGCCCAGTCGAGGTCCTTGGCCAGCTTGCCGCCCTTGATCTTAGGCGCGGCCGAGGCCTTCTCCATCACCGTCGGCGGCGTGAACGGCGCGCGCAGGGCGTTGGAGAACCACTTCAGGTTCATCGCCACGCCCGTCGTCAGCGACAGGATCAGAAGCGGAGCGATCAAGGCTCCAAGGTCGCGGTGATGATGGACGATCGCCGCCCGCTTCATCATCCGCGGCCACAGGCGGACATGGAACATCCGCCGTGTCGGCCACCACAGGATCAGGCCGGTGACCACGAAGCCCAGACCCGCCATCCCGGCGATCCCACCCACGATCTCGCCCGTGTCGCCGTTGAACAGGTGGTGGTGAAAGTCGAAGATCCACACCTCCGGCCGGGCCCAGTTGGAGGTCCAGGCCTGGACGATATCGCCGTCCTGGTCGGCGTAGGCGGCCTTCTGCTCGGTCTTGTAGGCCAGCTTGTGCAGGCCCATCCGCTGGGTCGCCAGCACGATCGAGCGTGGGCGGTCCTCGGCGGCGAAGACCTTGGTCGTCATCGCCGCCAGAGAGGCCGCGTCCTGCCGCTGGGCGTCGGCGGCGTGGGGCATGGTGGCGCGCAGGAAGGCGTCCTCGTACACCAGCAACGCCCCGGTGAAGCCCAGAAGCGCCAGCAGGAGGCCGATCAAGCCGCCCGTCCAGCGGTGCAGCAGGCGCAGGGTTTTCATCAGAAGCGCGTTTCCCAACCCAGCGTCGCGGTGCGGCCACGGCCGGCGTAGAACTTGTCCTTGGCCGGCAAGGTCGTGTCCGAATTGTACGAGATGTACTGCTTGTTGAAGAGGTTCTGGACGCCCAGCGACACGGCCCCCACCGGCAGCCGGTAGCGCACGAAGGCGTCGGCGACCGTGAAGCCTTCGAAGTCGTCCTTCACCAGGGAGCTCTGCATATCGCGCTTGATGTACTTCTGGACCTGCAGGCGCAGGGCCCAGTCGCCCGTCTGATAGTCAGCCGCGACATTCAGGCGATCGGGCGAGATGTTGGCGCCGTCCAGGTCAGTGTCGACCTTGCCGTCGGCATTGGTATCGGTCTGGCCGCGCAGGCGGGCATAGCCGGTCGAGAGATCGAGGCCCTCGATCGGGGTGCGGGCCTTCACATTGACCTCCAGCCCCTCGATGGCCACGCCCTGGCGCTGAACGTCGAAGACGCCGCCGGCGTTCTTGACCAGCAGTTGGCCCAGCTTCGACTTGGACCAGAAATAGGCGACGCTGGCGTCGAAAGGCCCGCGCTTCAGCTCGGCCCCGACCTCGCGGTTGTTGGACACGATCGGTTCGATCGACAGGTAGGTGTCGACGTCGACATTGGCGACATTGATGCCGCGCAGGATGCGGCCGACGTCCGGCACGGTATAGCCCTCGGCATAGCTGCCGTAGAGGCGCACGCCCTTCACGGGTTCGAACACGCCGCCGCCGTTCAGCAGGGTGGCGCTGAAGTCCGGATCGCCGCCGCCGACCTTGCGCGAGCCGTAGAAGGCCAGGGTCGTGAAGTCGTCGACCTTCAGCTTGACGTTCTCGAAGCGCACGCCGCCGGCCAGGCGCAGCTTGCCGTCGAGCAGCGCGTAGTTGCCCTGAATGAACGGCGCCAGGCTCTGGAACTTGGTCGGCGGCACCCAGGCGCGGCCGGTGGCGATCAGCAGTTGCTCGGTGCGGTCGGTCAGAGCGTCGAGGCCGGCGGTGGCCGTCAGGCCCTCGATTCCCGGCACGGCGCGCTCGTAGCTGATCCGCGCGCCCAGCTTGCGCGAGCGGTTCGATGACTGGTCGAACAGGGTGTTGTTCGGGGCGATGCTGACGTCCTGGAACGTGGCGTTCTTGTCGCCGCCGAAGGTGTCGCGCGAGCGGTTGAAGAACAGCTGGGCGTTCAGCACGCCACCGTAGAGGTCATCATTGACCAGCGCCGCCGACAGGGTCTCGACACGGTTGGCGGCCGGCTTGCCGGGCTGGACGCCGCGATAGGCCGTGGTCGGCAGGCGAGTGAGACGATTGCCGTCGGTCGGCGCCGTCCCCGCGCCGGTGACGGTCACGTAGTCGCCGTCCCCCTTCAGATCGAAGTGGTTGCCGATGATGTCCAGGCGCGTGCTGGGCGAGATTTGCCAGCCCAGGCGGCCGAACAGCGACAGGGTCTTGGAGTCCTGGACGTCGCCTTGCGTGTTGTCCATGCCGATACGGCGGCCATTGGCGTCGTAGAAGGCGCCGCGGGTCTCGTAAGCGACGCCGGCGGTGGCGTCGAACGCCCCTCCGCGCCAGCCGACCAGGCCAGCGACCTTGCCGCCCAGCGTGTCGCCCAGGTCATGGCCGGCCGAGGCCTGGACCAGAGCCCGGCCCGAGACGCCATCCTGCTTGGGCGGACCGACCGTGACCTGGTTGACGACGCCGCCCGTGGCGCCGATGCCCTGCAGCGCGTTGGAGCCGTAGATCAGCTCGACACGGTCGATGAAAAACGGGTCGATGGTGTAGCCGTCGCGCGAGCCGTCGCGGATCGGCGTCGACTGCGGGATGCCGTTGATGGCGTACAGCGGCGAGCGGCCGCGCAAGGTCTCCCCCGCCCCCGAAAGCTTCTGGCGAGTCGGCGAGAACGACGGCGACAGGGTCGATACGGCGTCGACGATCGAGCCGCTGATCGCGACCTGCTGGCTCAGCATCGCCTGGTCGATCACGTCGACGGTCAGCGGCAGGGCGCTGGCGGGCAGGATGGTGCGGGCGGCGGTGATCACCACCTGGTCCACGTCCGTATCGCGCGCCTTGTCCTGGGCGTGAGCCGCCGTCATGGCCAGCAGGCTGAGCGTGGAAAGCAGCGCGCCACGCAGGCCGGCGCGCGAAAAGTGAAGTCGCATGGTCATCCCCGTCGAAGTGACGCGGCTATGACGCAAATGCGAGTGACTTGCAATATTGCCAAGGCGAATGATTGCTAATCAGGTCAGGGCGTGACGCCCACGCTGAACATCACGGCCTGGGTCGGCGCGGCGGGGTCGAAATTGTCGTCGGACATCAGCACGAGGGTCCGCCGCCCATTCCGCGATGGCCCCCAGCCCATGGCCTCGAGGTTGCTGGCCGGCACGCCGGCCAGGCGGTCGAAGTTGATCAGTAGACGCTTTGTCAGTGGACGGATCGTATCATCCAGGACCTCGCGGCCAGCCACGTCCCGCGCCCCGCTCATGTCCACGACATAGAGCCGGCAGTGGTAGGCGAAGCGCCCGGCCGCGTCCTCGACGCCGGAGCGCTCCAGCACCAGCAAGCGGTGATCGTCCAGCGCCAGGATCTCGCTGATCCCGTTGTCGCCGCGCCGGGCGGGGGCGGCCTGGATCGGGTCGAGGCGGTAGGCGTACTGGGCGGTGACCTTGCCCTGGCGATCCAGGCGAGCGATTCGCGTCAGCCCGCCCGCCGCGACGCTGCTGACCGGGCCGTCCTGGACGAGGGGCGCTTCCATCGAGAGCCACAGCCAACGACCCTCGGGCGAAAAGCTCAGCCCCTCGAAAGTCAGGTTCGGCCGCGCGCCCTGGCCGAAGCGGAACGGCGCCGGGACCGTCCCCTTGGCCGCCCCATCCCGATCCATCCGGCGCACCGCGGGATCGAAGCCGCGGGCGGCGTCGCCCTCGGTGGTCCACAGCAGGTCGCCGCTCAGCGGATCGATCCGCAGCGCCTCGGCGTCGACGCGTTCGCCGGCCGGGCTGGCGGTCGATGGGAAGGTCGAGCCGTCCACACGGCGCAGCGGGACCTGGCGCGTGACGGTCAGCCCCCTGGCGTCCAGCCGTCCGACGAAGACCCTCGCCGGGGCCTTGTCCGAGCGATCGTCGGAGATCATCAGCCACTCGCCGGTGCGCCGGTCGTAGTCGAGGCCAGAGATTCCGCCGAACGGCGCGCCATCGACGGCCAGGCCCTGAGGGACTTCGAAGCTCGCCAGCAGCTTCAGCGCCAAGGCGAGGCCGAGCAGCGCGCTCACGTCAGGACGCGCACGCTGTCGCGCGAGATCAGCTCGACATTGAACACCACCCGCCGGCGCGGCTCGCCCCGGGCGCTCATCCGGCGGATCAGGGCCTCGACGGCGGCGGCGGCCATGTCCTCGACGGGCATGTCGATCGTGGTCAGGGCCGGCGTGTGCAACTGAGCCCAGGGGATGTCGTCGAAGCCGACCACCGAGACGTCGTCCGGCACGACCAGGCCCATGCTCCGGATGTGGCGCATGGCGCCGATGGCGATCAGGTCGGCCCCGGTGATCACCGCCGTGGCCGTGCGGCTCTCCAGCGCCTTGGCGACCTCGGGCTCCAGGTCCAGCGAATAGGCGTTGTGGACGTGCCAGACCAGATTGCCCCGCTCGCGCACCGTGCTGATCGCCGCCTCGGCCCGCTGGCGGGCGCTGGAGGCGGCGTGGGGACCGGAGATCACCCCGATGTTCACATGGCCCGCCGCCAGCAGGTGTTCGGCCGCGAGACGCCCGCCGTCGGCGTAGTCGGCCTGGATGACGTCGTAGCCCGGCAGGTTGCGGTCGAGCACCACGGTGGGCACGCCCTCGATCAGCTTGCCGACCGGGCCATCGTCGGCGATCGGGAACCAGATCACCCCGTCGACCCCGTGGTCGATCATCAGGTTCACGGCCCGCTCCTCGGCCTCGGCCGAGCCCTCGGTGTCGGTCAGGAAGACGCTGTAGCCGTGGGCGCGCGCGGCCTGGATCACCACCTGGGCCAGGCTGGGGAAGAACGGGTTGGTCAGGTCCGGCAGGATCAGGCCGATCGCGCCGGTCTTGCCGGTCTTCATGGCCTTGGCGCTCTGGTTGGGGCGATAGCCCAGCTCGGCGGCCACTTTCAGGATATGCTCGCGCGTGGCCTCGCCCACCGAGCCCGCGCCGTTGATCGCGTAGGAAGCGCTGGCCAGCGACACGCCGGCGGCCTTGGCGACCTCTTTCAAGGTGGCGCGGCGCGGTAGGTCTTCGCTCTTGGCCATTCGGGGATTCCGTCGGGAGATAGCCAGGACGTGAAACCTTTCATGGTCAGCGTCAAGGATCGGGGCGGATCTGACGACCCGCCCCTTCCGGAAGCGCCTAACAAGGGGAGAAGACGCTCCCGAACCTGACCCTAGAACCGCGCCTTCACCGAGAAGGTGTAGGTGCGCGGCGCGCCGACGAAGTAGCGGTCCAAGGTGCGGCCGTTCGGGTTCGCGGCGCTGTAGCCGAACTCCGGCTGGGTGGCCGTCGAACCGCTGACCGCGCCGATATATTCCTCGTCAAACAGGTTATCGACGTTGAACTGGAAGCGCAGGTCCGGAACGCCTTGACGATTGAGATCATAGGTCGCCGTCAGCCCGACCAGGGTGTAGGCGTCCAGCATCTCGACGCCCAGTTCCTGGAAGGTGGTCGGGGCGACGATGTGGCCGCCGACCCGCTTGCCGACATAGCGGACATTGGCGTCGATCTTCAGCCCGGCCAGCGGTTTCCAGCCGACCTGGCCGTAGACGCTATCCTTGGGAATGTCGCGCACCCCAGCCCCGCCGATCACCGCGACGGCGGCCAGGGCGGCGCGGGCGGCGCTGCCGACGGCCGGGTTGTCGTGCTTGGCGTCCTGGTGCGAATACAAGCCATAGAGGTCGACGACGCCGAAATCGTAGTAGCCGGTCAGCTCGACGCCCTTGGTCTTGATCCCGGCGATGTTGACGGCCTTGGTCGCGACATTGCCGCGCACGACCTCCTGCGGATCCAGCGTCGCGGTCGGGTCGCGCGGCACGATGCCGACATTGTTCTTCAGATCGACATCGTAGGCCTGGATCGAGAAGGCCATGTTCGGCTTCACATAGCGCAGGCCCAGGTCGACGTTCTCGGTCGAGACCGGGGTCAGGTCCTTGGGATTGATCACCGCCGTGGAGCCCAGGAAGGCGTCTTCCGGGATGCCGGCGAAGTTCTTGGCGTAGCCGCCGAACAGCTCCCAGGCGTCGGCCAACTGGTAGGTCGCGCCGAGCTTCGGATTGAGGTCCGAGTGCTGCGAGAACTTGACGTTGGCCTTGTATTCCAGCGGCGACTTGGCGTCGTACTTGACGTTGTACCAGGTGACGCCGAGGTCGACCTTCAGCTTGTCGTCGAACGCCCGAAACTCGTCCTGGGCGTAGAGCATGGTGGTCTCGACCGAGGCGCTGCGCTCGTACTCGACATAGTTCAGCTTGCTGCGATCGTAGGCGATGCTCTGGGCCGAGTTGATGATTGGGTAGAAGTTGCGCTTCTCCGTGGAGTCGCCGCCTTCCCACCAGCCGCCGAAGCGCAGGGCGTGGGCGCCGAACCTGGCCTTCAGCTCGCCGGTCACGCCGTAGCGATCGCGGTCGCGGGGTGTCACCCGCATGTCGGCCGGACCGCCGACGACATTGCTGTTGCGGATCGTGGTCAGGGTCGGACGCACCGCCCCGCCATTGGCGTTGTAGCCGGTCACCGCGCGCGGATCGCCGCCGGTCAGAACGCGCTGACGGTCCTGGTAGCGGAAGGATTCGCCCTTGAGATTCTGGTAGTAAGGATTGACGTCCAGGCTGATCGCGTCGCTCAGCACAACATGGCTATTGGCATAGGCCAGCCAATCCTTGCGCCAGCCGCCCAAAGCGCCGCCGAAGTCGATGTCCTTGGCCGGTATGCCAGTGATGGCGTCCAGCGCGCGGTCGCTGCGCGGCGCGGCCTCGAACTCGCCCTTGGTGACGATGTTGAAGTCGTTGTCGGTCTGGTCGTTGTAAGAGACACGGGCCTTCAGGAACGAGCCGTTGTCGAAGTCCTTCACGACCTTCATCTCGTAGTGGTCGCGCTCGCTGCCGCGACTGTTGCGGCCGGCCCAGACATCGTTCTCCTGGTGGGAATAGGTGAAGTAGCCCGACAGACCCGGCGCGACCTCGCCGCTGTCGATGCGGCCATGGATGCGGCGGAAGTCGAACGAGCCAAGGCCAGCCTCGATCGCGCCGCCGAAGTCCTTGCGCGGGGCGTCGGTGACGAAGTCGATGAAGCCGCCCAGGGCGAAACGCGACGGCGCGCCGATGTCGCCAGCGCTCTGCGAGACGGTGATCCGGCCGATGTTGCTGCTCTCGATGAAGCGCTGCGGCGGCGAGCCGCCATTGAACCGGCTGTCGCCCGTGGGGATGCCGTCCAGGGTCAGGCCGACCTGCTCGTCGGACAGGCCGCGCATATAGATCTCGAACGAGAAGCTGCCGCCGCGGCTGTCGCCGGTCGAGACCTGCACGCCCGGAACCTTGACCAGGGCCTGGGTGATCTCCGCGCCCAGCGGACGCTCCTGGATATCCTCGGCGCCGATCGTGAACGTGGCGCGGGCCAGGCCCGAGCCGAAGCGCTCGGCGGTGACCACCACCTCGTCGACGGTCTCAGGCGCCGGAGCGGTCTGCTGAGCCATGGCGGGCGCGGCCATGACCAGGCACAGCGCGGTCGAAGCCAGCCAGATGGACGTCTTCATGTTCAAAGCCCCTTCAGGCGACCCGCCCTCGGCGGCGTCGATACGATTTAGTGAAACGTTTCATATCCAAGTTCAATGACAATTTCATCACAGGGGCTGGGCATTCGACGCGCGCCAGATTTGATCACTCACTTTGCAATTGCTGAGAATTTCCGGGCATATTTGCAGACTCGGGAGGATAACGCGCCGAAACCGCTCGGTCGCGGATAGTGTCGATCCGACGCTATTTCCTTGAAACGTTTCACTCTATAGAGTCACCCTATCGCCGTCGGAGGGGACATGCCGGACAACGAAACCGCGCGGGCGCTGCTGGGCGTCGTGGCGTTCCTGGGGCTCGGCTGGCTGCTGTCGGAGAACAAGCGCGCCCTGCCCTGGCGGCCGGTGCTGGTGGGCCTGGCCTGCCAGATCACCCTGGCCCTGTTGCTGACCAAGGTCCCGGCCATCACCGCCGGCTTCGCCGCCGCCACCCACGCGGTCGACGCCCTGCAGGCGGCCTCACGGGCGGGATCCAGCTTCATGTTCGGCTATCTGGGCGGCGGCCGCGCGCCGTTCAGCATGGCCGACCCCAGCGCCGCCTTCATCTTCGCCTTCCAGGCTCTGCCGGCCATCCTGCTGGTCGGGGCCCTGTCGGCGCTGCTGTGGCACTGGAAGGTGCTGATCGTCATCGTCCGCGCGGCGGCCTGGGCGTTCGGCAAGCTGTTCGGGGTCAGCGGCCCGGTCGGGGTCTCGACCTCGGCCTGCGTGTTCCTCGGCATGGTCGAGGCGCCGCTGCTGGTGAAGCCGTTCCTGCCGCGCCTCACCCGCGCCGAGCTGTTCATCATCATGGTCGACGGCCTGTCGGTGATCGGCGGCTCGATGATGATCGTGCTGGGCTCGCTGATCGCGGCCAAGGTGCCCAACGCCTTCAGCCACCTCTTGATCGCCTCGCTGATCAGCACCCCGATGGCGATCGGCATGGCGAGATTGATCATCCCCGGCGAAGCCAGCTCGGCGAGCGAACCGATCGTCCTGACCAGCCCCTATCGCAGCAGCCTCGAAGCCCTGACCTTCGGCACGCTGGACGCGGTGAAGATGGTGCTGAACATCGCCGGCCTGCTGATCGTCTTCGTCGGCCTGATCGCCCTGATCAACATGGGCCTCGCGGCTATTCCTCACGCCGGAGCCCCCCTGACGCTCGGCGGAATCCTGGGCTGGTTGCTGACCCCGATCGTCTGGCTGACCGGCGCGCCGCTGCCCGACCTGCAGGCCGTCGGCGCGATCCTGGGAACCAAGGTCGCCGCCAATGAAGTGGTGGCCTACAGCGACATGATGGCCCTGCCGCCCGGCGCGCTCAGCGAAAAGAGCCTGCTGATCCTGACCTACGCCCTGGGCAGCTTCGGCAATGTCGGCAGCGTGGCGATCCTGATCGGCAGCCTGTCCTCCATGGCTCCCGAGAAGGTCGGCGAGGTCGTCGAGCTGGGCTTCAAGGCCCTGGCGGCGGCGTTCCTGACCACGTGCCTCACGGCGACGATCATGGGAATGATCGGCGGCTGACGGCGGCGGCGCTTGCGCCACGGATCCAACGACGGGGTTTGGATCAAACACCGTCGGGTCGCCGAGCAAGGCATACTGTGCGCAAACGTTGATGTCGCAGATTCAACGGTTCTACAAACTGGATCGACCGGCAATATTCGTGCTGAAAATACGGCTGTGAAATCGTCAGGTCGACTTTTCTACACAATCAGTGGGAAGCGGACGTCGCCCGAAGGCGCCATCGAATTGCCGCATGCTCCGCAAAGCTTCACCAGAGGTTGATCCGGAGGCACGTCGTGCGCCATCTTCATCTTTGCCTACTAGCGCTCGCATGCCTCTCACCGTCCTTGGCGTTGAGCCAGGAAACGCCTCCGAAGATGACGGCCGGCAGTCCTGAAATGCTGGAACGGCGCCTTATCGACATTGGCGGCGGTCGGCGACTGAACATGGTCTGCATCGGCAAGGGCGCGCCGACCCTGGTCTTCGAGCAAGCCCTCGGTGGGACGATCCTCGACTGGCAGTACATCCAGGCCGAGCTCAGCAAGACCAACCGGACCTGCTTCTACGACCGCGCGGGCTATGGCCAGAGCCCGGCCTCGGACCAGCCTCGCACGCCACGAAACGTCACCGACGATCTGCACGCCCTGCTGCGCAAGGCCGGAGAGCGCAAGCCGGTGGTGCTGATCGGACATTCGATCGGCGGGCGCTACGCGCCTTACTACTACGAGCGATTCCCGGCCGACGTCGCTGGCATGGTGCTGGTCGATCCAGGGTTCTATGGCCAGGACGACCTGAACCTGTCCGCCACTGACCAAGCGCTCTTCGACAGTTTGCGGACCAAGGCCTATGCGAAGTGGTCGAACTGCGCCGCCAGGGCGCGCAGTCACGAAATGACACTGGAGGCCCCGCAAGGCTGCTTCGCGGCGAAGCTGCCGTATTACACGCGCGATGAGGCCGCGCGGATGCTGCCCGTCTACCAGCGTCCAGAGCGGTGGGAGACGATCGCCTCGGAAGATGGTCATATCGACGAGGACAAGGGGCCGCAAAAGGACTGGGGCGCCTTGCCGCTGATCGTCCTCACGCGGACCGCGTTCCCACCCACGCCAGGCGCGTCGGACGTCTTCAATCAGTCCGTCGAGGCTGTCCTGAAGCACGGGCACGCGGCGCTGGCGGCCCGATCCAGCCGTGGCCGGAACATCACCGTGCCGAACTCCAACCACTACATGCAGGCCAACCAGCCCGAGCCCGTCCTGGCCGCGATCCGAGAGCTCGTCGCTGAAGTTAACGTACATCCCTCGCGGCAACCCGCCCGGACATCGTCCGACTAGGGCCGAAGACCGACCTTGCATTTGCGTTCGGTCATGGCCTCGCGGCCAGCAACGCCCCCGCCGCCGCGATCCCCGCCCGCGCCGCCGCGCGCGGCGAGCCTCCGGTGATCAGCGCCGCCAGCGCCGCGCCGGCGAAGGTGTCTCCGGCGCCTGTCGCGTCGTCGACGGACAGCGGCGCGACCGGCAGGTCGAAGACCTCGCCGGCCTCGACGCGGACGCCGTCCGCGCCGCGTGTCTCGAACAGGATCTGGCCGGCCGGCGCGGGACCGGTCCGGCCAGCCTCCAGCCAGGCGCGTTCGTCGGCGTTGCAGAACACGACATCGGCCCGCGCCGTGAGCCGCGCCACGAGCTCGGGCGGAAAACAGGCCGGGTCGTCCTTGGCGATCCAGGCCAGGCGCGGGCCTTCGATCTCGAGCAGGCGCGCGGTGATCGTTGGCGGCCCGGCGGCGACCACCAACCATTCGGCCTGGGCGGCCAGGCGCAGCTGGCCCTCGGTGAGCGCGGCGGGTCCCGGCCGCAGCAGGCAGCCATAGCTTCCATCGGCGTTGTAGATCAGCAGGCACCGCGTCGACGGCGCGCCCGGCATGACCGCGACACCGTCCGGCGACCCGCAGGCCGCGCGATAGGCGTCACCGTCGGCGTCGTCGCCGATCCAGGTCAGGGGCGCGGCGGCCACGCCCGCCTTGATCAGCGCCGCGCTAGCATATAGCGCCGCCCCGCCCGCGCGCGGCCACGCGGCTTCGCGCATCAGCCGCGTGCCCCGGCCGGTGAAGTCGCCCTCGACCCGGACCACGTAGTCGATCGTCGCGAACCCCGCGACCGCCACCCGCACCATCTCGTCCCCTTCGTTTCAGCGGCTTGACTGAAACGTTTCACTAGATAGTTTGCAAGGACATTCTGACCTTCGGATCCCTCCATGCAGCCGCCCAGTTTCATCGCGTTCACCGGCGTCGACCGCCTCGAGCTGCTGCCGGGCCTCAAGACGCTGTCGGCCCGCTATCCGATCGAGTGGGGCGTGCTGGTCGATCCGGCCCAGGAGGATGCCGCCCTGTTCCCGCCCGCCGCGATCCGCGACGCCCTGCTGGCCGCGCGCGACCTGCGCTGGGCGGCCCATGTCTGTGGCGAGGCGGCCAGGGCGATCGTGGCGGATCCGCTGCGCGCGCCCCCGCCGCCAGCGGGCGTCCAACGCGTGCAGGTCAATCACAGCTTCAAGGGCAGCACCCCGACCCAGGTCGCCGCCGCCCGCGACTATGGCCGCCGCCTGGGCGTTCGGACCGTGCTGCAATGCTCGGCCGCCTTCCCGCTGAACCAGCCCGGCGTCGACTGGCTGTACGACGTCTCGTTCGGCACGGGCGCAAGACCCGACCGCTGGCCCGCGCCGCCGCCGGCCGAGGGGCCGTTCTGCGGCTATTCCGGCGGCATAGGTCCCGACACCGTGACCGAGATCCTGGCTCGCATCGCCGCGCCCGAGGGCTCCCTCTACTGGATCGACATGGAGTCCGGCGTGCGCACCGACGGGGCTTTCGACCTGGCCAAGTGCGAAGCCGTCTGCCGCGCGGTCTACGGATGACCACCGCGCCAAGGCTGGTGATCCTCGACACCGATCCAGGAGTCGACGACGCCCTGGCCCTGCTCTATCTGCGCGCCAGACGGGATCTGCGGCTGCTGGCCATCACCACGGTATTCGGTAACGCCGACGTCGAGACCACGACCCGCAACGCCTTGTGGCTGCGCCAGCGCCTGGGCCTTGACGCGCCCGTCCATAAGGGCGCGTCAAAGCCCTTGAACCGGCCTCGCGGCCCCTCTCCCATCCATGTCCACGGCGAGAACGGCCTTGGCGACATCGACCTGTCCGGCCCCGTCCCGCCGCCAGCCGATCCAGGCGCGGCGCATCAGAAGATCGTCGACCTCGTCCGCGCCCTTCCCGGCCAGGTGACGATCGTCGCCATAGGTCCGCTGACCAACCTGGCGCTGGCCCTGAGCGTGGCCCCCGAGATCGCCGGCCTGGTCGCCGAGGTCGTGATCATGGGCGGCGCCTTCGCGCGGGGCAACGTCACCCCGTTCGCCGAGGCCAATATCCACAACGACCCGGAGGCCGCCGCCGAGGTGCTGGCCGCGCCGTGGCCCGTCACCCTGGTTCCGCTGGATGCGACCCTACCCTGCGTGCTGACCGACGCCGCCGCCCGGGACTTGGCCCAGACCGGCGAAACCGGCCGCTTCGTCCACGACCTCACCCGAGGCTACGCGGCCGCCTACGCCCGCCACGAAGGTCTGGGCGGCTGCGTGCTGCACGACGTCGCGGCCCTGGTCCGCCTGACCGACCCTGAACTGTTCAACGTCCGTTCGGCGCCGGTCTCGGTGATCCTGGACGGCGAACGTCTGGGCCAGACGGTCTGGTCCGAGCGAGGCCCGAGCCGCCAGGTCTGCCTGGACGCCGACGGCCCGGAGCTCGCGCGGCGTTTCCAACAGACGCTAGCCTAGATCCGAGCATCCGGTTTAGCTGGCGGACACGTCCCTATCGGAGCCGCCGATGCCGCTGCTTGCCCTGCTCGCCGCCCTGGCCCTGTCGCCCGCCGTCGAGGTCCCCGCTCAGCCGGCCCTGACCCAGGCGATCGCGGCGCGGGACACCGCCCTGTTCGACGTGATGTTCGCCGGGTGCGATCCGGCCGCCCTGACGGCCTTGGTCACGGACGACATGGAATTCTACCACGACAAGGGCGGGCTGATGGCCCACGACGCCTTCATCGCCGACTACGCCAAGAGCTGCGCGGCCAAGCGCGCCCCGGACGCCTGGCGATCGCGCCGCGAACTGGTGGCCGGAACGATGAAGGTCTACGCCATTCCTGGCTTCGGGGCGGTCGAGGAAGGCGCGCACGTCTTCTACGAGCGCAAGGGCGATGGCCCCGAGCGGCTGGCCGGCAAGGCGCGGTTCTCGATCCTGTGGAAGCTGGGGGCCGACGGCCAATGGCGCATGGCGCGGACCTTCAGCATCGACCACGCGGCCATCCCATAAAAAAGCGGCCGGCGCTCTCTCGCGCCGGCCGCTAGGGGGAGGCAGTTCGAGCCTGGCGACAGGGGTAAGGACCCGCCGCCAAGCCTTAAGTCCGACTAGAACCGCGCGGTCACGCTGGCGTAGACCACCCGGCCCTCGACATCATAGGTCGCCGAGAACGTGTTGTTGGAGGGGGCCGACGAGCCGACGATCGGCGGGTTCTTGTCGAACAGGTTGCGGACGCCCGCGGTCACCGAGAGGTCCTTGGTCACGTCATAGGCGCCGGTCAGGTCGAAGTAGCTCTGCGCCTTGATCACCGGGGTGGTCAGCGTCGCCTTGTCTGGGAACGCCGCGCCGAGGCGCTTGGGCAGCAGGTAGGTGTCGACCGTCACCTCGCCGATATAGCGGTGGCGCAGGCTGAGCGTCGCCGGGCCCGAACGCCAGCTGATGCGCGAGGCGCCCTTCCAGCGGGGGATCGGTTGGCCGCAGGTCGGACCGAACGAACCGACGCAGTAGTTCTTGGTCGCCGGCAGCGCCTGGACCGGCGTGGCGGTGAACTCGTCGGTGTAGGTCAGGTTGGTGCCAATATCGAACCGGCTGTCGCCGAACGGGCCCCAGGCCAGGTTGAAGCGGTAGTTGGCGTTGATGTCGACGCCCGAGGTCTTCAGCCCGCCGGTGTTGCCGTTGGTGGTGGTGACGTAGCCCGGCGCGGCGATCTGGCCGGTCAGGGGATCGCGGGTGATCGCCTTGCAGAACGCGCTGCTGGCGTCCTGGATCGTGTTGTAGCAAAGGCTCAGCGTGTTCGCGATGCCGCCGCCCAGGGGCGCGATGGCGCCGTCCAGGTTGATCTTGAAGTAGTCGACGCTGAGCGCCAGGCCGGGCGCGAAGCGCGGCTGCAGCACCACGCCGAAGGTCGTGGTGTCCGACTTTTCAGGACCGACATTGGGATTGCCGCCCGAGACCTGGCTGATGAAGGTGTTGGGCTGCACCGCCAGGCTGAAGACCGAGGCGGCCGGCACGCCGGTGGCGACGCAGATGGCGCGCACCGCGGCGGTCTGCTGGGCCGTCGGCTGACGGCTCGAGCAGGGGTCGACCGCCGAGGGGCCGCTGGTGGTGTTGCCGCCGAACAGCTCGCCCACGTTCGGCGCGCGGATGGCGTGCTGGAACTGGCCGCGGAGGGTGACGTCGGAGATCGGCGCGTACTCGCCGCCCACCGAATAGGTCCAGACGCCGCCGACGCCGGCCAGGTCGTAGTCGGAATAGCGGAAGGCGCCGTTGACGCTGGCGCGTTCGCCCAGCGGCGAATCCTTCAGCAGCGGCACGCGGACTTCGCCATAGACTTCCTTCACCGACTCCGAGCCTTGGGTCGGCTGCGCGGCGTTGAAGCCGGAGACGTCGCCGGAGGCCAGGAAGCTGTCGGGCACGAACCGCGCCGAGGCCTTGCGGTATTCGGCGCCGGTGCTGAAGTCGATCGGACCGGCCCAGGTGTCGAACAGCTCGCCGGCCAGGCTGGCGGCCAGGACCTGCTGCGAGGATTCGGTGTAGTTGGTCGACGCCACCGCGATCGAGCTAATGCCCTGCGGCGACAGGTTGGCGCCGAAGATGTTGAGCAGCGGCGCGGCGCCGTTGACCGACAGCAGGCCGGCCTGGACCTTGCTCAGCGAGATGGCCCCGCCGGAGGTGCTGGTGTCGGTGGTGCGCGTGTAGGTGTAGTAGGCGTCGTACTTCAGGTTTCTCAAATAGCTGTCGGAGACGCTGCCGAGGTCGCCGCGCAGGCCGATCGCCGACCGGAAGGCCGAGCGGTCGGAGGTATTGGTGCGGTTGCCGATCTCCGGGACGCGCCGGTTGATGTTCAGGATCGCCAGGCCATCGCCCGCCGTCGTGGTCAGGGACGACGTGCCGTTGGTCGCCCGAACCGTGCCGACCTCAAGCTGGTCGAGCTGGCGCAGAACGTCCTGAAGCTGCGGCGTCAGATAGGGGTTGTTGACGTTCAGCAGGAAATTGCCGCCGAAGCCGCTGGGCGCCAGCTGCATCGAGACGCGGTTGTTGCTGTAGTTGGCCTCGGCGTAGCCGGTCACGTGCGCGTTGAACTCGTAGTGGCCGGACATGTTGGCCAGCCAGCGGCGCTGCGGGATGACGATGTAGTTGGCCGGGGCCAGATCGTAGTCATCGCCCGGCGTCGTCGCCGGTCGGGCCACCTTGCCGGCGTTGTCGAAGGTGAAGCCGCGCGATCCCAGGCCGCTCAGGCCCGCGGCCGCCAGGGCGGCGGTCAGCGAAGAGCTCGAAGGCGAGCCGACCGTGACGAAGCGACCGTTCGGAATGGTGCCGCTGCCGCCGAAGATCAGGCCCGGGCGGCCGCCGGCCGTCAGACAGGTCTGACCGGACGGAACGGCCATGGGCGTCCCAGGCCGCGTGTCGCTGTAGCTGGCGGCGGTGACGCAGCCGTCGGCCATGGTGGGCATGGCCCAGCCGCCGCGGTCGGCGCGCGAGTAGCCCCCACGGTCCAGGTAGTTCAGCGCCACGACGACATTGCCGCGATCGTCGGCGAAATTCGTGCCGAACGTCAGGTCCGCCGTGTAGGTCTTGGTCTTGGTGTGGGTGTCCTGGCGGGCCTCGGCGGTCAGCTCCACGCCCTGGAAGTCGTCCTTCATGATGAAGTTGACGACGCCGGTGATGGCGTCCGAACCGTAGACGGCCGAGGAGCCGCCGGTGACCGTCTCGACGCGCTTGATCAGCGCGGCCGGGATCGTGTTGATGTCGGTGGTCTGGTCAGGCCCGGTGATCGTGAAGCGGCGGCCGTTGACCAGCACGAGGTTCCGCTGCGCGCCGAAGCCGCGAAGGTTCAGCGTCGCCGTGCCGCCCGGCACGGTGTTGGCCGTCGGGCCGTTGTTTTGCGAGCCCAGGAACTGCGGCGTGTCGTTCAGCAGCGTCTCGACGTTCTGCGTGCCCGACAGGCCGATCTCCTCCGAACCGATCACCGTGACCGGGGTCGGGGCCTTGAACCCGCGCGCCGACAGGCGCGAGCCCGTGACGACCACTTCGGTGACGGTTTGGTCTTCGGCCGGAGCCGGCGTCTGCGTCTGCGTCTGCGTCTGCGCGATTGCCAGCGCTGGCACAAAAAGGGCGGCGGCCAGCGCCAGCGCGGTTTCGCAGCCCATGAATAGACGTTGTTTGTGGTTGGCGCTCATCGTCCCCTCCCGAAGGTACCGCTATCATCTGCGGCCGTTTTCATGACGCTAAAGAGAAATTCCGATATGTGCAATAGCTGTCCACAAAATGATACGACTGCGATAGTCGAAACGGCGAGGCGCTGAAGCGTCCGCATGGTGGCTTAGGAGGCGGCTTTGACGGTTCTGGATCTATCCCGACGCGCTGTGCTGATGGCGGCCCTGGCCGCGCCCGGCCTCGCCGAAGCGGCCGACGACTGGGCCAAGGCCCGCGCCATCCAGCGATCCGTCCACTTACCGGTATTCCCCTCGCGAGTCTGGAACATCGTGGCGGCCGGCGCGATCGAGGACGATGTCGAGGCGACCAGCGCGGCGATCGCCAAGGCCATCGCGGCCTGCGCGGCGGCCGGCGGCGGGCGGGTGCTCGTGCCGGCGGGCCGCTGGCCGACCGGCGCCATCCGCCTGCGCAGTCGCGTCGAGCTGCATCTCGCCAAGGGCGCCACCCTGGTCTTCAGCACCGATCCGGCCCGCTATCCGATCGTCGCCACGCGCTGGGAGGGGGTAGAGCTGATGAACTATTCGCCGCTGGTCTTCGCCGACGGCGAGCACGACGTGGCGATCACCGGGCGCGGCGTGCTGGACGGCCAGGGGCCGGCCTGGTGGTCGTGGAGCAGTGGTCCGCAGTTCGGCTGGCGCGCAGGCATGCCCAACCAGCGCAAGGCCCGCGAAGCCCTCTTCGACATGGCCGAGCGCGGCGTGCCGGTGGCCGAGCGCGTCTTCGGCGAGGGCTCGTACCTGCGGCCGATGATGGTGCAGTTCCAGAACTGCGCGAACGTGCTGGTCGAGGGCGTGACCCTGCGCGATGCGCCGTGCTGGACGCTGCATCCGGTGCTGTGCCGCAACGTGACCGTCCGCGACGTCACGGTGATCGGCCATGGCCCCAACACCGACGGCTGCGACCCGGAGTCCGTTGACGGCATGGTGATCGAGCGCAGCACCTTCGACTGCGGCGACGACTGCATCGCCATCAAGTCGGGCCGCAACGCCGACGGCCGTCGCCTGGCCAAGCCGACCCGCAACATCCTGATCCAGGACTGCGTGATGAAGGATGGTCACGGCGGGGTGGTGATCGGCAGCGAGGTGTCCGGCGGGGTCGAGAACATCTTCGTCCAGCGCTGCCACATGGACAGCGAGGGCCTGTGGTACGCCCTGCGCTTCAAGAACAACGCCATGCGCGGCGGGGTCATCCAGGACATCTACGCCCGCGACATCACCGTCGGCCGCGTGGCCCGGGCGGCGATCATCTGCGACTTCAACTATGAGGAAGGCGCGCGCGGCGGCTTCACGCCGGTGCTGCACAGGGTCCGGATCGAGCGGATGCGGGCCAGCGCCGCCGCCCAGGTGCTCGACCTGCAAGGCCTGCCCGGCGCGCCGCTGGGCGACATCGTGCTCAGCGACTGCCGCTTCGACGGAGTGACCAAGCCCAGCGTGGTGACGCACACCCACGGGCTGAGACTGGAACGCGTCACGGTCAACGGCCGGCGCGTTCCCTCCCCCGCCCTGCTCAGCGCGCCACCGACCTGACGTCGACCCAGTCGAAATCGGCCACGCCCGGCTCTACCTGGGCCGGATCGCCATAGCTGAACAGCGCTGGCCGCGCGCCCTTCCACCAGCTGAAGCGCGGCAGGATCCCGCCGCCCATGTCGACGAAGGTGCGGCCGCCGTCGCGGCTATAGCTGTAGTTCGCGGCCTGGTCCGCCACGGCCACCCGCAGGTCGACCACGCCGGCCGGCAGCGCCGGTCCCAGGGTGTCGACGCCCCGCAGCGAGAAGACGACGCGGTTCTGGCCGTCCTTGCGGATCACGCCGATGGCGCCGATCCCCGCGCCGAACATGGCCAGGCCCGCCCGCTGCCCCTCGACCAGGCCCCTGGCGTCGAGGCGCGCGGTGATGATCGCCGAACGGCCCTGCAGTGACTGGGTCAGGGTGTTGCGGGCGCTGACCAGATTGACCGCCGGCCCGCCCGTCAGGCGCAGGAAGCCGGGCCGCGCCGTCAGGCTCCAGCGTTGGTCGTCGGGATTGTGGTTCCACTCCCACTGCGGTCCCAGCCTGGCGGTCGAGAAGCCGTCGGAGGTCCGCGGCGAGACCGCCGGGAAGCGTTTGCCGACGTCGGGCATGACGTGCTGGGCGACCGGTTGGCCGCCCGGCGCATCCGGGCCCGCGCCGGGGATCGGCTCGCCGATGAACGGCCAGTCGTCCTTCCAGACCACCGGCTGCAGGTGGACGATGCGGCCATAGGCGCCGGCGCTGTTGAAGTGGATGAACCAGCCCTGGCCGGAGGGCGTCTCGACCCACCCGCCCTGGTGCGGGCCCTTCAGGCCGCTTTTGCCCGGAACCAGCACTTCGCGGTGCTCGTAAGGCCCCCAGATCGACCTGGACCGCATCACGGCCTGCGGCCCGGTCTCGACCCCGCCGATCGGCGCGAAGATGTAGTACCAGCCGTTGCGCTTGTAGAGCTTCGGCCCCTCCAGCACCGGCAGGGCCTTGGCGTCCTCGACGATGACCTTGCCCTCGTCGAGCACCGACTGGCCGTCCGGGGCCATGCGATGCAGCACCAGGGGCCCCGCGCCGACCTTGCCGTGGACGAGATAGGCCTGACCGTCGTCGTCCCAGAAGGGGCACGGATCCTCGAGGCCCGGCCCAGCCACCACCGCCACCGGCGGGGTCCACGGCCCATCGACCTTGGCCGCGGTCGACATGAAGATCCCCTCATAGGGGGTGGCGAAATAGACGTAGAACTTGCCGTCGTGGTGGCGAATCGACGGCGCCCAGACCCCGCCGGCATAGCGCTGGCCAGAGGTGCGCAGGTCGCGCGGCATCCGCGCGCCGGCGTCGTTGGTCGGCACGGGTCCCGGCAGATCGTATTCCGGCGCGAACGGCAGCTTGGGCAGGACGTGGCCGGCGATCGTCCAGTGGACCAGGTCCTTGGACGTCAGGATCGGCACACCCGGCGAGAAGTGGAAGCTGGACGCCACCAGGTAGTAGGTGTCGCCGACGCGAATGACGTCGGGGTCCGAATAGTCGGCCGGCAGGATCGGGTTGCGATAGACCGCCGCCGCCGATGGCTTCGGCGCGGCGAGCGCCGGCCCGGCAAGAACCAGAGCCGTCGCCGCCAATAGTCCCAGCCGTTTCACGCGCATCACAAGCATCCCGCTAGAACGATTGGGTGGTGGTCTCGTCGATCCGGCGATCGGGCAGCCAGCGACTGCCGAACGACCGGAAGCCGGTCACCTGGTCGAGCAGGAAGCTTGGCCCCTTGGGCAGGCGCAGCCGGAAGAGATCGATCTCCTCGACATCGTTCAGCCAGAAGGCCGGACGCGCGTCCGCCGCCTCGGTGACGATCTCGACGTTGCTCATCTCGATATTGCGGGCGTGGCGGATGAAGAAGCCGTTGGCCGGCAGGTCGCCGAACATGTCCGGGTCCGGATAGGCCTTGTCGGCCTCGGGCGGCCGCCGCTTGGCCAGCTCGGCCGAACCGCCGCCCATGGAGTGGAAGTAGACGTCGCTGATCTTGACGTCCTCGACCGGGTGACCGGCCACGCCGGCGATGATCGACGGCTGCGGCGTCGCGCCATGGCTGATGATGTTCTGGATGGTGATCCGTCGCAACTTGCCCACCGGAACGCCGGCCGGACCGCGCATCCGGCTGCCCAAGCGCAGGAACAGCGGCGGGAAGCCCAGGCCCCGCATGGTGATGTTGCTGATGGCGATGTCTTCGGTCAGCGCCCCGTCCATCGTCTCCAGCGCGATGCCGTAGCAGTGGTCGAACACGCAGTTGGTGATGGTGACGTTCTTGAAGCCGCCGTTCGACTCCGTGCCCAGCTTGATGCGGCCATAGCCGTGGAAGCCTGGCGGCATCTTCTTCCAGGTCCCGTCGATCACCGAACCCATCTCGTAATTGCCGGTCAGCAGGCAGTCGGAGATCGTCAGGTTCTCGGTGGGACGGGCATAGCCCAGCGCGAACGAGCTCTTGGGACAGATGCCGTCGTCCCACGGCGAATTGATCGTGCAGTTGGTGACGCGCACATTGCGGCAGCAGTCGATGTCCAGGCCGTCGCGGTTGGTGTCGACGATCAGATTGTCGATCGTCATGTTGTCGACGCCGGTGGCCAGCAGCGCGAACCAACCGCCCTGCAGGATCTTGAAGTCGCGCAGCAGCACGTTGCGGCAGTTCTTCAGGGCGATGGCCTTGTCGCCAACGCCGGGGCCGGAGATGTCCGGCGGATCGTCGGGGAAACGGTGGCCGCGGGTCAGGCCCTTGCCCCAGATCAGGCCCGTCCCGACGATGGACACGTCGTGCAGCCCCTCGCCGAAGATCAGGCTGTTGTTCCAGTGGCTGTGGCCATAGTCCTGGAAGGCGTTGCCCGCCCCGGGACCCGGGTCGTCATAGCCGTTCGGCGCGACGCCATTGGGCGCGGCGGCCAGGATCACGGCGCCCTCGCCCAGGTGCAGGGTGATGTTGCTCTTCAGGCGCAGGGTGTAGCAGGCGTAGGTCCCGGGCGGGAAATGCACCACGCCGCCGCCCAGCGACGCCACGTGGTCGATGGCCTTGTTGATGGCCGGCGAATCGATCGTCGCCCCGTCGCCGACGGCGCCGAAGTCGCGGACGCTGAACAGGTGTGGCGCGGGTCCTCGCGCGGGGCCGGCCGGCGTCGCGGCGCGGGCGGCATGGGGTGGAACCAGTGCGGCGCCGCCGAGCATGGCCCCCAGCATCAGCCCTCGTCGATCCATCGTCATCACGCCCTCCCACTGCCCGTTCCTCGGGTCTGGCGGGAGACAAGCAAGCCGATCGCGATGGTGTCAACGACATTTTGTTACCGGTAGCATCGACAATGCCAGCGTTGGCGCCCTATCGTGCCAGCGCTGGCCATGGCAGTTCGCGATCCTTAATCGCGGCGCCGAAAGGCCGTGGGGGAAACTGATGAGGATCGATCCGGCCGCGAGCATGGCTGTGACCATCGACGACGTCGCCAGAGCGGCGGGCGTCTCGATCCGGACCGTATCGCGCGTGCTCAACGACTCGCCCAAGGTCGGCGACGAGACCCGCCTGGCCGTCCAGGCGATCATCAAGGATCTCGGCTACAGCCCCAGCTCACGGGCCCGCGCCCTGGCCTCGGGCCGCTCGTACCTGATCGCCGTGGTGCAGGACGATCCCAACGCCCACGTGATCGGCGTCCTGCAGCGCGGCATCGTCGAGGTCTGCTCGCAGCACGGCTATGAGCTGGTCGTCCACCCGGTGCGCTTCAGCGACCCGGACGTGGCCCTGGACATCGAGCGGTTCGTGCATAGCTCGCGGGTCGACGGCCTGATCGTCCTGCCGCCCACGTCCGAGATCGCGGCCATTCCCGAACGGCTGTCGGCGCTCGGCGTACCCGCGGTCGGCATCGCCTCGATCGAGACGCCGCACTATCCCAGCATGCTGATCAGCCAGGAGCGCGCGGCCACCGGCGAAATGGCCCGCCACCTTCTCGACCTGGGCCACCGGCGCATCGCCATGATCGAAGGCCCGCCGCACTTCCGCTCGGCGCGGGAGCGCAAGGCCGGCTTCCTCGCGGCCCTGACCGCCTCGGGCCTGCCGCTGGAGGTGGAGCTGCGTCCGGGCGACTACGGCTTCGAGAGCGGCCTGGCCGCCGCCGAGTCGCTGCTCGCGCTGGAGCGCCCCCCCACCGCGATCTTCGCCTGCAACGACACCATGGCCGCGGCGGTCGTCAAGACGGCGCGCGAGGCTGGCGTATCGATGCCCGACCAGCTCTCGGTCGCGGGCTTCGACGACGCGGACCTGGCCTCGATGATCTCGCCCAGCCTGACGACGATCCGCCGTCCGCTGCGTGACATGGCCAAGACCGCGACCGAGCACCTCCTGATGATGATCAACGAGCGTAGAGCGACCATGCCGCCCAAGTCCGTGGGTCTGAGCCTGATCGTTCGACGATCGACCGCGCCTGTCCGCGCCGTTTGAAAGTTCGGCCGACCCGGTCGCTTCCACGACGGCCACGCTCTCCGTCCCTTCGGATCAAAAGGCCTGCGTCGCACCGCGAGGGCCTTGCGTACATCGTCGGCTCGAGGCAATTTACTTGCATAACAATACGAACGTGACCTGAGAGGCGGCGACGGCTCCAGGGCTGAAAGACCCGTCGCGTCAGGAGGAAGCCATGCGTCCAAGCCCCCCCGAGCGTGTCGCGGAATATCGCCGCCTGGGCTGGTGGCGCGGCCGCACCATCGACCAGTTGTTCTCCGAAGCCGTCCGCGCCCGCCCCGACGAGGTCGCGCTGGTCGACGCCCCCAACCGCATGGCGCTCACGGACTCGGCGGCGCAGAGCCTGACCTTCCGGGAAGCCAACGCCCGCGTGGATACGCTGTGCCACGTACTGGCCGACCTGGGCGTGGGGCGTGGCGACGTCGTCTCCACCCAGTTGCCCAACATCGTCGAGGGCGTGCTCTGCTTCCTGGCCTGCGCGCGGATCGGCGCGATCCTCAGCCCGCTGGCCATGACTTATCGCGCCCACGAGCTGCGCCAGATCCTGCCCAGCATCGACCCCAAGGTCGTGATCACGCTCGACCGCTTCCACGGCTTCGACCACGGGGCGATGATCGCCGGCTTGCGGGCGGAAGGCGCGACGTCCGCCCAGCTCGTCACCCTGTCGGAAGGCTCGACCAGCGGCGCGCACAGCCTGACGGACCTTTCCGCCAAGGCTTCTCCGGAGCCTTTCGCTTCGCCCGCCGACCTCGACGCGGCCGAGGCCCTGACCATCTGCTGGACCTCGGGCACCGAGGCCATGCCCAAGGGCGTGCCGCGCCACCACGACCACTGGGTGGTCAATGGCGAGGCGCTGGTCGAGGCCGCCGGGCTGCGGACCGGCGACGCCATCCTCAACCCCTTCCCGCTGATCAACATCGCCGCGATCGGCGGCATGGTGATGACCTGGCTGCTGTGTCAGGGCCGCCTGGTCCAGCACCACCCCTTCGACCTGCCGCTGTTCCTGCGACAGATGCAGGACGAGAAGATCGCCTACACCGTCGCGCCGCCGGCGGTGCTGACCATGCTGCTGCAGAACGAGGCGCTGCTGGCGAACCTGGACCTCTCCAACCTGCGCTGCATGGGCTCGGGTTCCGCGCCCCTGCCGCCATGGATGGTGCGCCGCTGGCAGGAACAGTACGGCGTGACGATCATGAACGTCTTCGGCTCGAACGAGGGCGCGTCCCTGTTCTCGACGGCCGCCGCCATTCCCGATCCCGAGCAGCGGGCCATGTACTTCCCCCGCTTCGGCGCGCCGGGCGTCGACTGGCCGGCCGAGTTCCCGGGCAAGATCCGCACCCGCCTGGTCGACCTGGCCACCGGCGAGGACATCGTCGCGCCCGGCCGCGAGGGCGAGTTGCGGATTTCCGGGGCCATGACCTTCGACGGCTACTGGAACGCGCCGGACCTCACCAAGGCCGCCTTCGACGAACAGGGCTTCTTCCGCACGGGCGACCTGTTCGAGATCGCGCCCGACACGGACGATCGCTTCTATCGCTTCGTCGGGCGCAGCAAGGAGATCATCATCCGCGGCGGGCTGAATATCTCGCCGGCCGAACTGGATGGGCTGATCGAGAGCCACCCCGCCGTCCGCGAGGCCTGCTGCGCGGCCTATCCGGACGAGCGCCTGGGCGAACGCGTCTGCGCGGTCGTCGCCCTGCGGCCGGACCAGACGCTGACGCTGGAGGACCTCACCGCGCACCTGAGGTCGCGCGAGCTGGCCACCTTCAAGCTGCCGGAGAAGCTGCGCATCGTCGACGCCCTGCCCCGCAACGCCTTGGGCAAGGTGGTCCGGCGCGATCTCGCGGGCGTGGCGGCTACTTAAGCCCATTGGAGACTTGCATAACCGCACCTGTTCCGCGACGCTGATCAGCGATTAGTCACGGTCAGGACGCGGAGTAATGGGCGCGCCGAAATTCATCAGGACTTGCTCGATCTGGCGCGCGTTGGAGGTGGTCGGTGACACGGCGGTGCTGCTGATCCTCGAGGCCAACTGGATCGGCGCGCGACGCTTCGACGACCTGCGCGACCGCACCGGCCTGCTGCAGTCCAAGCTCAGCGACCGCCTCAAGAAGCTGGTGGCCGCCGAGGTGCTGGAGAAGAGCGCCTATTCGACCCATCCGCCGCGCTACGAATACCGGATGACCCGCAAGGGCCTCGACCTCTACTGGCCGGCGCTGATGATGCTGCGCTGGGAGCGGCGCTGGTCGACCAACCCCGCCAAGCTGCGGCTGAACCTGCGCCACCGCACCTGCGGCCACCTGTTCGAGCCGGTCCCGACCTGCCTGAAGTGCGGCGACGAGATCAATCCGCGCGAGGTCGACTGGGCCGAGGGGCCCGGCGTGGGCTGGATGGTCCCGCTCTACAGCCGCCGCCGCCAGCAGCGCGGCGCGGCCGAGGAGTCGTCCAGCCTGATGGTCGACGTCGCCCAGATCACCGGCGACCGCTGGGCCAGCCTGGTCCTGCGCTCGATCTTCACGGGGCTAAGGCGCTTCGACGAGATCCATCGCGACACCGCCATGGCGACCAACATCCTGTCCGAGCGCCTGGCCTGGCTGACCGCCCAGGGCGTGATCCGCGCCCACGAACGGGCCGGCAAACGCTTCGAATACCGCCTGACCGAGAAAGGCCTCGACTACTACCCCGTCCTGCTGATGCTGCTGCAGTGGGGCGACAAGTATTACGTCTCGCCCGAGGGGCCGCCGCTGATCCTGCGCCACAAGGTCGGCGGGCACCTGCTGGAGCCGGCCGTGACCTGCTCGTGCTGCGGCCAGCCGGTCGAGCCGCACGACGTGTCGTTCGAGATCATCGAGGCCGAACAGCGGGCGCCAGAAATCGCAAATCGAGAACCGGCGCACTAAGACGCGTCGACCGTGGATTTCATACTTTCATAACGAGACTTACCGGGTTAGGGTTCTCCTCGATAGGGAGGAGACATGACGTATCGCGTGATCCAGTGGGCGACGGGCGCCATGGGCAAGAGCTGCCTGCGGACGGTGATCGACCACCCGTCGACGGATCTCGTGGGCCTCTATGTCTATGGCGAGGCCAAGGCGGGCCGGGACGCCGGCGACATCGCCCGGCGTGGCGCGACGGGCGTGCTGGCCACCCGCGACATCGATGAGATCCTGGCGCTGGACGCCGACGTGGTGATCCACGCCGCCCGCCTGGCCCCGCCCTACGGCTCGCACGACGCCGAGATCCTGGCCCTGCTGGCCAGCGGCAAGAACGTCATCAGCATCAACGGCTACAGTGATCCCAGCCACTGGGGCGACGCACGCCTCGCGGCCCTGGAAGCGGCCTGCGCCAAGGGCGGCTCGACCCTGATGGGCGCCGGGCTGAACCCCGGCTTCGCGGCCGAACAGCTGGCGGCGGTCGCCAGCGGCGTCTGCTCCGAACTGGACACGATCGAGGTGATCGAGAGCGTCGACTGCCGCGCGGTGCGCAGTCCGGACTATGCCTTCGGCGTGCTGGGCTTCGGTCTGGATCCGGCGACGATCGATCCCAACAACCCCGACTGGGGTCCGGCCTCGTCGCTGAATGGCATGTACGCCGAGGCGCTGTCGGCCCTGGCCAAGCGGCTGAACCTGACGCTGGAGCGGATCGACACCGATCACCGCGTGTTCGGCGCCTCCGAGGACCTCTCGATCGCGGCGGGTACGATTGCGCAAGGAACCATCGGCCACGTCAACTGGCGCTGGATCGGCCGCGCTGAAGGCGGCCGCGAGCTGATCATCTCGATCCACTGGTTCATGGAGACCGCGCATCTGGAGACCGAGGCCCCTCCCCTGTGGAGCGTGCGCCTGACCGGCCAGCCCAGCGTGCGCATGACCCTCGACCTGGACAAGCGCCCCGGCGACCAGACCCCGACCTCGGCCGAGCAGTGGGCCGTCGCCGGCAGCGTGATCAACGCCATCCCCCACGTCGTGGCGGCCCCGCCGGGTGTCATGACCCGCCCCCTGGCCACCCCGTTCGACGGAGCCTCGGCGCGAAGAGCCTGACCAGACGAGACTCACGTCGGCGCAATGATCGACGAGAAACGAAGGAGGAAACGATGAGCCATCAGGACGGTCCGCACGCCGGTCGCGTCGTCATCGTCACCGGGGCCGGCAAGGGTCTCGGGCGCGTCTATGCATTGGATCTGGCGCGCCAGGGCGCGGCGGTCGTGGTCAACAACCGCTGGGCCGTGCGTAGCGAGCCTTCCAGCGCCCAGCAGGTGGTCGACGAGATCCAGGCGCTCGGCGGCCGGGCGGTCGCCGATTTTGGCGAGGCCGAGAACCCCGAGACCGGGCGAGCCCTGGTCGACAAGGCGCTGGATGCCTTCGGTCGCCTCGACGCCGTCATCTCGAACGCCGGCGTGCCCCAGACCTGCCGCCTGCACCGCCAAAGCCCCGAAGCCTTCCAGTCGATCTTCGACATCAACTTCCAGGGAGCGCTGAACCTTGTGCAAGCCGCGTGGTCGGTGCTGTCCGAGACCGGCTCGGGCCGCATCGTGCTGAGCGCCTCGTCCGCTGGACTGTACGGCGGCGACGGCATGGCGGCCTACGCGTCGTCGAAAGCGGCGCTGATCGGGCTGGTGCGCGGCCTGGCGGTCGAGGGCCGTCCGCGCGGCCTGCGGATCAACGCCATCGCCCCCTACGCGGCCACCGCCATGACCACGCCGCACCTGAGCAGCGCCCTAGCGCGGCGTATGGATCCCGCCGACGTGGCGCCGCTGGTGTCGTGGCTGGTCAGCGAGGCGTGCGACGTCTCGGGCCAGACCCTGGTCTCCGGCGGCGGACGCCTGCGCGCCGCCTATTCGGTGGAAGGCCCGCCGGTGGCGCTCGACGACGATATCGGCGCGGCGGTGGCGCGCGCGCTCACGGCCGAGCCGCGAGAAACCTATGGCGACGCCCACGCGGCGTTCGCCGCCTTCATGGACGAGCGGCCGACGGCCTGAACCCACAACAATCGGCGGCCCGCGAGCCGCCCCGGCGAGGAGACGAACATGGTCTACATACTTGGCGGCTGGCAGACCGATTTCGCCAGCAACTGGGCCCGGCGGGACATGGATCTGGCCGACGCCTTCAGCGAGGTCGTAGGCAAGGGTCTCGACAACGTCGGGCTGGATCCAAAGGACATCGAGACAGGACACGTCGGCAACTTCGTCGGCGAGCTGTTCGCCAGGCAGGGCCTGCTGGGCGGCTTCTTCGGCCTGGTGCATCCCGACTTCGACGGCCTGCCGACCGCGCGCCACGAGGCCGCCTGCGCCTCGGGCAGCGTCGCCATCCTGGCGGCCACCGCCGAGATCGAGGCCGGCCGCTACGACCTGGCCTGCGTGGTCGGGCTGGAGCAGATGCGCAATGTCGGCGGCCAGACGGCGGCCGAGTATCTGGGCGCGGCCGCCTGGACCGGTCACGAGTTCGGCGACGCCACCTATGTCTGGCCCCGGGCCTTCTCGGATCTGGCCGAGGAATATGAGCGCCGCTACGGCCTGAAGTACGAGCACCTGATGCGGATCGCGGAGATCAACTTCGCCAACGCCAAGCGCAATCCCAACGCCCAGACCCGGCAGTGGGCCTTCAACGACAAGAGCTTCACGGCTGACGACGAAGCCAATCCGGTGGTCGAGGGCCGCACGCGCAAGCAGGACTGCGGTCAGGTCACCGACGGCTCGGCCGTGATCTTCCTGGCCTCGGAAAAGCGCGCCGCCGACTATGCGGCCAAGCGGGGCGTCCCGCTGGAGAGCCTGCCCCGGATCAAGGGCTGGGGTCACCGCTCGGCGCCGATCTCCTACTCCGCCAAGGTCCGGGCCAGCGCCGATCAGGAGTACGTGTTCCCGCAGGTGCGTCGCGCCATTGAGGACGCCCGCCGCCGCGCCGGCGTAACGGACCTTGGCCAGATCGACGTGGTCGAGACCCACGACTGCTTCACCACCACCGAATATATGGCCATCGACCATCTGGGCCTGACCGCGCCGGGCGAGGCCTGGAAGGCGATCGAGGCCGGCGACATCGAGATCGGCGGCCGCCTGCCGATCAACCCCTCGGGCGGGCTGATCGGTCTGGGTCACCCCGTCGGCGCCACCGGCGTGCGCATGGCCCTGGACGCCTTCAAGCAGGTCACGGGCCAGGCCGGCGACTACCAGGTCGAGGGCGCCAAGACCTGCCAGACCCTCAACATCGGCGGCTCGACCACCACGACCGTCAGCCTGGTCGTCGGAGTCTGACCATGGACCAAGCCGTGCTCGATAAGACGCTGGCGCCGTTCCGCCCCGCCGAGCTGATGCCGATCGGCCTGGACGTGACGCACCGCGACGACGGCGCGATCCTGATCGCATCGCGCGTCCCGCTGGCGACCTACAACGCCAACCTGCCCGACGCCTTCGCCGAGCGCGCGGCGACCAGCGGCGACAAGGCCGCCCTGGCCTTCCGCGAGGGCGAGGCCTGGCGCTACGTCTCCTATGCCGACCTCAAGCGCGACATGGACGCGGCGACGCAGTGGCTGCTGGGCGCGCCCGCCGGGCCGGTGCTGATCCTGGCCCCGAACACCGCCGCCTTCGCGGTGATGACCTTCGCCGCCCAGGCCTCGGGCCGGGCCGTCTGCCCGGTCAGCGTCACCTACGCCGCCCTGGGCGGGGACTTCGGCCGGCTGGCCCACGTCATCGCCAAGGTCCGCCCGGCCGTGATCTTCGCCGAGGACACCCGCGCCTGCGCCGCCGCGCTGGAGCACCTGGACCTGGGCAAGGCGGTGATCGTCACCACCAACCCGGCCGACCTCTCCAAGCCCTCGATCGCCTATGCCGACCTGCTGGCCACGGCGCCGACGCCAGCGGTGGCGGCCAGCATCGCGGCGCTGAAGCCCGACGACCGCGCCGCCCTGATGCTGACCTCCGGCTCGACCGGCCTGCCCAAGGTGGTGCCGATCACCTTCCGGAACCTGGCGGCCAACAGCATCCAGTGCATGCAGACCATCGGCAAGGCGGCCGGCTGGGACAATGTCATGCTGGACTGGCTGCCCTGGCACCACGCCGCCGGGGCCTTCGTCCTGCGCGCCACCCTGCTGGAAGGCGGGACGCTGCATGTCGACGAGGGCAAGCCCGTGCCGGGCCTGTTCGACGCCTCGGTGCGGAACCTGCGCGACGTGTCGGTCCGCTACTTCAACAACGTGCCCCTGGGCTACGCCATGCTGGCCGACGCCCTGGAACAGGACGCCGTGCTGCGGAAGACCTTCTTCAAGGACATGCGCCTGATGCTCTACGGCGGCGCCGGCCTGTCCCAGACGGTCTATGACCGCATCCAGGCCATGGCCGTGCGCGAGACCGGTCATCGGATCATGATGACCAGCGGCTACGGCATGACCGAGACCGTCTCGGCCTTCATGGTCATCCACTTCGAGACCGACAAGGTGGGCCTGGGCCTGCCCGCGCCCGGCTCGCTGGTGAAACTGCAGCCCGTCGGCGACCGCTACGAGGTCCGGGTCAAGGGTCCGCAGGTCACGGCCGGTTATCTGGACGAACCGGAGAAGACGGCGGCGGCCTTCGACGAGGAGGGCTTCTACCGCACCGGCGACCTGGCGCTGTTCCACGATCCGAGCGATCCCGCCCAGGGCCTGGTGTTCGCAGGGCGCGCGGCCGAGGAGTTCAAGCTCTCGAGCGGAACCTGGGTCTATGGCGGCGCCCTGCGCGACGGCCTGCTCAAGGCGCTGTCGCCGCATGTCACCGATCTGGTCCTGTGCGACGACGGCCGGCCCTATCTGGGGGTAATGCTGTGGGCCAAGCCCGACGCGCCGCGCGCGCTTATGGAGGAAGGCCTGACGGCCTTCAACCGCAGCCAGTCCGGAGGCGCGGCCCGCGTGCGCCGGGCTCTGGTGCTGCGCGAGCCGCCCAGTCCCAACGCCCACGAGATCTCCGACAAGGGCACCATCAACCGCCGGGCGGTCATCGACCGTCGGGCCTCCGAGGTCGACCGCCTGTTCGCGGACGACCCCGACGCCGAGGTGATGGTCGTTTCCTGACAAGGCGGCGGCGCGTGGACCAAAGCTCGCGCCGCCAATCACTTTCATAAAAAGATGCGAAGGGCGCGCCGCGGCGCGCCGAACGGGGGAAGGCGATGCCTGACTATATTCTCATTCCGCTGGTGAACGCCGGCGTGATCCTGGCCGTGTTCGTGACCGCCTGGGCCATCTGCGTGGCGATGCGCGACGTCACGCCCGTCGACAGCCTTTGGGGCCTGGGCATGGGCGTCGTCGCGGTCGCGACCTACCTGCAGACCGGCGGCGGCACGCAGCGGCGGATGGTCATGACCGGCCTCTGCGTCGCCTGGGCCCTGCGCCTGGGCGGCTACATGCTGTGGCGCTGGCGCGACCACGGCCCCGACGGCCGCTATGTGCGAATGCTGGCCAAGGCCAAGGAGGAACGCGGCTGGGGCTTCGCCCATGCCGCCTTCCGCATGGTGTTCATGCTGCAGATGCCGCTGCTGTGGATGGTCTGTCTGCCCGTCCAGCTGGGCCAGATCGCCGACACGCCAACGCAACTGGGCGTCCTGGGCCTTGTCGGCGCGGGCCTCGCGATATTCGGCCTGCTGTTCGAGAGCCTGGCCGACTGGCAGCTGGTGCGCTTTAAGAAGATCCCCGGCAACGCCGGCAAGGTGATGGACAAAGGCCTGTGGCGCTACACCCGCCACCCCAACTATTTCGGCGACGCCTGCGTCTGGTGGGGCCTGTTCCTGGTCGCGGCCGAGACGCAGCTAGGCCTTGTCTCGATCATCGGCCCGATCTGGCTGGTCTTCACCCTGACCCGTTGGAGCGGCGTCCCGACCGTTGAAGGTCGCATGCGCCGCCGCAAGCCCGACTACGAGGACTATATGCGTCGCACCTCGGGCTTCTTCCCGTGGCCGCCCAAGCCGGTAAAGGCGGACTGAGCATGGCGCTGCCCCCTCACCTCCTCGATCGCCTGAAGGTTCCGGCGATCGCCGCGCCGATGTTTCTGGTCTCGGGGACCGACATGGTGCTGGCCGCCTGCCGGGCCGGGATCATCGGCTCCTTCCCCGCCAACAACGCCCGGACTCTGGACGACCTCGACGCCTGGATGAGCCTGATCGGCCGCGAGCTGCCGGCCGACGCGCCGCCGTGGGCGATCAACATCATGGTCCACCGCTCCTACGCCCGGAAGGACGAGGAGCTGGAACTGGTGCTCAAGCACAGGCCGCCGATCGTCATCACCGCCCTGGGCGCGCCCACCGGCGTGGTCGACGCGATCCACGGCTATGGCGGCCTGGTCTTCGCCGACGTCAACTCGCTGACCCATGCGGAGAAGGCGGCGGCGGCCGGCGTCGACGGCCTGATCCTGGTGGCCTCGGGCGCCGGCGGCCATACCGGCCCGATCTCCGGCTTCGCCTTCGCGCCGGCCGTGCGCGAGATGTTCGACGGGACCATCGTCCTGGGCGGCGGCATCGGCAGCGGCCGCGCGATCCTGGCGGCCCAGGCGCTGGGCGCGGACCTAGCCTATCTCGGCACCCGCCTGATCGCCTGCGCCGAGAGCATGGCCCAGCCCGGATACAAACAGATGCTGATCGAGTCGCGGGCCGAGGACATCGTCACCTCCGCGGCCCTGACCGGCATCCCGGCCAACTGGCTGCGCCAGAGCCTGCTGGCGGCCGGCTACGCCCCCGCCTCCCTGACGGGTCGCGCCGAGATCCAGCTGGGTCGCCCCGAGGACTCCGCCAAGCGCTGGCGCGACGTCTGGGCCGCCGGCCACGGCGTCGGCGAGGTCAAGGCGATCGAGCCGCTGGCCCAGATTGTCGAGTCCCTGGCCGCCGACTACGAACGCGCCCGCGCGACAGTGGGCGCCGGCCGGCGAGCTTGATAGAGAGGGCGGCGCGATGGCTATCGACCTTCCGCCGCCCTCGCCAGATACGGGACCTCATGGCCGAAGACAGTCCGCCGGAAACGATCTCCCCGCGCCCGCTGAACCAGTTGGTGCAGGCCAATTCGGCCACGCGGGCCCTGAACGTGGTGGGGGATCGCTGGACGTTGATGATCCTCTATCTGGCCTTCCAGCGGGTCCGGCGGTTCGACGATTTCCAGGCTCGCATCGGCCTGGCCCGCAGCCTGCTGACCGATCGCCTCAAGCGCCTGCAGGCGGCCGGCGTCATGGTCCGCACGCCCTATGCCGAGCGCCCGAACTGGTTCGAATACCGGCTGACCGAGATGGGTCGCGACCTTTATAGCGTCGCCCTGGCGATCATCGGCTGGGAGAAGCGCTGGTTCTATGACCCGGCCAATCCGGGCCACCGCCTGCGCCACAGCTGCGGCGCGGAGTTCACGCCGGTGCTGGCCTGCGGCCATTGCGGCGAGGCCCTGACCGTCCGCAACGTCATTGTCGAGCCAGGCCCCGGCGCGGGATACGAGCCCTCGGCCCCGCCGCGCGCGCAGCGTCGGTCGATCGTCCCGTCGGAGGGGCTGAACAAGGGCAATCCGATGCTGGACCGCGCCTTCCAGGTGCTGGGCGACCGCTGGACCAGCCATGTGATCGCCTCGGCCTTCGCCGGCCGGCGGCGGTTCGGTGATTTCCAGGAGGCGCTGGCCATCGCCCCCAACATCCTGACCGACCGCCTGGGACGGCTGGTCGAGCTGGGCATCCTGCAACGCGTTCTCTATCAGACCCGGCCCGAACGCTGGGAGTACCGCCTGACCGACGAGGGCAAGGATCTGCACCCGCTGATCATCGAGCTGAACCGCTGGGGCGACCGCTGGCTGGCGACCGAGGCCGGACCGCCGAAACTCATGCGGCACCGCACCTGCGGCGCGGTGCTCGACCCGCGCATGATCTGCGATCAGTGCGGGGGCCCGGCCGACCTGACGACCGTCCGGCCGCCTACCTAGCGAGCGACGGGACGGCCGATCATTTCCTTGACCTCGGCCGAGAGCGGCTCGCCGTTCTTCATCGCCAGGCTGAGGCGACCGTCGAAATATTCACGCCACTCGCACACCTTGTCGCCCCGGAACTCCAGGCTGCCGGCATAGGGAATGGCGATGTGCTCGCCGGTGTGGAACCAGAACTCGTCGACGCCTTCCATGAACAGGCGATGGTCGTTCTCGGCGTGGTCGAAGATCCGCCAGTGGTTGGTCTTGATCTTGGACGCCATGGCCACAAGCACCTCGCGCATGGCCGCCTTGCCGCGGATCGCCGGGGCGAAGCCGCCCGAGTTGCGCCAGACGATGTCGTCGGTGACGTGGACGAGCACGCCCTCGACGTCCTGACGACGCCAGGCGGCGATGATGGCTTCCAGAACCGGGTAGAGACGGGCCATGCCAGCGCCCTCCGCTGAAGTGATGGGAAGAAGGGCAAGGGCCGCGCCTAGGCCCACGAGATCGCGTCGCGCCAGGCCGCTCATCCGACGGCCTCCCGACCGATCAGAGCATCCACTTGGGCGGTGAACGGCTCGCCGGCCTTCTGCTGGCCGATGACGCCGAGATCGACATAATCACGCCAGCCGGTGATCAGACCGTCGCGGAAATCGAGAACGCCGGCATAGGGCACGGCCATGCGCTGGCCGTCGGTCGTGCGGTAGTCGTCGACGCCCTCCAGGAACAGGCGGTCGGCCGTCTCGGCGTGGTTGAAGATCCGCCACTGGATGTCGTGCATGTCGCTCTGGAACTTGACCAGCAGCTTGCGCGCCGCCGCCTTGCCCCTGATCGGCGGCAAGGCCGGCGCGGCATAGTGCCAGACGATGTCGTCGGACATGTAGCTCAGCACCTTGTCGACATCCTTGCCCTGCCAGGCGGAGATGACTTCGGTCAAACGGGAGTACAACGCGCCCATCGGCCCCTCGAAAACAGGGCGCCGGACAGCCCCAAGGCCGCCGGCGCCAGGACAGGAAGTTAGAACTTGGTGGAGAGCTCGACGCCGAAGGTGCGCGGGGCGCCAAACGACGACACCGCATCGCCCAGGATGTCGATGATGTTGGTGCGGTAGACCTTGTCCGTCAGGTTGCGCCCCCAGACCGAAACCGCCCACGGCTTGTCCGCCGGCGACAGGCTGATGCGGCCGTCCAGCAGACCGTACGGCTTCTCGTACTGGACCGTGTCGGGCGCCCAGAACATCTTGCCCTGCTTCTTGTAGGCCAGCTTGAAGTGCAGCGCGTCCTCCAGCCCGAAGGCCGCGGTCGTGTATTCGGCGCTGGCCGACAGCTGGTACTTCGGCGTCCGCTGCATGAAGTTGTCGTTGTACGAGATCTTGGTCACCGGATCGACGAAGTCAGTATATTTGGCGTCGAGGATCGAGCCACCCAGCGCCAGGCGCAGGCCCCGCATCGGCGCGATCTGGAACTCCGACTCGACGCCCTTGATCTCGGCGGCGCCGGCGTTGGAAATCACGTTGCACAGGCAGGTGCCGTCGGTGCGCTGCACCTGCAGATCGGTGTAGTCCATGAAGAACACCGAGGTGTTCCACCGCGCGCGGCGGTCCATGAACTCCCACTTGTAGCCGGCTTCGTAGTTGGTGACCGACTCTGGCCGATAGGGTTGTTGCGCGGCGAAGGCGTTGGGCGCGTCGTTCTGGAAGCCGCCGCCCTTGAAGCCCACCGAGACCGTGGCATAGGCCATGAAGTCGTCGTTCGGGGTCCAGGTCAGGGTGGCCTGCGGGGTGACCTTCGACCACTTCTGGGCATAGGGCGTCAAGAAGCCGTTGGCGTCGGTCAGCGGGGTCAGAGGGGTCTTGTCATTGGGGTTCAGCTTGTCGCCCAAGGCGATGGCCCTGCCCTCCTGCGTGCCGCTCTTCTTGTCGCGCGTGTAGCGGACGCCGGCTTCCAGCTTCACCGTGTCCGTGAACTTGTAGCCGAGCTGGGCGAAGACGGCGATGTCGCGGTTCAGGCCGTGGTCATCCCAATAGCTTTCACCCGACAGCGCGCCCAGGACGGTGCTCTCGCCCCAGAAGCGGTTGGTCTGACGCACCTTGTTGTGCAGATAGAAGCCGCCGACGATCCAGTCGAAACGGCTGTTGTCATAGTGCGAGGTCAGACGAACTTCCTGGGTGAACTGGGCGATGTCCTCGACGAAGTTCACCGGCTCGGCGAACAGCAGCGGGGTGATGACGCCATAGCCGTTGGTCGGACCGACGCCCGACTGATCGTAGAGCGTGAACGCCTGGCCGCCGCGATAGCCGGTCACCGAGGTGAAGCCGACATCCGGGAAGATGTCCTTGTCGATCTTCAGGATGAAGCTGGCCGACTCGTGCTGGACGCGCTGGCGGGTCGGAGCGGCGTCGCCCTTGAACTGCGGCCACATCGGCAGGCTCTCGCGGATGGAGAGACCGCCGCGCAGGGCGGCGATGGCCAGGCGGGCCTTGTACCAGGGCGCGAAGCACTGGGCCGGCGTGGTGCAGGTCGTCTCGCCCATGCCCACGCGGTTGGGACCGTTGCTGGTGTCCCAGTTGTAGTCGGCGATGAAACGGACGCGCAGGTCGCTGCCTTCGGGCCTGTAGAGCAGCTGGCCGCGGATCTGCTTGGAGTCCAGGTCCTCCAGATCGACGTCGTGGAGAATGTCCTTGGCGTAGCCGGAGTGGTTGATCGTCTGGAACGACAGGCGGCCCGCCAGGGTGCTGGTGATCGGACCGGTCACGTGGCCGGTGGTCTGTTGCAGGTTGTAGTTGCCGAAGGTCACGGCCACCTGACCGCTATAGTCGAACTGTGGCGCCGCCGAGATGACGCTGATCGCGCCGCCGGCGACGTTCTTGCCCAGCACCACGCCCTGCGGACCGCGGATCAGCTCGACCCGGTCGATGTCGTAGAAGGACGTATTCAGATTGCCCGAGCGGCTGACATAGACGTCGTCGACGAAGGTCGAGACCGACTGGTCGGCGGTCGGGGCCGACAGGCGCGTGTTGACGACGCCCCGGATGTTCAGTTCCAGCGCCTGGGGCGAGTTCTGGGTGAAGGACAAGCCGACGGTGGCGTGGCCCAGGTCCTCGGAATTCATGATCTTGTCGCGCGCCAGGGTCTCGCCGCCGACGGCCGAGATCGAAAGCGGGGCCTGCTGCAGGTTCACTTCGCGCTTTTGCGCGGTGACGATCAGTTCCTCGAGGGTGTTCTGCGGCGCGGTCTGGTCGGCCGAAGCCGCGAGCGCGGGCGCGCCCAGTCCGACGCCCGCGATCAGCGCGATGATGGAAGCGGATCTCTTGAGATGCATGTCATTCCTCCCCGGGGACCTGCGCCGATCAATCGGTCTTGGAGTCCCTTGTGTTGATGACCGGGCAAGCCCGGGTGGTTGCGGCTCGAGGGGGTGGCGCGCTGCGGGGGCGTGTCGTGCTCGCGACGGCCGAGGCCTGCTGGCAAATCGCTTGCATAACAGAAAGGCATTTACTGGATCACGGGATCGCGGCGGCCAGCGCGGCGACACTCGTGAAAGCCCCTATGAAGCGCTTCCCCTCTGATTTAGGGGCTCTTAACCGGCCCATGACGCGAGAATTGTCCTTTTAGTCTCGTAACGCAAGCGTCTATTTTAGGCGCGCAAACCGCCCCGCTCGCCCGTATCCATGGGTCGACAGAGGCGCGAGCCTGACATTAAGTACGGTTATAAAAGCTAAAAGAACAACGTCGGCTCTGGTCAAGCTTGGAGCCGATTTCAGGGAGAGAACCATGCTGACCCATGAACAGAAGATCGCGCGCGGCCTGGAGATGGCCGACGCCTGGAAGCGCATGGACTGGCGCGCGATCGCCGACATGTTCACGCCCGACGGCGTACTGCACTCGATGATGGTCGAACCCATCGTCGGGCGCGAAGCGATCTACGCTCGCGTCTCGGCGCTGGGCGAAGGGCTCGAGGCGATCGAGCTGAAGATTCATCACATCGGGGTGGTGGATGGCCTGCTGTTCATGGAGCGCAGCGACGAGTTCACGATCCGGGGCAAGTTCGGCTCGGCCCCGGTGGTCGGGATCCTCGAATTCGAAGGCGACCTGATCAAGACCTGGCGCGAGTACTACGACCGCGCCCACCTGCTGAAGGCCATGGGCGTCACGCAGGACTTCGACCACGCGGGCCGCCACTAGCTGGCGAACAAAAAGGGCGGGTCCCGCGAAGGACCCGCCCCAGTCTGGCGGCCGAGTAGGAAAGCCGCGGATCTCGTCTTAACGACCGAACGGGCGCAGGGCCGCCGACTTGGCCGAGTCCAGATACTCGTCCAGCCGCGTGATCACCCCGTTCTCGACCTTGACGACCACGCAGGCGTCCATCGCCCAGCGCTCGCCATTGGGCAGGGTGGCCTCCAGCACGTGCTGCTGCACGAAGCCGTCCGGCAGGGCCTCGACGCGCAGCACGCGGTAGTTGCGGTCAGGCAGGGTCTTCACGAACCAGGCCAACACCTTGAGGTTCTGGTCGACGGTCTGCTCGATATTGTCGGTGTTGTGCCACAGCTTGGCGTCTGGCGCGTAGAAGGCCCGGACGGCTTCACCGTCCCCGTCCTGGATGGCGGCCACGAAGCGCTTGGCGAAATCCACATAGTCCATTTTCGAGGTGTCGGGCTTGGACATGAACGCTCCTCAGCGGCCAGTGGTGACGCGCTCGCCCGCCAGGGAGCGCCGCATTTGAAGTTCGAAGCCCTTCGGATCGCGCGCCAGGTTGGCGCGCACGTCGATGGCCATGAAGTCGGTGTCGACCTCGTCGGCCTTGCGCTTGATGGCCTTCAGGCCGGCCTCGGCGATGGTCGCCGGCGTCTCCTTGAAGCCCTCGACATGGCTGGCCATCCGCGTGTCGACCGAGCCGACGATCAGGGCGACGACATTGGTGTTCTGCGGCGCCAGCTCGGCGCGCAGGCAGGTGCTCATCGCTCGCGCCGCGAACTTGGACGGGCTGTAGCCGCCCATGCCCGGCACGGCCACGAGCCCACCGGCCGACAGCACGTTGACAATCGTGCTCTCTGGACTCTTGGCCAGGATCGGCGCGAAGGCGCGGCTCATGCCCAGGGGGCCGAAATAGTTGACCTCCATCTCCAGGCGCGCGGTCTCCAGGGTGGGAGCCTTCAGCAGGGTCTGCATGCCGAACTGGCCGGCGTTGTTGACCAGGATCGTCACGTCCTGGCATTGCGCCGCCGCGGCCGTGATCGTCTCGGGCTTGGTGACGTCCAGCGCGATCGCCACGACCTTGCCGCCGGCCTCGTCGACCAGATGCTGGGCGCTGGCGACGTCGCGCGCGCCGACATAGACCTTGGCCGCCCCCGCGGCGACGAAGGCCCGCACGAAGGCCTCGCCGATGCCCCGGTTGCCGCCGGTCACCAGCGCGACGCTGTTCTTGATATCCATTTGAAACTCCCGGATTTCGGCGCGCTCAGGCGGCGCTGACGCCGTCGCGGATGAAGGCCCGGTCGGCCCAGACGCTATGGGTGCCGCTGGACAGCTTGTGCGGCAGGGCGATGCGCACGACCGGCCCGTCCTCGAAGCGCTTGCAGTCGATCAGCACGCATTCGGAGGTCTGCTTGTTCTCGTCGATGATGAAGCTGACGAGATAGCCGTCGTCCTCGTCCACGGCCCCGATGCGCGGCACGAACGGCGACTCGCTGGCGTAGCGCCCCTCCGGCAGGGTCACGCTCCAGGACTCGCCGGTCTCCAGGTCGTGCTTGACGAAGCCGGTGAACAGGAACCAGCCGGGCTTCGTCGTCGTCGAATAGGCGTAGCGGTAGGGCTTGCCGGCATAGCGCTGGTTGAACATGCCGAACTCGAGAATCCGCTCGTCCAGATGCTTCTCGGTCGTCTCGCCGGTCTTCAGGTTGAAGCGCCAGCGGTGCAGCTTGGGCCGGAACGACTGCTCGTCCAGGAACGCCATCAGGTGCCCCATGCCCTCGGGCGCGTCGGCCAGCGGCGGCGGGGTCGGATCCTCCTGGAAGTAGCCGTCCATGACGATCTCGTCGCCGTCCTCGTAGGCGTTGAGGAAGTGCAGGATGTAAGTCGGCGCGGCCTCGAACCAGCGAATCTCGTCGGAGCGTCCGTAGCGCGGGATGATCCCGAACCGCGACGGCAGGTCCCGGTGGAACCGCGTGGCGTGGATGTTGCGCTTCAGCAGTTCCTGGTCCCAGAACACTGGCAGGTCGTTGAGGATCGAGTAGTGGGTCGTGAAGACCATGTCGTGCGGCAGGCGCGGCCCGGGCAGGCCGATCGGCACGTAGTGCGTCGTCTTGCCGTGCCGGTCGACGACCCCGTAGTGCATGTACGGCGCGTGCTTGGAGTAGTTGAAGAACAATAGCTCGCCGGTGGCCTCGTCGATCTTGGGGTGGGCCGAGACGCCGTCCAGCGGCCCCCAGCTGGCCACCCCGCCCTGCTCCAGGGTTTCCGGATCCAGCCAGTAGGCCTCGCCGCACTGGTAGAAGGTCGAGACGATCTTGCCGCCGTGCACGACGACGTCGGTGGACGAAGCGTCCTTCATGCCGCCATGGCAGCCGAAGCCCGGCCGCGTCGAGACGCCCGGACCATCCATGAGCCCGCCCCATAGCGAGCCGCCCGCCTCCTGCTCGGCCTGGAAGCCGCGCGTGCGCACGAAGCGGTTGCGGTAGTCGGCGCGCCCCTCGCGGATGCTGATCATATGGACCATGCCGTCGCCGTCGAACGGGTGATAGCGGCCTAGCGGACGGTGGACGGGGTTCTCGGTGTTGCGGATGTAGACGCCGTCGATGTCCGTCGGGATGGCGCCTTCCAGCACGGTCAGGTCGGTGGCGTTGACCTCTTCGTGCTGCGGCGTCCACGGCCCGGACATGTAGGGGTGATTGCTTTGCCCAAGCGTCGTCAGAACGGGGGGCAGGCGCTCCAGCTTCATCGAGACTCTCCCTGCTTCAAAGACGACGTGACCGCGCCTCTTGCCACGACCCTAGCACCATGGTCTTGTTATGCAAGTGATGTCGTAGCGTCATCCGGCGCATAAAAAATCACGGGAGGAAATCATGAAGATCGCAAGCGTGGTCGCGTCGCTGACGCTCGCCCTGGCCCTCGCCTCGCCGGCCTTCGCGCAGGACAACGACGCCAGCCGTCTGGCGGTGGCGCGCGACATGATCGCGGCCTGGAAGCACGCCGACTGGCGCAAGGTCGCGGACCTCTTCGCCGAGGACGGAACGCTGAAGTCGATGATGGTCGCGCCGGTCAAGGGCCGGACGGCGATCCACGAGCGCATCGCCGCCCTGGGCAAGGGCGCGCCCGACGGCGTCACCCTGGACATCGCCCACATGGGGATCATCGACGATCTGGTGTTCATGGAGCGCGTCGACCGGTTCGTCTACAATGGCCACCCCGGCGCGGTCCCGGTGGTCGGCGTGCTCGACATCAGGGACGGCAAGATCGTGGAGTGGCGCGAATATTACGACCGCGCCAGCCTGGAAAAGGCGCTGAAGGGCGAGCCTTAGGGATCTAACTCAAAAAGCCTTCAGCTTCCCTCCTTGTCATCCCGGCCGGAAGACCGCGTAGCGGGCTGTAGAGCCGGGACCCAGGGGCAACCGCAGTGCATTGGCCCCTGGGTCCCGGACAGCCTCTGCGAGGCTTCCGGGATGACAAGAGTTTGTGGCTTTCGGGGGCGCTCCGATGAGAGCCCCCCCCCCCGCCTACCCTGCCCGCTCAAGAACCATAGCCGCCCCGACCCCGACGCCGCCCGTCGCCACGACCAGGCCGGTCTCGACGTCGAACTGGGCCATGTCGTCCAGCAGGGTCGTGGTCAGGATCGCCCCGGTCGCCCCCATCGGATGGCCCATCGCCAGGTGCCCGCCATTGGGGTTGAGGCGCTCTGGATCAAAGCCGAAGTCGCGCTCGAACAGCACCGGCACGGCGGCGAAGGCTTCCATATATTCGACGACCCCGACCTCGCCGAGCGTCACGCCCGCCCGGTCGAGCGCCTTGCTCATCGCCACCGGCCCGGCCGTCAGCTGCAGGACATGATCCGCCGCCGCTTCGCCCAGGGCGCGGATCCTGGCGACCGGCGTCAGCCCCAGCCGTCGCCCCACCTCCTTTGAGCCCAGCAACACCAGCGCCGCGCCATCCGAGATCGGCGGGCAGTGGGCGATGGTATGCAGATGCTCGACCTTGCCGAGCTCGGGGAAGCTCTCCAGCAGGATATCATCATAGCCTTCCGCGCCCGTGGCCGCGAACACCGGCCCGAAGCGCTCCAGCGACTTGCCGTCGCCGTAGTCGCGGATGTTCTCGTCGCGATCCAGGGCCACCGTCTGGTCCTCATTCAGGATCGGCACGGCCCGGCCGGCATAGCGGCCCTCGCGCCAGGCGGCGGCGGCGCGCTGGTGGGACTTGAGGACGGCGGCGTCCAACGCGGCCCGCGTCAGGCCCTCGCGCGTCGCCAGCAGATCCGCCGCCAGCCCGACCGGCGCCCAGCCCATGCGCCTGGCCAGCGCCATGTCGGCATAGAAGTCGGCCTGGTCGGCCAGGAACGGCGTCTGGGACATCGACTCCGCGCCCCCCGCCAGGGCCAGATCGACCTCGCCGGCGGCGATCCGCCGCGCCGCGTCCGCGATCGCCGACAGGCCCGAGACGCAGAAGTTGTTGATCGTCACGCACGACATCGCGTCGGGCAACCCCGCCTGGATCCGCGACGCCAGCGCCAGGTGACCGCCCTGGACGCCGAACTGGGTGACGCAGCCCAGGCTGAAATGGTCGGCGGCATGGACCGCCTCGCGACCGTTCCTGGCCTCCAGAGCCCGCACCAGTTGCGCGACGAGCCCGGCCGGCTTCACCCCGGCCAGCGAACCGTCCGGACGCCCCTTGCCGCGCGGCGTTCGCACCGCGTCAAAGATGTAGACGTCCATCCAGCCCCTCCCGGAAAGTCAGTATTCGTTTAAAAGTCTTTTTAACGAAGTGACCCAGATCCGACCAGAATGCAATCCCATCGTCGACGGATCGTGAGACGCCGGGTGGACGCTTTGCGGTGCGCGGAGGTTGCGGTCAGCGACCGGCGCCGCTTCCCGAGACGGGGCCGCGGCGCCATGCCGATGGGACGATCAGGCCTGTTCCGCGAGCGCCTTCAGCACGGCGGCCGAGGTGATCGGGATGTGCCGCAGGCGCACACCGACCGCGCGGAAGATGGCGTTGGCGATCGCCGGGGCGACCACCGTCGTCGCCGGCTCGCCGAGGCCGACCGGGACCTCGACGCTGTCGACGAACTGGATGTCCAGCTCCGGCGTGTCGGAGATCCGAAGGGGCGTGTAGGTGTCTAGGTTCAGGTCCTTGACCTGGCCGTTCACGAACTCGGTCCCCTCGTGCAGGGCCATGCTCAGGCCCCACAGCGCCGCGCCTTCCGTCTGGGCGCGGGCGCCGTCTGGATCGACGATGGTGCCGGCGTCGGTCACCAGGGTCAGCTTCTGGACCGTGACCACGCCGCTGGCGCGGTCCACGTGGACACGGGCGACGCAGGCAACCCAGGTCGGCATGTCGCGTTCCTGGCCAAAGCTGGTCGCCAAGCCCAGGCCGGTGTCCTTGGGCAGGGATTGTCCCCAGCCGGCGGCTTCCGCCGCGCGCCGCACCACCTCGGCCTGACGCTTGGCGCCGCCCTTGGTGCTGGCGTCGCTGCCCGCGTTGGCCCCCGCGCCCGTCAGCAGCTTCAGCCGCAGAGCCACCGGATCGGTCTTCAGGTGATGAGCGGCCTCGTCGATGAAGCTTTCGCCAGCCCAGTTGGTCCAGCCCGGCCCCACCGACCGTAGCCAGCCGGGGCGGAAGGTCTCGTTGGCCAAGTCATTGTTGATGGCCCGCACCTTATGCGCGCCGACCTCGTACCAGTGGTCGGCGCCGGAAATGGCGAAGGGGTCGTAGGCCACGCCGTTCTTGCCCTTGGGCATCAGGGCCGGGGCGTTGGCCAGGGTCGGCCAGCCGGCGGCGGCGTGGTGCTCCTGGCCCAGGATGTTTCCTGCCCCGTCGAAGGCCATGCGCACCGTCTGGACCGAGGGCGAGCGCACCGAGTCGAAGCGCACGTCGTCCTCGCGGGTCAGCACCAGCTTCACCGGCTTGCCCAGCGCCTTGGCCGCCAGGGCCGCCGGCACGGCGTAGTCGCCGTTCAGCCGCCGGCCGAAACCGCCGCCCAGCATATAGGTGCGCATGACGATGCGGGTCTCGGGACGGTCCAGCGCCTTGGCCAGGGTCGGCAGGATCAGGCTCTGCCACTGGTTGCCGGTGTGGATCTCCATCACCCCGTCCTTCTCGAAGGCCAGGGCGTTCAGCGGCTCGAGCTGGAAATGCAGGACGGTGGCGGCGGTGTAGGTCTGCTCCAGAACCGACTTGGCGGCCTTGAAGGCCGGGGCCGTGTCGGCGGTCTTGTTGTCCAGCAGCGCGCCGCCGTCAGGCTTGGCGATCAGGCTCGCGGCGTGGTCCTGCAGGTCCTTCTCCGACACCTTGGCGCCCGGCCCGGCGGCCCATTTCACCTTGACCAGTTCCGACGCGCGCAGGGCCGCCGGATAGCTTTCGGCGATCACCAGCACCCAGCCGGGAACGGTGTCGGACGGATCCTCGATCGTCAGGCAGCGCAGGTAGCCCTTGATCTTCTTGGCTTCGCTGTCGTTGACCGACAGAACCTTGGCCCCATGGCGGGTCGGCGGCAGCTTGGGCCGTGCGAACACCATGCCCGGGACCTTGGCGTCGATGCCGTAGATCGCCGTGCCGTTGACCTTGGCGGCGATATCCAGGGCCTTGCCGGGCTTGCCGATCAGCTTGCGTTCGGCCGCCGGCTTGATCGGCAGCTTGGCCAGTTCGTCGGGCGTGAACTGCCGCGCGACGCCGCCGCGCTTGACGATATCGCCGTACGAGATCGACTTGCCGCCGACATGGACCACGCCGCCGCGCGCCGTCCCACCGGCCGGCGAGACGTTCAGCAGCTTGGCCCCGGCATCGACCAGGGCGATGCGTCCGGCCGCCCCCGCCTGGCTGAAGATCGGGAAGGTCTGCCACACTGACCAACTGCCGCCGGTGACCATCAGGCCCCATTTGGGATCGGTGTCGACATGGACGATGCGCACCTTGTCCCAGGCGACGTCCAGCTCGTCGGCCAGGATGCGGGCCAGGGCGGTGCCGACGTGCTGGCCCATCTCGGCGCGGATGATGTTGACCGTGACGACGCCGTCGCCGTCGATGGCGAACCACAGGGTCGGCTCGAACCGGGGTCCTGCCGGGCTCACGGGGACACCGCCCGGAACGGCGGGATCCATCGCCGCCTCGACCAGGGCCGAGAAGCCGAAGGCCAGGCCCGCGCTGGTGGAGGCGACCAGGAAATTGCGGCGCGACAGGAAGCCGCCGGTCTCACCTTTTGGCGGCAGGCGGCTCACGACTTCTCTCCCATCGCCGCGGCGGCCTGCTTGATGGCCGCGCGGATGCGGACATAGGTCATGCAGCGACAGAGGTTGCCGCTCATGGTCGCGTCGATGTCCTGGTCGGTGGGCGCGGGGAAGTCCTTCAGCATGGCGGCGGCCTGCATGATCTGGCCCGACTGGCAGTAGCCGCATTGCGGGGTCTGCAGGTCCAGCCAGGCCTGCTGCACGGGGTGCTGGCCGTCCGGATCGAGACCCTCGATGGTGGTGACCTCAGCGCCGTCGACGGCGCTGATCGGGGTGATGCACGAGCGAGTCGCCCGGCCGCCGACGTGGACGGTGCAGGCTCCGCACATGCCGATGCCGCAGCCGAACTTGGTGCCGGTCAGGCCGATGTCGTCGCGGATCACCCACAGCAGGGGCGTATCCTCGTCGGCGTCGATGGAGACGGCCCGGCCGTTGATCGTGAACTGGGTCATGGCTGGCTCACTTTCCCTGCGCGCGGATCGCCGCGACCTTCTTCTCGAGGTTCGGCCAGGCGGGCTTGTCCGTGCGGGTGGCGCGCAGATAGGCGGCCAGCTTGGCGACGTCGGCGTCGCTGAAGCGGTTGAAGCCGGGCATCACGACCCCTGGCGCTCCGTCCTTCGCGCTGATCCCGTACAACACCACCTCGATCAGGTTGGTCGGGTCGTCCAGATTGACGGCGCTGTTGAGGGCCAGGTCCGGCCGCAGCGGATTGGGCTGGCCCGCGCCGTTGTAGTGGCACGACGCGCAGGCCGCCGTGTAGAGCCGCGCCGACGGATCGTTCTGCGGACCGACGTTGAGTCGGTTGGCGGCGGCCGCGCGTTGCAGGGCCGGCGCCAGGGTCGAGGCTCGACTCGCCGCGCCGTCGCGGTCGGCGAAATAGACCGCCAGGGCCTGGATGTCGGCGTCGGGCAGCGTGACGAGTCCATCGTGGACAACCGGCGCCATGGGGCCGGCGGCGACGCCGTGATAGCGGCTGATCCCGGTGCGCAGATAGGCGACAAGCTCGGCCTGGTCCCAGGGCGCGGGCGACGGATTGGCGGCCGTCAGCGGCGGGGCGATCCAGTTGTCGATGGCCGCGCCGGCGAAGGCCTTGTCGTGCTTCTCGGCGCCCAGGACGTTGCGCGGCGTGTGACAGGCGCCGCAGTGGCTGACGCCCTCGGCCAGATAGGCGCCGCGGTTCCACTCGGCGCTCTTGGACGCGTCGGGCTCGAAGCGGCCGGGCTTGAAGAACAGGAGCTTCCATCCGGCCTGCAGCGCGCGGATGTTCAGTGGGAAGGGGACGCTGTTGCGCTTGGCGGGCGCGTCCACCGCCGGCCGGGTCATCATATAGGCGTAGAGGGCCGAGACGTCGGCGTCCGACAGCTTGGTGAAATGGTCGTAAGGGAACGCCGGGAACAGGTGGGCGCCATCGCGGGCCACGCCCTCGTGCATCGCCCGTCGGAAGGCCGCCTCCGACCAGGTTCCGATCCCGGTCTTAGGGTCGGGGGTGATGTTGGTCGAGTAGATCGCGCCGAAGCTCGTCTTCATCGGGTAACCGCCGGCGAACGGCTGGCCGCCCTTGGTGGTGTGGCACGTCGAGCAATAGCCGGCCCCCGCCAGCACCGCGCCGCGCGCGACCAATTCAGGCGCGAAGCTGGACGGCGCGGGCGGCGCGATCTTGTCGATCGCCGGGCGCCAGGCGAAGACCCCGAAGCCCACCAGGCCGACGACCACGATCGCCAGCGTTCCGACTAGGAGACGTTTCAGCACGGGGGCCCCTCCTGGCGGTCCCGCGCGGACGCGCAGCGCCCATCCGCAACAAGGCCAGATGCGGGGAGCTTGGGAGCAAATCCGACCCCAGGCAAGACATACGGACGTTCTGCGAGACGTTCGCAACGCCGCTCGGTCATCGCGAGCCCTCCGAGGACGGGGCGTCGATCAGGATCGCCCGGAAGTCATTGACGTTGGTGCGAGTAGGACCGGTGACCAGCAGGTCGCCGAGGGCGGCGAAGGCGCCGTATCCGTCGTTGTCGGCCAGACGCTCGGCGGCGTTCAGTCCCAGGGCCGAGAGGCGCGCCAGACTGCTCGGAAAGAGGATCGCTCCGGCGTTGTCCTCGGAACCGTCGACACCGTCGGTGTCGGCGGCCAGGGCGTGAATTCCGGCCCGGCCGTCCAGGGCGACCGCCAGGGCCAGCAGGTATTCGGCGTTGCGGCCGCCTCGGCCGCCGCCCGTGACCGTCACGGTCGTCTCGCCCCCCGACAGCAGGACACAGGGCGGCGCAATTTCGCCGCGCCCGGCGGCGATCTCCAGGGCCAGCCGCGCGTGGACGGCGGCGACGCCGCGGGCCTCGCCCTCGATCGCATCGCCCAGGATGACAGGGGTCAGCCCTCTTTCGGAGGCCGCCCGCGCCGCGGCGTTCAGGGCGTCGCGAGGGCGCGCGATCAGCGCCGTTCGCGCATCCGGGACGGCCTTGGGCGTTTCGCTGCGGGGGTCATCCAACCAGGCCCGGACACGGTCGGGGATGGCGATCCGCCAGCGCTCTAGGATCGCCAAAGCCGCCTGGCGCGTCGTCGGGTCGGGGACGGTCGGCCCCGAGGCGATCGTCGAGATGTCATCGCCAGGCACGTCGGAGATGGCCAGGGTCACGACACGCGCCGGCGCGGCCAGCAGCGCCAGCCGGCCGCCCTTGACCGCGGACAGATGCTTGCGAACGCAGTTGATCTCGTCGATCGCCGCGCCGCTGCGCAGCAATTCCCGCGTGATGGCCTGCTTGTCCGCCAGGGTCAGCCCCGGCGCGGGCGCGGCCAGCAGCGCCGAGCCGCCGCCCGACAGCAGGCACACCACCAGATCATCGGCGGTGAGGCCCTTCAGCAGCGCGATCATGGCGGCGGTCGCGGTCAGGCCCGCCGCGTCGGCGACCGGGTGCCCCGCCTCGACGACCGTGATGCGCTGGCACGGCGCGCCGTGGCCGTAACGGGTGATCACCAGCCCTTCGAGCGGGCCCTCCCAGTGAGCTTCCAGAGCGGCGGCCATGGCGGCGGCGGCCTTGCCCGCGCCGACCACGATCGTACGCCCCTTGGGCGGCGCGGGCAGATGCGGCGGCAGGCAAAGCCCTGGGGAGGCGGCGTCGACCGCCGCCTGGAACATCGCCTTCAAGGCCTCCTGGGCTTCGATATCCGTCACGGGTCCGCGCCCTTCTCCAGTCCGTCTCCGGGTTAGGCCGCCCACGGCCTATCCGGCGAAACGCATCGGATCCGCCGAAACCTGACGCGCCGCCTTCAGCGTCGCCGCGAAGCCAGCGCGCAAAAACCTTTTCCCGCCCATTTTTTGCGACGCGATCTATTGAGGCTCGCGGGCGGGCTCACGCTATAGAAAAGTCATGACTTCAGGACCACCCGACGCCGCTACCACCCCGGAGCCCCAGGTAGATCGCCTGATCGAGGCGGCTCGGCGAGAGCTTGCCCATGGCGGCCTGCGCGCGATGAGCTTCCGTCGCCTGGGCGACGCCGTGGGCGCGACATCGGGCGCCCTGGCCTACCATCTCGGCGCCAAGGCCGACATCCTGAGCGAGGTCGTCGCGCGCGAACGGCTTCGCGACCAACGCTGGCACGACGAATGGCTGGAACGCCTGGATGGCCTTGAACGCCTGGATCGCCAGGCCTTGGCCGCCATCCTGGAGCAGTATCTCGACGCCATGGTCCAAGGCGAGGCGCGCCTGACGCAACTGATCTGGATGGACCTGGCGCTACGGGCGCCGCGCGACGCCGAGGTCGCCGCCCAGGTGACGCCGTGGCTGGCCGAGCGCCGGGCCTTTTGGACGCGACTGTTCGAGGGGCGCATCGAGGCCCCGGCCATCTGGGCGGGCCTGGCCGCCGCCTATGTCACGGACGAGGGCTTCAACGGCCTGGTCGTGGGCGACGACCTCGACTATCGGCTGCTGCGCCGGATGGCGATCGACCGACTGTCCAGCCGGCTGGAACGCGACGGCATCGGGCGCGAACCGCTGTTCTCTCGGCTGGTGCGGCGCATGGATCGGCGCCTGGGCCTGCCGGTGGGCGATGTGGCGGCGGACGCCATGGGGCCAGGTCCAAGGCGCGAAGCCGCCCTCGCCGCCTGCCATGTTCTGGTCGATAGCGGCGCCGAAGCGCTCACCCACAGGGCGGTCGCCGAGCGCGCCGGTCTGTCCCGTTCGGCCGTGGGCTATTATTTCAGGACCGCGGCGGACCTGTTCAAGGCGGCGATCAGCGGCGTCTATCTGATCGCCGATGGGCGCGGCGATCCGCCCCCCGCGCCGCCCGGCGTTGATCCGATCCTGTGGCGAGGCCAGGCTGTCGCGCGCGGGGAACTGGCCGTGGTCCTGGCCGCCGCCCGGGATCCGGCGCTGTCGCCCTACGTCATCGATCAGCGCCGCTGGCGGGGCGTCAACTATGTCCGCCTCTTGAGATCCAGAGGCTATTCCGGTCTCGACGCCCTCGACGGCCAGACGGCTTCGCTGGTCGCCACCGGACAGACAATCCTGTCTGGCGTGGACGGCGACGACCGCCGCGACCTGTTGCTGAGCTGGCTGATCGCGCGCCACAAGGACTAGACAACCGTTCGATACCGTAAGGGGAAATCGGCGGCATCTCGCTTCCAAAATTAGGACAACTGTTATGTTGACGTCATAATCACCTGCGATTAAGCCCCTGCTCAATAACTTTTAGGGAGGGGCGTTTATGTCGGCACAAGGAATTTTTTCGGCCTTTCGTCTGGCTCTTTGCTGCAGCGTCAGCGCGCTGGGCGCTGGACAAGCGTTTGGGCAGGAGCTGCCTGCTCATGACGATGTCGCGACCGTGGGCGATATCATCGTCACGGCGCAGAAGCGCACCCAACGCATCTCGGAAGTGCCCATGTCGATCAGCGCCTATGACGGCGCGACCCTGGAGCGGCTGGGGGTGACGGAGCTGGACAGGATCGCCCAGTTGACGCCGGGCCTGGTCATCCAGCTGCAGGACCGCCTGCTGCCGGGGATTTCGCTACGCGGCATCACCTCGGACGATACGTCGCCGGCGGCCGAGCCGCGGGTCGCCCTTTTTCAGGACGGCGTGCCGATCACGCAGATCGCTTCTGGCTACGGCGAGATGTTCGATGTTGACCGCGTCGAGGTCGAAAAGGGCCCGCAATCGACCCTGCACGGTCGCTCGGCCTTGAACGGGGGGATTTCCACCTTTCAGAAAATGCCGACCGACACGCTCGGTTTCGAAGTTCGCGCCGGACTGGGCGACCATGGTCAGCGGCTGGCGCAGGCCGTGGCCAATCTTCCGGTGAACGAGAGTTTCGGCCTTCGCATCGGGGCGCTGAAGCGCCAGCGAGACGGCTTCCTGAAGAACACCCAGGGCGGAACCTATAACAATGTCGACGGCCAGGCCTATCGACTGACGGCTCGCTACGCGCCCACCGACGCCTTCAAATTCCGGTTCTCGGGAACATACGACCGCGACGACACCGACAGCGGCGGCGCCTTCAAGTCCAACGTCTTCGTTCCCCGCAACCAACAGACCGGCGCGGTCGAGGGCGACCTGCGCTTCTGGACGCCGACCCACCTTGGTACGTTCGGCGACATGGCGGCGGACTACAGCCGACGGAAGATCGTCGGCCTCAGCGGGACCGCCGACCTGACTCTGAACGAGCGTTTCGACCTGACGTCGATCAGCGGGTATCGCTGGTACAAGGCCTGTCAGGCGGGCGATATCGACGGTACGCCCACCAACATCATCGCCTACGACCTCTGCAATGACGGGGAACAGTTCTCCCAGGAATTGCGCCTCAACATTCGACGTAACGGGATCTTCGAAGGTTTCGTCGGCGCCAGCTATTTCAACGCCAGCAATTCCCAGCAGACGGACCTCGGCGCCGACGAGCGCGCCATGGCGTTGCTGTTTTCGGGCACGCTGCACCGATATGCGCCCAACGGCCTGACGAACAGCCAGATCAACGCGGCGCTCGGTTCGGCGGCGGCCAACTACAAGCCTTTCCACCTGGATCGCCGGCGACAAACGGCGGACATCGAAACGTATGACCTGTTCGCGGATGGAACGTTCCATCTCACCGACAAGCTCCAGGCCTTTGTCGGCGGACGCCTGACCTGGGACGACAAGGCGGTGTCCATGCAGGTCACGACGCCCAAGGGCGTATCCCGCCTGACCGGGGGCGCGCTGCTGATGACCCTGACGCCGGCCGGCGGGATCGTCACGGGGGACCATGCCTCCAGCCTGGCCACGGGCCGGGCCGGGCTACGCTATCAGGTGACGCCGACCGTGAATGTCTACGCGGTCTACGGGATCGGCAAACGCCCGGAGAGCGTCGACCTGACCGCCTCCGGCGCCGTCAACATACTGCCCGCCGAAGAACTGGCGTCCGCCGAAACGGGGATCAAATATCGCCTCTTCAACGGCGCGCTGTTCGGCGACGCGTCGATCTACCACTTCAACTACTCCAACTTTCAGACCTTCCAGCGCAATGGAGACCGCCTGGAGCCCGTGAACGCCGGCAAGGCCAAGGCGACCGGTTTCGAGACCCAGGCGACCTGGCGACTGGCGGACGGTCTGTCGGTGTTCGGAAGCTACGCCTACAATCACGCGCGCTTCAACGGCGGCGCCTATGACGGCAACAGTTTCCGCAACAGCCCGGACAACAAGTTCGCGCTCGGCGTCAACGCCTCGGTTTCGACGCGCCTGGGCGAGCTGTCGCTCACCCCCGTCTACAGCTGGCAATCGAAGATCTTCTTCTCCGACGACAACGATCGTTCCGACCTTCAGGTCCGCTCGCGCGCGGTGTTCTCGGACAAGACGGTCGATGAATACCAGGACGCCTTCGGCCTCCTGAACATCCGGCTCGGCCTGACCCCCGCATCCGGCCCCTGGTCGTTCGCGGTCATGGGCGAAAACCTGTTGGACGAGAAATACATCGTCGACGGCGGGAACACGGGCGACTCCTTCGGCATGCCGACCTTCATCACGGGACCTCGCCGCACCGTGCGGTTCGAAGTCAGCGCTCACTTCTGACGCATCGGCGGTGACCGGAGCGTCGCGCGCGACGGTCACCGCCCCCCCCTAGGGAACTAGAACCATGAAGCTTGATCGACGCGCCGCCCTCGGCCTCGTTGGCGCGGCCGCCTATGCGGCGACCGCGGGAAACGCCACCGCGCGCTCCGAGGAGCCCGCGAATTTCCTGCACGGGGTCGCCTCCGGCGATCCCCTGCGCGATCGGGTCATTCTCTGGACCCGCGCCACGCCTTCGCGCCCCGACGCCGCGGCGGTGTCCGTGGATTGGGAGGTCTCGACGGACGCCGACTTTAGGAAGGTGGTCCGACGCGGCACGGCGACGACCACCGCCGCCCGCGACTTCACCGTCAAGGTCGATGTCGCGGGGCTGCGGCCGAACACCGAGTATCGTTATCGCTTCCGCGTCGGCGACCGGATCTCCCCCGTCGGCCTCACGCGCACCCTTCCGGTCGGCTCCGTGTCGGAAATGGTCCTCGCCGTCGCCTCCTGCGCGCTCTATTCGACCGGATTCTTCAACGCCTACCGTGACATCGCCAACCTCGATCGTGTCGATGTCGTTCTGCACCTAGGGGACTACATCTACGAATACGGCGGCGGCCCCGACCAACTCGGCATGAGCATCGGGCAGAAAATCGGCCGCGCGCCCACCCCCGCGCACGAGGCCCGCACCCTCGCCGACTACCGGGAGCGGCACGCCTGCTACAAGCTGGACGCCGATCTGCAGGCGGCCCATGCGCGAGCGCCCTGGATCTGCGTCTGGGACGACCATGAAACCGCCAATGACTCCTGGAGCGGCGGGGCGCAGAATCATCAACCCGACGAAGGCGTATGGAGCGATCGTCGCGACGCCGCCGTTCGGGCCTTCTACGAATGGATCCCCATTCGGGAGCCTGAACCGGGCGCATCGCCGCTGGCGATCAATCGCACCTTTGAACTGGGCGATCTGGCGACCCTGATCATGGTCGAAAATCGTTTTCTCGGCCGCGATCGCCAGATCAATCTGCGCGATCCCAACGATGTGACCTGGAACGCGGTGGACCTGACCGTTCCGGACCAGCCGGTTCTGGTCACCGATCCCGAGCTCAAGCGGAAGATCCTGACCGCGTTCAGCCAGGGTCGGCCCGTGGCCGCGCCCTATGGCGTCAGGGTAGACGCCGATTCCATCCGCCGCTCCATGTCCCGGCCCGAACGCAGCGTCTATGGCCACGCGCAGGAGGCCTGGCTGCGCGATCGTCTGGCGGAGTCGGTCCAGGCTGGAAAGCGCTGGCAGGTCGTCGGCAATCAGGTGGTGATGGGGCACACGACAGGCGCCGACATCGCCGGCTTCCTGGGAAAAGAGGGTTGGGCGCGGGCCTTTGAGCAGGTGACGCCCCTCCTGCGTCCCTGGCTCGAGCAACTGGCGACGCTGCCGAGCGATGTTCCGTTCGAATTCGACGGCTGGGACGCCTATCCCGCCGCGCGTGATCGCATGAACCGGATGTTCGTGGAGACGGGGAGCCGACCTCTGGTGCTGTCGGGCGACAGCCACGCCTTCTGGGTCAATGAACTGCACGACGCCCAAGATCGACGCGTGGCGGCCGAGCTCGGAGTCACCGCCATCACCAGCAGCAGTCTCGGCAACATGTTGGGCGACGTCGAGCTTGGGCCGGCCTTTTCAAAGGCCTGCCCGGAGGTCCGTTTCTGCCAGCATCTGACGAAGGGGTACGGGCTGGTCACCTTGCGGGCCGACGACGTCCGGATCGACCTGATCGGCGTGACCACGGTTCTCGAACGCAACTATGAGCGGTTCGTCCTGAAATCCTACCGGGTTCCCTCCAATCCGGCGGGCGGCGTCGGAGCGATGGAGGAAATCTAAACCGGGCGGGCGATCACGATCGATCGTGGACGAATGTGATCGCCCCGCACAACCTCGCCGCTACCCGCCCGGATGCAGCCCCGGCGCTTCCTGGCCCGTGCGGGCGACATATTCAGTATAGCCGCCGCCGTACTGGTGGACGCCCTCGGGCGTCAGTTCCAGCACGCGGTTCGACAGGGCGCCCAGGAAGTGGCGGTCGTGCGAGACGAACAGCATGGTGCCCTCGAAGTCCGCCAGGGCCGCGACCAGCATCTCCTTGGTCGCCATGTCCAGGTGGTTGGTCGGTTCGTCGAGCACCAGCAGGTTCGGCGGATCGAACAGCATCTTGGCCATGACCAGACGCGCCTTCTCGCCGCCGGACAGGACCCGGCAGGGCTTTTCGACATCGTCGCCGGAGAAGCCGAAGCACCCCGCCAGGGTGCGCAAGCTCCCCTGCCCCGCCTGCGGGAACGAGCGCTCCAGCGACTCGAAGATCGTCTCTTCGCCGTCCAGCAGGTCCATGGAGTGCTGGGCGAAATAGCCCATCTTGACGCTGGCGCCGATGTTGACCGCGCCCTGGTCGGGCTTGGTGTCGCCCGCCACCAGCTTCAGCAGAGTCGATTTGCCGGCGCCGTTGGCGCCGAGGACGCACCAGCGTTCCTTGCGGCGCACCAGGAAATCGAGCCCCTCGTAGATCGGCTGGGCGCCGTAGCCCTTGTGGACATTGCGCAGGCTGATCACGTCGTCGCCCGACCGCGGCGGGCTCTGGAACTCGAACTGCACCGACTGGCGACGGCGCGGCGCCTCGACGCGTTCGATCTTGTCGAGCTTCTTCACCCGGCTCTGGACCTGGGCGGCGTGCGAGGCGCGCGCCTTGAACTTCTCGATGAACTTGATTTCCTTGGCCAGCATGGCCTGCTGGCGCTCGTACTGCGCCTGGCGTTGCGCCTCGCCCAGCGCGCGCTGCTGGTCGTAGAAATCAAGGTCGCCGGAGTAGCTCGTCAACGTTCCGGCGTCGATCTCCACCACCTTGCCGATGATGCGGTTCATGAAGGCGCGGTCGTGCGAGGTCATCAGCAGGGCGCCCTCATAGTTCTTGAGGAAGGCCTCAAGCCAGATCAGGCTTTCCAAATCCAGGTGGTTGCTGGGTTCGTCCAGCAACATGCCGTCGGGCCGCATCAGGAGGATGCGGGCCAGCGCCACACGCATCTTCCAGCCGCCGGACAGCATTCCGACATCGCCGTCCATGCGTTCCTGGCTGAAGCTCAGGCCGGCCAGCACCTCGCGCGCCCGCGCCTCCAGCGCATAGCCGTCCAGTTCCTGGAAGCGCTCCAGCACCTCGCCATAGCGCTCCATGATGGCGTCCAGCTTGTCGGCCTGGTCGGGATCCACCATGGCGGCTTCGAGCGTCGCCATCTCGGCGGCCAGCGCGCTGACGGGGCCGACGCCGTCCATCACCGCGGCGACCGCGCTCTGGCCCGACATCTCGCCGACGTCCTGGCTGAAATAGCCGATCTTCATGCCGGGATCGATCACGACCAGACCGTCGTCGGGCTGCTCCTGACCGGTGATCATGCGGAACAGCGTCGTCTTGCCGGCGCCGTTCGGGCCGACAAGCCCGACCTTTTCGCCCTTCTGGACGCCCATCGAGGCTTCGATGAACAGGAGTTGGTGGCCGTTCTGCTTGGAGATGTTGTCGAGGCGGATCATGGGGCGGTCTGCTAACGCGGGCGGGCGGAGAACACCAGCCTTAGAGTCCCACCAATTCCTCGCCTCGCGCATCCGCCAAAGGCGGCGACCGGCGCGGAGTTCCACCTCGTCCGTCACGGCGTCGGCCTGCCGCTTTCGCCGTTCATGTTGTTGTGTGTCAATGCGCGGAGGTCGGGCGATCGTAGTCGATCGGCAAGGGAAATAGACGCATGACTGCAAGCGCGAGCGCCGCCAGGGCGAATAGACGGTCGGCGGTTTCCATCGTCGCCCGCGCCGCGCGGACGATGCTCGGTGGCCGAGTTTTCAAGATTGCGTTCGCCGCGTCCGTGTTCCTGGCGGCCCTATGGCTGCTCGGGCGAGAGCTTCGGGGATCGTCGCTCACGGCGGTCGTCGACGCGGCGCGCGCGACGAGACCGTCGGCGTTCTTTTGGGCCATCGTCGCCACGGCGATGAGCTATGGCTGCCTGGCCGTTTCGGAATGGTGGGCGCTGCGCACTGTCGGGCGCCGTCTTTCCGCGCCTCGTATCGGGCTGGTGACCTTCGTCGCGTACGCCCTGTCCAACGGCCTGGGCTTCAGCATGGCGACAGGCGCGGCGGCCCGGCTCCGCTTTTACCGCCCGTGGGGACTGAATACCGCTGAGGCGGCGGCGGTGAGCGTGCTGGCCGGGCTTGCCGTGACCCTCAGCGGCCTGGTGACCGCCGGGATCGCCCTGCTGGTCGTCGGCGACCTTCCGCTCGCTTACCGCGCGCTGGGCGTCTTGCTCGTTTCGCTGGGCGCCCTGTGGTTCGTGCGGCTGCCGGACAGGCTATGGTTTCTGCCGGGCTTGAGACCGCTCACCCCGCCGCGCAGGCTGGGCGTGCTGGCGCTTGGCGGGGGCGTCGCCGACTGGGTGTTCTCGGGCCTGGCGCTGTTCGTCCTGCTGCCCGGCGCCGCCGCCTCCGATTTCCTGCCCTTTCTGGCCATCTTCGTGTTCGGCTCGGTCGTCAGCGCGGTCTCGGGCGTGCCCGGAGGGGTTGGCGTATTCGACGCCATCGTGCTGGGCTTGAGCCACCGCTTCGCCGTCGCCCACGAAACGGCCGCGGCCTTGATCGTCTACCGACTGGTCTATGCGGTCGGGCCCTTGATGATCACCGCCGCGGGGTTGTGCGCGGCTCAGTTGGTCCGCGGGTTGCGCGGCGCCCGGCGCGCCGAGCTGAAGGTTGTCGCGGCGATCTCCGCGCCGACCGTCTTCGCCGCCCTGACGTTCTATCTCGGCGCGGCCCTGCTGCTCGCCGCCGCCAACGCGCCCATTCGGCTGGCGTCGCTCCAGATGGGCGCCGAGCTCCCGCGCTCGGCCCTGATGTCGAGCGTCACCGGCGCGCTGTTGCTGGTTCTGGCCCAGGCGCTCTGGCGCCGGCGGGAGGCGGCCTATTATGCGAGCCTGGCCTTGCTGCTGGCCGGCGCCGTCGGCGAACTCTGGCGGGGGTTTGGCTGGATCTCGGCCGGCCCCTTGCTGGCCCTGGCGCTCTTGCTGGCGCCCTGTCGCTTCGCCTTCGATCGCCGCTCGGTCTTGACCCGCGACCTGGCCTCGCCGGAGTGGTTGGCGGCGATCGCGCTTTCGGGCGCGGCGGCCTGGATCCTGGCCCGCATCGTCGCGGCGGACGCGCAGGCCCTGGGTCGTCCGTGGTGGTCGTTGGCCGTGACGACGGGGCGCTCCGGCGCGCTGGCCCTGGCCGCGGCCCTGGCGGCGATGGCGCTGATCGCGGCGGTCTGGAGTCTGCTCCGCGCGGCTCGGCCCGGTTTCACGCGTCCGGAGCCCCAGGCGCTTGAGCGCGCCAAGTCCATCATCCTTGACGCGGGCCATGTCTCCTGTGACGCCTTTCTGGTCCTGATGGGCGACAAGGCGCTGACTTTCTCGCCTTCGGGCCGCAGCTTTGTGATGTACCGGCCGCGCGCGGGGCGTTGGATCGCCATGGGCGACCCGGTCGGACCGGCCCAGGACCGCCCCGCGGCGATCGAGGCCTTCGCCGCGGCGGCCGATGAACACGATGCGCATCCCGTGTTCTACGCCGTGGAGGAAGAGAGCCTGGCGGATCTCGTGGCCGCGGGCTTCCTGCCCGTCAAAATTGGCGAGAGCGCTTCCGTCGATGTCGCGCGCTTTGACCTGAAGGGTCATGACAAGCAGGACCTGCGCCTGGCTCGCAACCGCGCCCTGCGCCACGGCTTGGTGTTCGAGGTCTTCGCGCTGGGCGATCCGGCGACGCCGTGGGCGGCGCTGGCGAACGTCTCGCACGAGTGGCTTTCGGCGCACGCGGGCGCGGAAAAGGGCTTCAGCCTGGGAGCCTTCGATCTCGGCTACCTCAACAACTTCCCGATCGCGGTGCTGCGGCAGGGAGCCGACGTGGTGGCTTTCGCCAATATCGTGGCGTCCCCGGATCGCTCGAAGTTCGGCGTGGACCTGATGCGGGCGCGCCGGGACGGACCATCGAGCGCCATGGACGCCCTGTTCATAGAGCTGATCGCCTGGGGCCGCGACCAGGGCTATGGACGCTTTGAGCTCGGGATGGCGCCGCTGGCCGGGCTTGAGATGAGCGGCGTGGACTCCTGGTCCCGGCGCATCGAGCGGTGGATCTACCATGCCGGCGAGGGACTCTACGGCTTCGAGGGCCTGCGGGCCTACAAGGACAAGTTCGGTCCCGAGTGGCGGCCCATCTTCCTGGCCGCGCCGCCGGGCCTGCGTCCGCTGGCTCTTCTCACCGACGTGGCGCTCCTGACGAGCGGCGGGGCGCGGGGGTTGGCGCGCAGGCCGCGTCCGGAAGGCGGGGCCGAACCATGAAGCCGCCCCGCGCGGCTCGCACGCCTTGGCGCACCGCGGCATGCGAGTCACCGTGGTGAGGCTTGACGGCGATCAATGTACAGTCGCGTGCGGCGCGCACTCTGGGGCCTCGGATGGATCCCGGTCGGGGTCGGCGCATCCGTCGGCTTGGAAGCCTTAGGCGCCGCGGCCGCAGTGCATGATCAAGAGGAGCAAAGCCATGACGACCCCGCATTTCGAAAGTCCCTTTGGTGTTCAAATCCGAAAAGGGGCCAACCACCTGATGTGGCTCGGCGGCGCGCTGCTGGCGATCGGCGTCGCGGCGCTGGTGTTCCCCGTCCTTTCGACCCTGGTGGCCACCGTCTTCGTGGGCTGGCTGGTCATGATCTTCGGCCTGACGACGCTGTTCGCGTCCTTCTCGATCCGCGCGGCCGGCCCGTTCTTCGGCGCGCTCCTGAGTTCGCTCCTGTCGATCGCGGGCGGCGTCTTCATCCTGATGCGCCCCGATGTCGGCGCGCTTGGCCTCACCATCTGCCTTGGCGCGCTGTTCATGGTCCAGGGCGCGTTCGAGATGATGCTGGCGGTCCAACTGCGCCCCGCGAAGGGCTGGGTCTGGATGCTGGTGTCGGCTCTGACGAGCATCCTTCTGTCGCTCGCCATCGTCTCGGGCCTGCCCGGAACCTCGCTGATCTCGCTGGGCGTGATCATCGGCTTCAACTTCATCAGTACGGGCATCGCCTACATGTTCCTCGGCGGGACCGTGAAGCACGAGGTTAAGGCCTAGCGTCCTCTAGATGTTTGACTCGAGGGCCGCGCGGAGTTCCCGTGGCCTCCGAGAAGGCGTCCGAGCTTGATTTTATTGACGGTTCCGGGCTTTCGGGGGTGAGCACCGTGGAGCGTTTTGTGGAGTACTCCGTGGAGCGATTACTATCACCTCCGCGCTCTGGAGGTGATATGGAACACTACCTTATCCGGGGGGCGCGAAACCGATCAGGCGCCAGCGGTAGAGAGTAGACGCCTCCCTTTCAGAAAATTCTTAGATTTTACAGTGCTGCGGGCGCTCCCTCGAAATGAGGTACAAGGCAAGCTAGATCATTGAGTTCATGCTCTGGGTCTAGCGGCCAACGCGAGTTTTACCTCTTGACCATAAAAGACTTCCCGGGCGTTGCGACCTTGGTTCTTGGCCCCTTCTTCGGCAGCTTCATCGGCCTGCTGAGCCTTCGTCTTCCGGCGGGACGAGCCTGGGTCGCCTCGCGGTCCGCCTGCTCCGCTTGCCATCGCCCCCTGGGAATAATCGACCTCGCGCCGCTCTTCAGCTACCTTGCGCTCCGGGGCCGTTGTCGAACCTGCGGAGCCGCCATACCGGTGCGCTATCCGCTGTTCGAGGTCGGCTGCCTGCTGATCGCGGTTTGGAGCTTCGCGACCCAGACCGGCTGGCTCATTCCCGCCACGGCCCTGCTGGGCTGGCAGTTGCTGCTGATCGCGGTGATCGACGCCGAACACCTCTGGCTGCCGGACCTCCTGACCCTGCCGCTTGGTCTGGTCGGCGCCGCGGTGACGATCGGGCTGACCGACGCCCCCTACTGGGCGCCGCTGGCGGGCGCGGCGGTCGGCTATGGTGTGCTCGGTCTGATCGCCTGGCTCTATAAGCGGACGCGCGGGCGTGAGGGCCTGGGCGGCGGCGATCCGCGCCTGCTGGGCGCGATCGGCGCCTGGGTCGGCTGGCAGGGCCTGGCCTCGGTCCTCGTCTGGGCCAGTCTGGCGGGACTGAGCGTGGCGGCGGCGATGCTGATCACCCGACGCCGACTGGCGGAGGACAAGAAGCTGCCGTTCGGGACCTTCCTGGCGATCGGCGCCTGGCTGACCTGGTTATGGGGCCCGCTTCACACCTTGCTTCGCTGAGCTCTTGGGCGGTCCGAACAGCCACCCGTCGATCGTGCGCCGGACACCCGAGGCGTCGCGGGTGAAGCCGGTGGCCATCAGTCCCTGGAGCATGTCGGGATCGGTGGTGGCGACCGCCAGTTCCAGCTGAAACCCGCCCGCGCCGTTGACGCGCGAGGTCAGATTCAGCGTCGAGCCCGGCGCCTGGCCGACGAGGGCCACCGTCCACGCTTCTCCCCGGCATACGGGCGTTCCCTTGAGCGCGCTTCCCCGCAATGGCCCCTCGCTTGTCAGCCTCACGCGGACCTCGCCGCCGGCCTTGGCGCAGCGTCCCTCGCGGAACACGGCGGCGGCGTCCTGGAAGGCGATGTCGCCGGCCACCGGCAAGCCGATCGCGGTCAGGTCGACTGGCGTCAGCAGGGTCAAGTGGTCGACGCCCCTGTCGCGTCCGGCCAACAAGAGCTTGGCCTTCTGGTCCGACCCGGCCTTGTCCTGCCTTAGGCCCAGCTTGACACCGCCGCCCAGCAGCGCCAGCGGGTCCAGCCCCGCGCGCCAGTTGCCCAGCGGCGCGCCGACCACGGTCAGGTCCCGGAGCCGTCCGCTCCAGACCGTGCCACTGACCGCCGAGACACCGGCCAGGCTCGAACCGACCAGATCGGAGACCAGCAGACGCATCGGCGTCAGCACCGCCGTCATCACCAGGGTGAGGATCACCAGAAGGGCGATCAGGGCGCGGTTGCTCATCGGGACGCCTTCGCGAAGGTGATTTCAGCTTCCACCGCGCCGTTGTCGAGGCGCGACGCGGTGAAGTCGGTCACCGCCACGCCGCCGTCGCGCTCCAGCAACGCCAACCACGGCAGCAGAGCCCTGGCGTCGATCGTGGAGACCCAGATGGTGAAGCGGCCATTGGCGTCTTGACGGCGGCGGGCGATCGACACCCCAACCTTGCCGGCGGCGGCCTCGACCAGGCTCTGCGCCGTGCCCTCGCGAGACGTCGTCGTCGCGGCGGGACGCGCCGACGCCCAGGAGCGAAGCTCCCCCAGCCGGGTCGAGGCCAGTTCGACCCGCTCGCGCGACGACTTCGACAAGCTGTTGAGAGGCATGGCCACGCCGTACCAACCGATCACGGCCAGCAGCACGACGCCCATGACGCCGAGCATCACCCGTTCGCGAGGCGAGCGCGACAGCCACCACTGACCAGCGGCTTCCATGTGACCGTTCATGGCTGTCTCCTGATGACCAGATCGCTGGTGATCCGCCCGCCCTCGGCGACGGTGCTCTGCTCGGTCAACTCCAGGCGCAGGCGCTTGGCCGCGGCGCGCAGCTGGTCCATGTCCGAGGCGTTGACGTAGTCGATCGTCGACCGGATCACGCCCTCCTCGCCGTAGACCAGGCTGTCCAACCGCACGCCCGGCGTCGACTGGATCATGGTGAAGTAGACCGCGACGAGATCGCTGAACCCACCGCCGCCCCGCGCCGCCGCCAGGCGCGACAGCGCATAACCCGCCGCGTTCTCGTAGCGCGCCGCCTGCGGGACCAGCGACACCGCCAGGGCCGTGGCCCGCTTTTCCATCGCCTGGGCGGTCAGCACGTCATGGATGATCTGGGTCGCCAGCACGATCAGCGGCGAGATCACCAGCGCCGCCGCCAGGATCGCCAGACGACGCGGCCCCGGCGCCGTGGTCTGGTCGCGGCGACCGAACCGGCCTTGCAACAAGTTGATCCGCGGCGCTCGGGCCCCGGCCGCCAGCCATCGGTCCAGGTCCGCGGCCGGGATCAGCCGGTGCGGTCGGTTCTCGATCAACAGCGCGGCGAGGTCGGGCTCCACAGTCATGGCGCCGCCCGGCTCGCGAAGCGCCGTTCGCTCGCCCAGCTCGGCCACCACCAGCTCGCCGTCCTGACCGTCGGGCAGCAGCAGATAGTCGGGGATGGCCGCCACCGCCGTGGCGCCCCGCGCCGCCGCCAGCTCGAGCCAGGCCTGCAGTTTCTCGCGCGCCGTCCAAACCACCAGCGTGCGGCCGTCCGCATCGACGTCGCCGACGGCGATGTGCAGGTCGCCGCCGCCCAGCGCCACCTCGTCCTCGATGCGGAAGGCGACGGCGGACCGCGCCTGCGCGGGGCTTCCGGTCGGCAGGTCCATCCACCGCGCCGTCGTCTCCGCGCCGGGCACGACCAGCGTGACCGGCCCGTCGAGGCGTTCGTCGGGCGCCAGCGTCCACCGGCTGACACCGCCGCCGGTGACGTCTAGCACTTCGAGCGGCGCGTCCGGCTCGGGCGGCATGAACAGAAGTCGCGTTGAGGTCATTCGTCGGCGGTCCAACGTCGCGCGACCAGGACGACATCCTTGGTGGCGCGGGCTTCGAAGAGGGAGGTCATGAACACCGGCATGTCCGCGAAGACGACCTGGCTGTCCAAGGCGAAGAAGAGGGTGCGGAAGCGCACCTGGTTGCGCACCTCGTCACCGGGCGGATTGGCCAGCAGGGCCTGCTGCCCCCAGAAGGCCTGGGCGTCGGACCAGCCGTTCGCGGGGCGCGCATCCAGCACCTGACGCGCCGCGCCACGGTCGATGCGCCCCTCGGTGAGGGCCGTCAGCAGCACCGCGCGCTCGGGCGACAGGGTGTTGAGGTTGATCGGCGAAAGGTCGGTCGTCGGCAGCGCGCAGACATAGGGCCGGATGGCGGCGTAGACCGCCGGGGTGAAGCCGCGGATGGCGCGCAGCTCGCTGACCTCGGCCAAAGGCCCGCCAGCGGTCCGATAGGGCTGGGGCAGCCTGGCGTAGCCGGGATCCTCGGCGTCGGCGTCGCCAACGTCGTTGCTATCCATCCACTCGGCTAGGCCCTCGGCCAGTTGCTGACCGCCGCCGACCCCCAGCTGGGTCAGCAGGGTCGCGAACTGCCGTACCCCCAGCTCGCGGCGGCGGAACGGCTCGCCCTGGTTGGCCACCACCACGCTGTTGAGGTTGAAGCACCCCGTGGCGTCGGTGAGCCGGGCCTGCATCTGGCCCTGCTCGATCGGGAACGAGATCGCCCGCCCGTTCCAGCCGCCTTCCAGCGTGGTCTTGTTCTGGTCGCGGTCCAGCAGTTGAAGAATACGCGCGCGCGCCAGTTGCTCGGACCCGAGGGCGTACCAGTGGGCCTGGTCGGAGATACGGGCGTTGAAGGCGCGTCGCATTCCGAACCGGATATCGTCGAGCACGCCGACGGCGATGACCGAGATAACCGCCACCAGCAGCAACACGGTCAGGAGCGCCGCGCCCTCTTCGTGCGCGCGCTTCATCGCCCTTCCCCCGAGGTCAGGAACAGCTGGTCGATCTCGCCCAGGTCCTCCAGCTTCATGTCCAGACGCACGGCGACCGGGATATCGCCGGTGGGATCGCCGCGCCAGCCGTCACGCCAGACGCCATCCAGGAGGTAAGACGAGCGGATGCTCTCGACGCCCGTCAGCATCACCTGCGCCGGGCCCAGGCGGGCGCCGTCCAGGGCCGGCCGCGCGCGGCGCTCCAGCCGCCCTTCGACCAGCCGATATTCGACATATTGCATCGACGCGCGCGGCGCGAGATCGGGGTTCTCGTAGCCGCGGCGCGTGAGCGCCAGCAGGGGCCCGTCCACGACATAGGGGTTGACGCCGGCGAAGGCGGTCAGGGCCGGCTGCCCGTCCTCGCCGCGCGTCCGGCGCGTGGCGGCCTGGGACAGATCGGCCTTGAGGATGGCCCGTGTCCGCTGCAGTTCGGCGTAGCGTTCGACGTGGTTTCGCACCCGCGTCTGGTTCGTCAGGGTCGAACTCATCACGGCCACGCCCGCGGCCGTGATCAGCGCGAAGATGAACAGCGCCACCATCATCTCGATCAGGGTGAACCCATTGGCCTTCATGGCAGGGCCCTGAACACGGTCGCGGCCGCCGCGGGCCGGCGCGAGCGCGGCGTGGTGACCAGGATGTCGACCCTGAGGATCTTGGGATCGGCCGTGCGGCTGACGCCGCGCGTCCACAGCCAGGTCCGTCCGGCGGCCTGCTCGGCCCCAGCCGTGCGGCCCAGCGCCGGAGGCGTGGCGCTGGTCACCGCCTCGATCGCCCGGTTGTCCAGCACGACCTCGGCCACGATCCGGTCCTCCAGTTGCTGACCGGCGCGGGTGTTCTCCCCCGCCAGGTTCAGCAGGGCCAATACGGCGATGCCGAAGATCGCCAGGGCGACCAGCAGCTCGATCAGGGTGAACCCCGCCTCAGAGCGCGCGCGCGGCATTGACGGCAACATTTCCGGCGATGTCGACGCTTACCACATAGTCGTCCGCGCCGCCGCGCCCCAGGGTGAATTCCGCGCCGCTGGCCTGGCCGGTCGGTTCGAAGACCACGACGGGTTCGCCAGCGTTTGCCGCCACATGGGTGTCGGGCTCCCAGACCATCGGCGAGAACGGCGCCTTGTCCAGCGCGCGCCAGTCGCGCCCGTCGCGGATGTCGAAGCGGTACTCGGTGGAGGATACGCTCACGCGGACCTGACGATTGACCAGCAGCGACTCCTCGCGCGCCCGCAGCAGACGGGCGGCGAAGCGTTCGCTCTCCCGCGCCAGCGACAGCTGGCCGTTCGGAAGGGTCAGGATCACCGCGGTGGCCAGCAGCCCCACGATGACCAGGACGACCATCATCTCGACCAGGGTGAAGCCGGACCGCGCGGCGCGCGGCGTCAGGGCTCGCGCGGGGCTAGCTCCAATTGCCAATGTCGGCGTCCTTGCCTTCCCCGCCCTCGCGGCCGTCCGCGCCGAACGAGAACACATCGATCGCCCCGTGCGCGCCCGGCGCGCGGTACTGGTAGGGGTTGCCCCACGGGTCCTTGGGCAGGCGGCGGATGTAGCCGCCCTCGCGATAGCGGTCGACCTGGTTCAGACCGGGCGGCGGCGTGACCAGCGACTCCAGACCCTGCTCGTTGGTCGGGAAGGCGAAGTTGTCGAGGCGATAGGCCTCCAGCGCCTGTTCAAGCACCGCCACGTCGGCGCGCGCCTTGCCCTTCATGGCCTTGTCCTGGCTGGGCAGCACATTGATCGCGACCACGGTGGCGAGGATGCCCAGGATGACGATGACGACCATCATCTCCACCAGGGTGAAGCCGGCTTGTCGCGCCCGGCGACGGTTCTTCTGTTGATCGGGGTTCGGCATGGCTGCGCCTCCTACTTCAAGGCCAGGGTGTTGATCTGGAGGATGGGGAGCAAGATCGACAGCACGATCGTGGCCACCACGCCCCCCAGGACGACGATGATCGCCGGCTCCAGCAAGCTCAGGAGCGTGGAGGTGAAGGTGTCAAACTCCCGCTCCAGATAGTCGGCGGCCCGCATCAGCATGGCCTCCACCCGCCCGCTGGCCTCGCCGCTGGCGGTCATGTAGACGAGCACCGGCGGAAAGACCTCGGCGCGGCGCATGGACGTTGACAGGGCCCCACCCTCACGGATCGCCGCGACCATGCCGTCCATGGCTTCCCGCAGGACGGCGTTGCGCACCGTGCCGGCCGTGAGCATCAGCCCTTCCAACAGCGGCAGACCGCTGGCGATCATGGTGGCCAGAGTGCGGGCCAGGCGGGCGGCGTGCACGTCGCGGATCAGCTTGCCCAGCAGCGGCGTCGCCAGAAGGGTCCGGTCCACCGCCAGCTTGAAGGGGCGATGACGCAGGCCGCGCAGGAAGGCCGCCACGGCGGCGATCGCGAGCAACGCGATCAGCCAGCCGAAATGTGCTAGTCCGTTCGACACGGCGATGACGATGCGGGTCAGCAGCGGCAGGGTCTGGCCCATGGAGTCGAACTGCTCGACCACCTTGGGGATCACGAAGATCATCAGGGCGGCGACCACCAGACAGGCCACCACGGCCAGGACGATGGGATAGACCAGGGCCGTCGTGACCTTGGACTGCACTTTCTGTTGCTGTTCGAGCAGGTCGGCCAGACGCTCCAGGATCGTCGGCAGGGTGCCGGAAGTCTCGCCGGCCGCGACCATGGCCCGATAGAGCGGCGGGAACGCCTTGGGGGGACGCGACAGGGCGTCGGACAGGCGGTGGCCCTCCAGGACGCCGCCATGCACCTGGCCGATGATCTGCCGCAGCTTCGGCTTGTCGGCCTGGGCGGCCAGGGTCCGTAGCGCCTCTTCCAGGGTCGAGACCGTGGTCAGCGTCGCCAGCTGCCGCGTGAACATAGAGCGGTCCTTGGCGCTCAGGCCCGCGCCGAACCCCACGGCCAGGCGATCCGCGGGCTTGGCGGTGACGCGCGCGATCCGGACCAGCGCCAGACGGCGCCGCTCCAGCTGGACGACCGCCTCGGCCTCGTCGCTGGCGCGAACCCGCCCTTCGCGGGTGCGTCCGGCCAAGTCCATCGCGACATAGTCAAACGTCGCCATCGCGCGCCCCCGCCCCCGTGATCCGCAAGGCCTCCTCGACGGTGGTCAGGCCGTCCAGGATGTAACGGCGGGCTTCCTCGCCCAGGGTCGCGCCCAGCCCGGCGGCGGTGATCTCCTGCTCGCTGGCGTTCTGGCCGATCAGCCGGCGCAATCGATCATCGACGCGGATGGCCTCGTAGAGGCCGAGCCGTCCCTGATAGCCGGTGTGGCCGCAATGGGCGCAGCCGACCGCTCGATAGTGAATCTGGCCCGGCGCGATCCCGGCCAGGGCGGCGGCGGACGGGTCCGCGGGCTCCGGCGCGCGGCAATGCTCGCAGAGGCGGCGCACCAGGCGCTGGGCGATGATCAGGCGCAGGGTCGAGGCCAGCAGGAACGGTTCGACGCCCATGTCCCGCAAGCGCACGACCGCGCCGGCGGCGTCGTTGGTGTGGACCGTCGACAGCACCAGGTGGCCGGTAAGGCTGGCCTGGACCGCGATTTGGGCGGTCTCGGAATCGCGGATTTCGCCGACCATGATCACGTCCGGGTCCTGGCGGAGAATGGCGCGCAGGCCGGCGGCGAAGGTCATGCCGACCTTGGTGTTGACCTGGGTCTGGCCAATGCCGTGCACGGCATATTCGACCGGGTCCTCGATGGTCAGGATGTTGCGGCTGTTGTCGTTCAGCACCGCCAGGGCCGCATATAGCGTGGTGGTCTTGCCCGAGCCCGTCGGGCCCGTGACCAGGATGATGCCATGCGGCTCGCGCACGGCGCCGTTCAGCGCGCTGAGCACCCCCGGCGACATGCCCAGGTCCGTCAGACGCAGGCCGGCTTGATCCTTGTCCAGGATCCGCATGACCACCCGCTCACCCATGCGGGCCGGCAGGGTCGAGACGCGGACGTCCAGGCTCTTGCCGCCCAAGGCGAGCGAGATCCGCCCGTCCTGCGGCAGGCGCTTCTCGGCGATGTCCAGCTTGGCCATGACCTTGACCCGCGACACCAGCATGGCGGCGATCCGCGGCGACAGGCTGAGCACCTCGCGCAGCACGCCGTCGATGCGCAGCCGCACGATCAGGGCGTGCTCGAAGGGCTCGATGTGGATGTCCGAGGCCCCCAGTCGGACCGCCTCGGCGATCAAGCCGTTGATCAGCCGAATGATCGGCGCGTCGTCCTGCGGATCCAGAAGGTCCGCCGCCGCCGGGATATCCTCGAGCAGCGAGTTCAGCCCGCCCTCGAGGTTCAGGCTGTCGGCGCTGGACGCCGAGGCCAGACCCGCGCCGGCATAGACCTCCGAGAATTTCCGATCGAAAGCGGGCGCCGCCATCACCTCGACGGACAGCGGCACGCCGACCGACCGGCGCACCTCGATCAGCGCCGTCGGGTCATAGCCCGCCCGAACGCCGACGAGCGCCCGCTCGCCCAGCGACAGCAAGACCACGCCATTGCGCTTGGCGAAGCCGTAGGCGAGCATCGGCGTCATCGCGGCGGCGTCGCGGGCGAGGCCGGCGGCGTCGCGACGGGACGCGCGGCGTTGAGGTAGTCGCGCATGACCGCGTCCAGCGAATTGTCGCCATCCGGCGCGGTCATCGGCGGCAAGGAACGCATGTAGTCGTAGCGCGGCGCGGTGACGTTGCGAGCGTCGTCGATGGTGCGGATGATGCGCGGCCGGATGAAGACCATCAGGTTGGTCTTGCCCCGCTCGCGGGCGGTGCTGCGGAACAGCGCGCCGACACCCGGGATGTCGCCCAGGATCGGCGTTCGCTGGACCGACGAGGTGTCCTTCTGGTCCAGCAGGCCGCCCAGCACGACGATATCACCGTCATCGACCAGGGCCGTGGTCTCGATCTCGCGCTTGTTGATCACCAACTCGGTCGAGCCGACGGACACGGGTCCCGCGACACTGGAGACCTCCTGGCGCAGGAACAGGGTGATGCCGCCGCCCGCGTTGATCTGCGGCTTGACCTCCAGCTGAACGCCGACGTTCTGGCGCTGGATCGTGCGGAAGGGATTGGAGTTGTTGGCGCCCAGCACCTCGCCGGTGGTGATCGGCACTTCCTGACCCACCAGGATCCGGGCCTCCTCGTTGTCCAGCGTCATGATCGACGGCGTCGACAGGACGTTGGAGCCGGCGTCCTTCTTCACGGCGTTGATGATCCCCGCGAACAGCACGTCGCCGCTGCGGCCATAGATCCCCGAGGTGACGCCCGAGGCCGTCAGCAGCGAGCTGACCGCCGCGTCGCGCAGGGAGGTCAGGCCTTGCGAGTCGCCCGTCTTGGAACCCGCCCCGGCCCCGGCGGCCACGAGCGGCAGCAGGCTGGGCGAGGCGTTGGTGTAGTTGGTGGCCACGAACGGCACGGTGCCGTTGGCTCCGCCCAGCAGGAACTGGACGCCCAGCTGCTTGGCGGTGTTGTCCGACACCTCGACGACGATGGCCTCGACCAGGACCTGCTCGCGACGGATGTCGAGCTGGCGGATGACCTCGGCCAGGGTGCGCTGGGTCTCGGGCGGGGCGTTGATGATCAGGGCGTTGGCGCCCGGATAGCGCGCGACGCTGACCTGCTTGCCGGTCGCGCTGCTGGCCGCCGGGACGGCGCCGACGATGGGCGCGGCGGCGTTGGAACTCCCCGTCGCGCCGGTCGATCCGGAGGCGCGCGACGCGCCCAGGGTGCGCGAGGAAATGCCGGGGGAGACACCGCTGGTCTGGCCCACCAACTGCTGCAGCACTGGCAGCATCTGTTCGGCGTTGGCGTGGCGCAGAAAGACGACGCGTACATCGTCGCTGGACTCCGCGCGTCGGTCCAGATCGGCGATGATCGGCAGCAGGCGCTGGACCGCGTCGGCGTCGCCGCGCAGCAGCACCGAGTTGCTGCTCTCGACCGGGACCACGGATACCGCGCCGCGACCGCCCTTGCCGTCCGCGCCGGGCGTCGCCAGCACGTCGTTGATCACCTGAGCGATCTCGCGCGCCGAGCTGTTGGTCAGGGTGACGGTGTGGACCGCCGCGCGGTCCTGGTCCACCTGGGCCAGCAGCCCGCGAATCCGGCGGACGTTGTCGGCGTAGTCGGCGACCACCACGGCCTGGCCGCGCGGATTGGCCACCACCTGCCCCTGCGGACCGACCAGAGGCTTGAGCATCTCGACCGCGCTGGCCGCGTCTATCGTCCGTAGACGAAAGACTTCGGTCGCGAACTGGCCGCCGGCGGCGGCGGGCTGGCGCGCGGCGTTGTCGGCGGGCTCGACTCGATAGGTCCCCGCGCCGGCCGGCGTCGCCACCAGGCCGTTGGCGCGCAAGGTCGCCAGGAACACCTCGAACAGTTCGCGGCGGCTCAGGGCGCCATTGCTGGAGACCGACACCGTGCCCTTGACGCGCGGATCGATCAGCAGCGTCGTCCCCGTCGACTTGGCGATGTCCTGGATGAACACCCGGATGTCGGCGTCCTGGACATTCAGCACCTGGGTCTGGGCGCGGACGGGCGTCGCCGGCGCGACGGCGCAGCCCAGGGCCAAGGCTGCGGCGATGGCCAGAAGCGAGGTTCGCTGGCGATGGACCTTGGTCATGGGTTTCCCGGGAACGAAAGGGTGATGCGCGCCCCGCCACGGGACAGTTCGATATGGTCGGCGGCGACCGCGGCCAGGGTCAGTCCGTCGGCCACGGGGTCGCCCACGGCATACGATTTCTGGACGCCGTCGGGTCCGGCGATGATGGCGGAGCCGCCGCCGACGCCGCCGGCGCGCACGCCAAACAGGCGGAAGCTCGCCTGGGCCGGCGAAGCGCCGGGCGCGCCTTGCGCGCCGAACGCGTCGAAGCTGGCCAGGACGCCGAGGTCGGTGGGCGGACGCGACACGACGGGACGAGCCTTCAAGGCGCCGCTGGGGACAGCCACCGTCCACACCAGCCGCGAGGACTGGACCGCCAGCCCAAGAACCATCGCGATCTCCAGCGCCAGGATGATCCTGGGTCCCGACGAACGGACAAGTTCAGTGAGATTCAATGGAGCCCGCCAACTGGTCGTCTATAGCAAGGCGGAGTAACGCTGCTGCGCCGCAGATCTGCGACAGTTGAATGACAGTCTCGTGACAAACGCTCCTCGTGCGGACTATTCGAGGAGGTGAAAGACCTGTCGCAAACGGGGGAGAGGCTGGCCTCTCCCCCTACGCGTGCTAGAACTTGGCCGAGGCGCTGATCGTGAATGTGCGACCCAGGTCGTAGGTGTTCACGTCCAGGCGATTGCCGGCGGCCTTTTGCGACTCTTCATGCTTTTCGCCAGTCAGGTTGCGCGCTTCGAACTTCAGTTCGACCTCGCGGCCCAACAGCTCCAGCCCCTGGCGCGCGATGAAATCGACGCGCACGCCGGGATACTCGATGATGTCCGGTTGACCGCTGTTGACGAGACCGCGGCTGACAACCCGCTTGCTGGCGTAGTTGATCAGCAGGGTCTGCTGCGACAGGCGACCGGTGTCCTCGAGCCCGAACTGGAGGTTGGCGACGTGGTCGGACTGACCGGTGAGCGGCGCGCCGTCACGGAAGAAGTCCGTGGCCTTGGTCGAGCTCGAGGCGAAGGCCGCGACGGAGTCGTTGGCGCCCACCTTCAGTTCGGACTTGGTGTAGGTGTAGTTGGCGATCGTCACGAGGCGGCGGCTGGCCCAGAAGCCACCCTTCCAATCCGAAAGGTCGAAGTACTTCTGCGCTTCGAATTCGGCGCCGTAGAGGCTGGCTTCCGGAGCGTTCGCGAAGCTGGTCGTGAAGTCGTCGCCCGAGACGTAGGTCTCGATCGGCTTCTTGATCTTCTTGTAGAAGCCCGCGGCCGAAATGCGCTGGTCGGCCGCGAAGTACCACTCGTAGCGGCCTTCGAAGTTGGTCAGTTCACTGTCGACCAGCAGCGGATTGCCGCGATAGGTGCGGTTGTTCTCGGGGTCGAAATAGAACTGGTAGATCAGCTCCCGGAACTGCGGGCGGGCGATCGTCTTCGACGCGCTGGCGCGGATCTGGGTGTCCGGCTTGACGTGCCAGGTGACCGTCGCCGCCGGCAGCCAGTAGTTTTCGTCGAGGCTCGTCGCCGCCAGCGAGGCGCCCGGCGTCTTGAACACCTGGCTCGGCGCGACCTTTTCGCGAGCCTTTTCGTATCGAACGCCGGCGTCGAATTCCCACGCGTTGAAAAGCGTTCCGTTCAGCTTGCCGTAGAACGCATGGTTCTGCAGCAGGGCGCGGAAGGCGGGGTTGCCTTCGTTGCTTTCGATGAGGTTGATGTTGAAGGCGTTGATCACGCCCGGCGCCAGCAGCAGGTCGGGACGCAGCATGTCCACGCCGCGCGGCAGGTCGTTCGGCGCCTGGAACTGGAAGTCGCGTCGCGAGCTGTCACGGTCGGTGTGCAGATAGGCGTAGCCGACGGTGCCGCTGAAACCCGGAGCAAACTTGTAGGAGGCGTCGACGCCGCCCGACCACAGGTTTTCGTTGAGGTCGGAATAGGCGACCGTGGCGTCGCCGCCGTTACCGTTGTTCAGGCGGTTGATATAGTACTGGCCGAAGGGGTCGGCCGCGGCGTTGGTCCGCACGTATTCGAAGGTCAGCTCGCTCGGCGCCTTGCGCTTGGTGTTCGCATAGCTCAGGCGCGTGTCAACATCGAGCTTCGGCGTCACCTTGAATTCGCCGACGAACTGCGTGTTGAACAGCTCGCGTTCGAACCACGCGGTCCTCTGCTGCATGAAGTCGGCGGTCGTGCCGTGACGATTGCCGACGCCCAGGCTGGCGTTCTTTATGGTGTCGTGGACGTAGAGATTGGTCCAGCGAACCTTGTTGTCGCCGAAGCTGGCGGCCACGCCGACCAGGCCGTTGACAACGATGCGGTTGTCCGTCGTGACCCGGCGGAAATCGCTTTCCTTGTCCTGCAGATTGGCTTGCAGCGAGTTCTGGTTGATGGCCTCGCGTGACGACCACTTGTTGCTGTAGCCGACGGTGGCGATCAGCCCCAGGTCCATCGAGTTCAGGTCGAACGGCTTAGCCGCCGTGATGTCGGCCGTGAAGTTGGCCGGCAGGTGGTTCCAGGTCTGGAGCACCGCATTGCGGCCGTTCACCAGTTGGCCGGCGATCGGCTTGGTGTCGACCTTGCCGGAGCTGATGCGCTCGCCGCTCTTGAAGAACGCCGCCAGAGCCGACGGAGTGTCGCGATTGCCGTTGTCGTAGCCCGTCCAGTCGGTCTTGCTGCCGTAGTACGAATAGCCGAGCTGATTGGTGGTTTCGGTATCGGCCGAAACCGAACCGCCGATGCTGACGAAGCCTTCCGCCGGGATCGACTTGGTCGTGAGGTTGATCACGCCGCCGCCGAACTCACCGGGGAAATTGACCGAATAGCTCTTCTGGACCATCGACGAGGCGATGATCCGGCTCGGGAACAGGTCCATCGGAACCACCCGCTTCAGGGGCTCCGGGCTGGGCAGCTGCGAACCGTTCAGCAGCGCCAGCGAATAGCGGTCGCCCAGACCGCGGACATAGACATAGCCATTGCCGACCAGGCTCAGACCGGTCACGCGGCTCAGGGCGCCGGCGATGTTGCCTTCGCCCGTGCGGGCGATTTCGGCCGCCGACAGGACCGAGACGACCTGCGAACCGGTTCGCACGACGTTGCCCGTGCGGCTGGCGGTGATCACCACCGAGTCGACCATCCCCGGGATGGATACTTCAGGCTGCTCTTGCTGGGTCTCGCTTGGAGTCGTCGAAGGCGCGGCTTGGGCCAGGACCATCGACGGTATCGAGAGCGCAGTCGAAAGCAGCAACAGAGACGTAAGCCGCCGCGTCATCATTATCCGATCCCCTCGGAAATTCGTTTATGAAAAGAGGGGGCAGCCGCTTTCCGGCCGCCCCCTCCGTCACGATCAGACCGCGATCAGGTCGTCGGCAGCGAGGTGCAGCTCGTGTTGGACGAACCGAGGTTGGCCGCGCTGCTGTTGCAGGTCCAGCCGCTGTACCAGGTGTCGTTGCTGTCCTTCACCGCGCCGATGTTGCTCGGCTTGGCGAAGAAGGCGCCCAGGCCCGTCGCGTCGAAGGCCGCGACCGCCAGCTCGCTGGCGCCGTTGATGAAGCCGCTCAACGTCGAGGTGAAGGCGTCGTTGTTGTTGTTGGCGCCCGAGCCGAACTGCGTCGAGGTGGTCGTGGCGTTGTAGCTGCCGGTGCCCAGGTACTTGGTGGCGTTGCAGCTCATGACGACCGAACGGGCGGTCAGCGTGGCCGGCGTCGCGCCCGAGCCGTTGAGGCGGATACACTCGTTGTTCGGCGTGTAGATGACGCTGTTGGCCAGGGTCACGTCCGAGTTGCCGCGGATCAGGATCGAGGCCTGGTCATTGGCTTCGTTGTTGCTGCTGAGCTGGCGCTGGATCATCGTGAAGTTCGAGATCTTCAGCGTCTGGCGCGGCAGGTCCGACTCGAAGCCGTTGCTGTCGATTTCCATCAGGGCGTCGCCCGCGCCGTCGCGCTGGATCAGCAGGCCGTACTGGAAGTTGCCGGTGATGCCGGTGTCGGCGTCCAGGCTGTCGTCGTCGGCGCCGACGGCGACATAGTACTTCATGTTGACGTTGCCGCCGAAGAATTCAGCGCCGTCGTCCGAGCTGTTGTAGCTCATGATGTGGTCGAGGACCGTGCCGCTGCCGACGCCTTCGGTGGTCAGCGACTGCAGTTCCTTGTCGGCGCCCAGGACGTATCCCGAGTAGCGAATCTGGACATACGACATCGCGCCGCTGTTGTCGGCGTTGTCGTTGCCGCCGAACAGGGCCGGGTCGGCCGCGCCTTCGGTTTGGCGTTCGCAGGTGTTGGCCGTCGTCGAGCCGGTGGTGCAGTCCGTCACCTTCGCGCGGCCCAGCAGCACGACGCCGCCCCATTGGCCTTGCGAGGTTTCGGTGTTCAGGCCCAGCACGTTGTCGCGGCTGGTGAAGATGATCGGCTTGGTGGCGGTGCCGACGGCGTTGATCTTGTTGCCGCGATTGACGGCCAGCCAGGACACGCCCGTACCGCCGTACAGGATGACGCCCGGCTCGATCGTCAGGGTGACGTTGGTGTCCGCCGAGGTCTTGGTGAAGCCGCCGTCCGTGCCGACGTCAACGCGCCCGCCCAGCTGATAGAGGAGACCCGAGATCTTCGGCAGGGTGACCGACTTGTTGAAGCGCGCCGGCAGCGTGCACACGCGCCAGGTGCCCGTCGGGCCCGTGATGGTGCCGTCGTCCTTGAGGCCCTGCGGATCGCTGATGGTCGGGCAGCCCGACGCGGCGGTCACCTTGCCGGCGTTCGGATCGGTCGGGGTGGTCGGCGTCGTCGGGGTGGACGGGTTGTTGATCGTGACGTTGCCGCCAGTGCCGGGCGAAGAGATATCATCCGAACCGCAGCCGGCGAGCGCGAGCGCGCTGCAGCTCACGATAAAGAGGTTCTTGTACAGCTTCACGGGAGTCCCCTTGATTTCCATGTCGCCGCGAACACTGCCGCCCGCGCCTTGGAAACCTTACTAGGCGGCGACTGTGACACTTTTTTTCAGACCGGGCCCGCCAGTGGCTGGTCCAGCCAGCCGCTCGCATGTTCGCCAGCCGAAGGCGAGACTGGCAGGAGGCGCGCGATCCATCGTTGCCGCGCGCTCAGGCAGGCCACAGCGCGATCGGGGCGGCTCGTCTGGACCTGGGCGAGTCTGAGATCAAGAACGGCGCCCAGCGGGGCGCTGGCGCTCGGCTATGCCTAGAGCTTTTGTCGAACAGGCGATCGAATCCTCCACGGCTCCCCGCCGCTTCACGCGGTCTGGCGCGTGTGGATGAATTGGGCCTATGCGTTCAACTTAATCGCGAAGATCTGGCACGATTGGATGAGGAGTGCAGAGCGGCCGGCGCAACACGCCGACGCTGGCTACGATCTTGCGTTCGCGGCAGATTGAACGGTGCGATTCTCAGCACTAAAATAGTTAAATAAATTCAATATCATAGCTGGAGTCGGTGGCGGTGAGAGAGGGATTCGAACCCTCGATAGAGTTTCCCCTATACACGCGTTCCAGGCGTGCGCCTTCAACCACTCGGCCACCTCACCAGCGCACGACGAGTCGGGGGTGGTTGAGACCCCCGGCGCGGGAAGGCGCGCAATATACTCAGGGACCGACAGGTAGCAAGCGCGTTCCCGGATGAAACCGGCGACACGAGCGTTTATATCGAGGCGCAGGAATTCCCGCCCCGAAAGGCCGCCATGCTGTCGTCCGCCAAGACCCTCGATATGCCCTCCGCCGACACGGCCCTGCCGGGGCGCCCGGAGCCGATCCCGACGGCGGAAACGCACTTCATCAACGGCCATCCGCTGAAGGGTCCCTATCCGGACGACCTGGAGACGACGGTCCTGGCCATGGGCTGCTTCTGGGGCGTCGAGCGGGTGTTCTGGGGGATCCCGGGCGTCTATGTGACCGCCGCCGGCTATGCGGCCGGGATCACGCCGAACCCGACCTATGAGGAGGTCTGCACCGGCCGCACCGGGCACGCCGAGGTCGTCCTGGTGGTGTTCGACCCGAGGGTCGTCACCTATGAGACGCTGCTGAAGACCTTCTGGGAGAATCTCGACCCGACTCAGGGCATGCGCCAGGGCGGCGACATCGGCACGCAGTACCGCTCGGGTCTCTATGTGACCAACGACGCCCAGGCCGCCGCGGCCGTGGAGTCGAAGGAAGCCTATCAGCAGGCCCTGTCGGCCAAGGGCCTGGGCGACATTACGACCGAGATCGCCGTCGCTGGCCCGTTCTATTTCGCCGAGGACTATCACCAGCAGTACCTAGCCAAGAATCCGGACGGCTATTGCGGCATCGGCGGCACGGGCGTGGTCTGCCCGATCGGCGTGGGCGATTCGGCCTGATGACCCCGGAAGCGTTCGACAAGGCGTGCCTGGCGCTGCCGGGCGCGACGGTCTCGATCCAGTGGGGGAACGACCACGTCTTCAAGGTGGGCGGCAAGATGTTCGCCGTCCGCGGCGAAGGCGTCACCCTGGGCGGCGGTATATCCTTCAAGGCCTCGGACGTGGCGTTCGAGGTGTTGACCGAGACCGGCCGCGCGAGACCCGCGCCTTATCTGGCCCGCGCGCGGTGGGTGCACTTTCCGGAGTTGCCCGCGCTGGACGCCGACGAGGTGGCCGACTGGCTTAGGACCGCCCACGGCCTGATCGCCGCCAGGCTCACCCGCAAGCTTCGGGCGGAGCTGGGGCTTTAGGACCAGCCAGGCCCTTCATGGCCAAGACCTCGATGGCCTCCAGCAGGCGCTGGTTGGTCAGACCCGGCGTTCCCGGCGCCCACTTGGTCAGCCAGATCAGCATGCCCACCATCAGCTGCACCACCAGGGCCGGCTCGCACGGCGCGATGGTTCCGTCGACCATGCCCTCCTCCAGGAAGCGCTCCAGCCGCCGGGACAGCCGCCCGGTCCAGGCCTCGATCGCCTGGCGCTGGTCCTGGTCCAGATAGGAACTGTCGCCGAAATAGAGCTGCGGCCCGTTGTCGACGGCGTCGTCCAGCAAGGCGCTCAGAAAACGCCGCAGCTTGCACAGGCCCGTGCCGCCGTCGGCGTCGACCTTGACCAGGATGGTCTCGAACCGTTCCAATGACCGCTGGTGGCCGGCATAGGCCAGGGCCTGCTTGTTGGGGAAGTAGTAGTAGAGCGCCGCGTCCTTGAGATCGAGGGCGGCGGCGATGTCGGTCATCGTGGCCGCCGCGAAGCCCTTGGCGTTGATGATCTCGATGGCCGCGCGAAGAATCGCCTCGCGCTTCTTCACTGACTTCTGGCTCTGCGCCATCGGCCTGACATCGTCCCCATGACTCCGGGGCGTCAGGACCAGAGGGTCTCCGCCCTTAGCCAACCGCTGTCTCTCCTCCGTTCGGCGGGCGCGATTCTTCCGTCGCGCGATTACCGATGCCGCTGAGCATCACCCGAACGCGTTCTGCTGCAAACCGAAAATTCTAACTTGCGCTAGAATATCGAGGTCATATTAAAATCAGCGTCAGTTGCGGACGGATGCAAGCCGTTCGCGCTGGGGCGGAAACATGACGCAAAGCGTCTTCATCCTAGGCCAAGGGCTCGTGACCGCTCTCTGCGGTTCGCGCGGTCGGCCAGGATCGCCCTTCCCTCACGTCAACACGCCCGCCCTTCCCCAAAATAAACCCGCGATTGCTCGAGGCGGGATGGGAAGAGACGCGGCCGATAATAAAGAAAAACAGGGAGTTCGTTATGAGAAACGTCCATTTGCTGGGGGTCTCGGCCCTCGCGCTCGCCATCGCCGCGCCCGCCTACGCGCAAACCACCCAGGCTGACAGCAACTCGATTTCGGAAATCGTCGTCACCGCCACCAAGCGGGAACAAACCCTGCAGGACGTGCCGATCTCGGTCGCCGTCACGGGTCAGCAAACCATCGAACGCGCCCAGGTGCGTGACCTGATCGACCTGCAGTCGGTCGTTCCGTCACTGAAGGTCCAGCAATTCAACGCCGCGGGCCAGACCAACTTCGTCATCCGCGGCTTCGGCAACGGCAACGGCAACGACGGCATCGAAAGCTCGGTCGGCATCTTCATCGACGGCGTCTATCGCAGCCGCTCCGCCGCCGCCCTGGACGACCTGCCCGAGATCGAGCGCGTCGAAGTTCTGCGCGGCCCGCAATCGACGCTGTTCGGCAAGAACGTCTCGGCCGGCGCGATCAGCATCGTGACCAAGAAGCCGCAGTTCGACTTCGGCGCTAAGGTCGAGGGCACCTACGGCAACTACAACACCCGCCAGATCAAAGGCACGGTCACCGGCCCGCTCAGCGAGACCGTGGCGGTCCGCCTGTCGGGCAGCCTGAACAAGCGCGACGGCTACTTCACCAACCTGACCACCGGCGCCGACGTCAATGACCGCGACCGCTGGTCGATCCGCGGCGACCTGCTGTGGGAGCCGACCGACAAGACCTCATTCCGCGTCATCGCCGACTACAACAAGATCAACGAGACCTGCTGCGGCGTGACCTCGATCTTCAACGGCCCGGCCACCCTGGCCATCGGCGGCCTGCTGAAAAAGCCGATCAGCGACACCACCAAGATCTTCGACCGCGACGTCATCTTCAACACCGACCCGGCGAACAAGCTGTCGGGCAAGGGCGTCTCGGGCCAGCTCGACCATGACTTCGGCTTCGCCAAGCTGACCGCGATCACGGCCTATCGGAACCAGAAGAACGCCTCGTTCCAGGACATCGACTTCACCGGCGCGGACATCTCCAACAACCGCACGGCCAACACCATCAAGACCTTCACCCAGGAAGTGCGCCTGGCGTCGAGCGGCGACGGCCCGTTCAACTGGCTGATCGGCGGCTTCTATCAGAATGAAAAGCTGGATACCGGCCGCACCGTCACCTACGGCAACGACATCCGCGCGTTCGCCGACGCGCTGTCGGGCGTCGTCAACACGGCTACCCTGCCGGCCGCGATCCGCCCCGCCCTGACCGGCCGATCGAACCTTTACACCCTGGAGTTCCTGCAGAGCCTGGTGACGCCGTCGATCAAGCCCGGCTTGACCTACTTCCAGCCCGGCCAAGGCATCGACGACTACTACAAGATGAAGCAGGAGTCGTACTCGCTGTTCAGCCAGTTCGACTACAAGGTCACCGAGAAGCTGACCCTGACCGGCGGCCTCGCCTACATGAACGACACCAAGAAGGCCCGCTCGAACGTCGTCCTGAACGACCCGTTCTCTTCGCTGAACCTGCAAAACGTTCCGCAGTTCGCCGCCCTCGGCCTTCCGGTGAACGCCTTCGGCGCCCTGGGCGCCCTGCAGTTCTTCTATGGCAACGACCCGACCCACGGCCCGGTCAACTATCCGAACGCCACCGAGTCCGGCCAATTGAAGGGCGACAAGGTCACCTACGCCGTTCGCGCGGCCTATGACTTCGGCGCGATCAACGCCTACGCCAGCTACTCCACGGGCTGGAAGGCCGGCGCCTTCAACCTGTCGTCGGACAGCCGTCCGCCGAACGCCAACGGCGTGGGCCGCACCGCCCAGCCGGAAAACGTCGACGTCTACGAACTGGGCGTGAAGGCCAGCTTCCCGGGCGGCTACGCCAACATCGCGGCCTTCAAGCAGTCGATCAAAGGCTTCCAGTCGAACGCCTTCACCGGCCTCGGCTACAGCCTGGTCAACGCCGGTGAGGAGTCGGTGAAGGGCTTCGAGGTCGACAGCGCCTGGCGTCCGGTCCAATGGCTGAACCTCGCCGCTTCGGTCACCTATCTCGATCCGAAGTACGACAGCTTCTCCGGCGCGGCCTGCGTGACCTTCGACACCGTTCGCTGCCCGGTCGACCCGGCCACCGGCCGTCGTCCGAACTTCCGCAATCTGACGGGCGACACCCCTGCGGGCATCTCGAAGTGGTCGTTCTCGACCTCGGCGACGATCAACCACGACATCACCGAGAACTGGCAGGGCTATGCGCGCGTGGAATACGACCACAGCAGCAAGGTCCAGCTGACGGAAACCGTGTCGCCGACCCTGGCCAGCTACGGCACCGACATCGTCAACGCCAGCATCGGCGTCGTCCAAACCGCCGGCCAACTGGAGGTGGGCCTGTGGGCCCGCAACCTGACCAACGACAAAAGCCTGATCTCGGCCTTCCCGACGGTGGCTCAGGACGGCAGCTACAGCGGCTATCCGAACGCGCCGCGCACCTACGGCCTGACGGTTCGCAAGAGCTTCTAAGCCGATCTGACGAGGGCGGCCCGGCCTCACGGCTGGGCCGCCCTTTTCCTATACAAAGTGGCCTGACCACCTTTCCTTGCGCCCTGGCCACGGGGCATGCTTCAACCTCTGCGACAAAGCCGAACGGCTGCTGGAGGACGCGCGATGGGAACGGGATTGAAGGCCATGATCGGCGCGGCGTGCGCCCTGGCCGTGCTGGCCCCGCTGGGCGCATCGGCCTCGTCCCCCACTCTGACCCGGGCCGACAACCGCGACGGCCAGGATCTCTCGGGGACCTGGCATTACTCGGTCGATCCCTATCGCGACGGCCTGGCCGGCTTCCACCGCGGCGCGCCCGGCGAGGGCCATCGCCGCTATGACGACGTCGATGTCGACGCCGTGACCAAGGCCAGGCCCAACGCCCTCTACGAATACGACATGGACCGCTCGCCAACGGCCACCCTGCCCCAGGGTTGGGTCGGGCACGATCCGAGCCTGCGCTACTACCAGGGCCTGATGTGGTACGAGCGGCGCTTCGACGCCCCGGTCCTGAAACCCGGCCAGCGCGCCTTCCTGCGCTTCGAGGCGGTCAATTACACCGCCAAGGTGTTCCTCAACGGCAAGAGCGTCGGCGAGCACGAAGGCGGCTTCACGCCGTTCTCGCTGGAGGTCACCGAGACCCTGCGCGCCAGCAACAACCAGCTGACGGTCGGCGTCGATTCCACGCCCCAGGCCGACGGCGTGCCGCCACCGGTCACCGACTGGGAGAACTACGGCGGGATCACCCGGCCGATGCGCCTGGTGATCACCCCTGGCGCCTTCGTCGACGAAGCCTGGGTGCGCCTGACCAGGGACGGCAGGATCGCCGCCACCGTGAAGCTGGACGGCGCGCAAGCCGCCAACCAGGAGGTGCATGTCCGCGTCCCGGAGCTGGGCCTGGATATTTCCGGCAAGACCGACGCCGGCGGCGTCCTCAACGCCTCGTCCGCCGCGCCCAAAAACTTGGTCCGCTGGTCGCCCGAGAAGCCCAAGCTGTACGACGTCGTCGTCCAGGCCGGCGAGGACCGGCTGACCGACCGGGTCGGCCTGCGCACCATCGAAACCAAGGGCGGCCAGATCCTGCTCAACGGCAAGCCGATCTTCCTGCGCGGTATCTCGGTCCACGAGGAGGAGTTCGGCGACAACCCGGCCCGGACCATCACCGAGGCCGGCGCCCGCGCCCTGCTCTCGGAGGTGAAGGAGGGCCTGCATGGCAACTTCGTGCGCCTGGCCCACTATCCGCACAGCGAGATCACCACCCGCGTCGCCGACGAGATGGGCCTGCTGGTGTGGAGCGAGATCCCCGTCTACTGGCTGGTCGACTTCGGCAATCCGCGCACCCTGGCCCTGGCCAGAGGGATGCTGGCCGACAACATCCGCCGCGACCGCAACCGCGCCTCGATCATCATGTGGAGCGTGGCCAACGAGACGCCGATCACAGACCCGCGCAACGCCTTCCTCTACCAACTGGTCGACGACGTTCGAACGCTGGACGACAGCCGCCTGGTCACCGCCGCCCTGCTGACGGCGCGCAAGACCAACGACGGCCCAAATGGCAAACAAGTCGAGATGGGCCTGAACGACCCGCTGGCCGACAAGCTCGATGTGCTGGCCGCCAACACCTACAATGGCTGGTACAGCGACGACACGCTCGACAGCCTGCCCGCCATGACCTGGAAGGCCACCGACAAGCCGATGGTGTTCTCCGAATTCGGCGCCGACGCCCTGTCAGGCTTCAGCGATCCTGCGCTGATGCGCAAGTTCTCCGAGGACTTCCAGAAGAGGTACTACGAGAAGACCCTGGCCATGGCCGCCAAGGTCCCGACCCTGGCCGGCATGTCGCCCTGGATCCTCAAGGACTTCCGCAGCCCCAGGCGCCAGCATCCGATCTATCAGCAGGGCTGGAACCGCAAGGGCCTGGTCTCGCCGACCGGGCGGCGCAAGCCGGCGTTCTTCGTGCTGCGGGACTTCTACAGGCAGAAGGAAGCAGAGAGGTAGAGCCAGACGGGCGGACGGCCATACTCAGGTATAAGTGCGACAGACCAACGCAGGTCCCGGCCAAGCCTTCGTTGAATGGTCCCCAAAGCGGGGATGAAGAACACTGATCGTCGAAACACGGAGCCCCTCTCCCCCCGGGGCGCAACGGAGATCGACGCCATGTCCTATCAACCCGCCGCCCGCAGCTTCGACACCGCCTCAAATCCCTTCGACGGCGTCGTCGCCGGCCAGATCCTGGACGACGAGGTTCGCGCGTTCGCGCCGAACCTAAAGGACATCCTGGCCCGCGCCGAACGCTCGATCGGCGGCGACCTGGACGCCACCCGCGCCCTGCTGGCCCGAGCCAATGCGATGATCGCCGAGGCGACCGAGACGCAAGGCCGACCTCGCGAGATCAGCCTGGGCGGTCTCGCCCCCTGGCAGGCCAAGCGGGTCAGCGCCCATATCGACGCCCACCTCGGCGACACGATCCCGGTCTCGCACCTGGCCCAGCTGGTCACGCTGAGCGCCGGTCACTTCAGCCGCGCTTTCAAGCGGACCTTCGGCGACACCCCGCACGGTCACGTCATGCGCCGGCGGGTCGAGACGGCCAAGGCCATGATGCTGAAGAGCGCCGAACCGCTCAGCCAGATCGCCTATCTGTGCGGCTTCGCCGATCAGGCCCACTTCTCGCGGACCTTCCGGAAACTGGCCGGCGCGACGCCCCTGGCCTGGCGCCGAGCCCACGCAAACGCCTGACCCCCTATGCAATCGACTGCGCGCGTTTGTCGCACACATTCGGCAAGCTAGACCGTTGCCATTCGCTCGGGACTCGACGAGAGTCTTCGGACTCGGCGCACCCCACCGCGTCCGACACCTTTTAAAGCCGGCTGGCCACGCCTCGCGCGAGACCAGCCGGCTTCATTTATGGGTCCCGCGCTAGGCCAGTTCTTGGTCCCGCGCCGGCTCGCGCCCGTGACGATCACGCCGGGCCTTTGGGGTGGCGATCATCTAAGCGATCTCGACGCTTCTAGGCCGTCGGCAGGACCACCTGGAACAGGGCCCCGCCGCCCGGCGCGGTCTCCATGGCGATGCCGCCGCCATGCGCCTCGACGATCGACTTGCTGATCGACAGGCCCATGCCCATCCCCGTCGCCTTGGTCGAATGGAAGGCCTTGAACAGGACTTGCGCGTCCTGCGCCGCCACGCCCGGACCCGTGTCGGCCACCTCCAGCACCACACGATCGTCCGCGCGCCGGGTGCAGAGAGTCAGATCGCGCACACCGTCGCGTCCCGCCATCGCCTGGATGCCGTTCATGGCCAGATTGATGACCACCTGCTGCAACTGCACCCGGTCGCCCCGGACCTCGCCGACGTCCGGCGACAAGGCCATGATCAGTCGGACATCATGCGCCGCCAGTTCACGCTTCAGCAGCAGGGCGGCGTCCTCGATCGCCGCGTTCAGCGCCACCGGCGCGCGCTGCGGATCCTTGTTCGAGGCCAGAGCGCGGATGCGGCTGATGATGTCCGAGGCCCGTTGGCCCTCGACGATCATCCGCCCCATCGCCGCGCGGGCCTCTTCCAGGTCGGGCTCGGCGCGGTTGATCCAGCGCAGTCCGGCCTCGCCGTTGGTGACGATGGCGGCCAGGGGCTGGTTGACCTCGTGGGCGATCGAGGCGGTCAGTTCGCCCAGGGTAGAGACGCGGGCGGCGTGGGCGAGATCCGCCTCGGCCTTGCGCAAGGCGTCCTGCGCCGCCAGCCGATCGCTGATGTCGACAATGCCGATCAGCACCGTGCCTCGCTTGACCCCGTCGCGGGGGTAGCAGGTGGTGAACAGGGCGTCGAACTCGGTCCCGTCGGCCTTGTAGAACCGCGCCTCGGCCTCGTAGCTATGCCGCCGCTCCAGCGCCGCGAAGACGCTCTCGGCGAACACGCCTTCGCTGGACCGGGGCCAGAACCGCGACACCGAACCCAGAAGCTCTTCGCGGGGTGCGCCGAACAGGGCGACGGACTTGTCGTTGACGTCGACCACATTCGAGACCTCGATCATCCGGCGGACGACCTCCGGATGGGCGGCGACGTGGGCGCGGACATCGGTCACGCCTTGCCCTTGCAGTTCGGCCAGCATCTGGCTCAGGCCGTTGAAGTCCAGCTCCCAGAACGACACGGCCATGGCCCGAAAGACGTTGCTATAGCGATATTCGCTGTATTTCAGGGCCCGCGCCGCCTCGCGGGCGGCGGTGACGTCGCGGCCGGTCTCCAGAACTTCCGCGGGCGCGCCATCCGCGTCTCGACGCAGAGTCCAGCGACCGTCGACGACCACGGTCTCGCCGGCGGCCGTGGTCCGCGTCAGCTCGCCCTCCCAGTGACCGGTCTCGATCAGCTGGGCCTTGATCGCCGCGATCTCGGCCGGATAGCGCGTCGCCAGCAGGACGTCGGGATCACGACCCACGGCGTCCTCGCGCGCATGGCCGTACAGCGCCGACGCCCCGCGATTCCAGAAGGTGATCCGGCCCTCAAGATCGCTGACGAAGATGGCGTCGTGCGCCGCGTCCAGCATCTCGGCCAGTTCCTGGCGGCGACGCTCTACGTCTTCGGACGCAGCCAGGGCGAACATCGCGGACGAACTGTCGATCATGCGGCCCCATCTCCAAACGCCTTTATTGACGAGGCGGCGCGGCTGGTCCAGCTAACGAACACGATGGCCTCCCAAACAGTCCATATCGTCGATGACGACGGCGCCCTGCGTGAAGCGCTGGGCAGCCTGTTCCGGTCCGTGGGGCTGGAGACCAAGGCGTTCGGCAACGCCCAGGAGTTCCTGCAGTCAGGCCACGCCCACGACGCCGGCTGCCTGGTGCTGGACGTGCGCCTGCCGGGCCTTTCGGGCCTGGACTTCCAAGAGAAGCTGGCCGCCGCCGACATCCGCATGCCGATCGTGCTGATGACCGGTCATGGCGACATCCCGATGAGCGTGCGCGGCATGAAGGCCGGGGCCGTGGACTTCCTGACCAAGCCCTTCCGCGACCAGGACATGCTGGACGCCGTCGCCGCGGCCCTGGAACGCGATGCGGCCTCCCGCGCCCAGCAGGGCGGCCTCGACGACCTGCGCGCCCTCTACGAAACCCTCAGCGGGCGCGAGAAGCAGGTCATGGCCCTGGTCGCGAGCGGGCTGATGAACAAGCAGGCCGCCCACCAACTGGGCCTGTCCGAGATCACCGTGAAGATCCATCGCGGCAACCTGATGCGCAAAATGGAGGCCCGGAGCCTGGCTGACCTGGTCCGCATGGCCGAGACGCTCAAGCTGCGGCCCGAAGACCCCTCGTGACGGGCCGTCTTGAACGATCCTTACGCAAGGCCACACAAACCTCCGTATAATTTCCGCGACCGCGGTTATCGGGCACTGATCATGACGCGCCCCGCCGTCGCGCGTTCGAGGAAGCCCGCTTGTCCCCCTCCCCCCTCATCTGTGTCGTCGATGACGACGACTCGGTCCGCGTCTCGCTGGAGGGGCTGCTGCGATCCCTGGGTCATCGCGTCCAGGCGTTCGACAGCGCCACGGCGTTCATGGCCTCGGCCGCGCGCGGTCTGGCCGACTGCGTGATCAGCGACCTGCAGATGCCGGGCATGACCGGCGTCGAGATGAAGGAGGCCATGATCGCCGCTGGCGAGAACACCCCGGTGATCCTGATCACCGCCTTCGCCGACGAGACCCAGAGGCTCCGCGCCGAGAAGGCGGGCGTGACCTGCTTCCTGCCCAAGCCGTTCACCGGCGAGGCGCTGATCGACTGCCTGAACCGGGCTTTGATCGGCTGACTAGAACGACTTGTCGCCCTTGATCGTCACGCGCTCGACGATCCGCTCCTGGGGCCAGTAGTCGAGGATCGCGTAGTGCTGCGTCGCGCGGTTGTCCCAGAAGACGATGGCGTTCGGGGTCCAGCGGAAGCGGACTTGGTATTCGGGCGCCTTCACCCGGTCCAGCAGGTCGGCCAGCAGCGCCTTGGCCTCGTCCTCGGGCAGGCCCAGGATCCGGGTGGTGAAGACCTTGTTGACGAACAGGTGCTTCTCGCCGGTCTCCGGATGGATGCGGACCACCGGGTGGATCATCGGCGGATACTCCGCGCGCAGCGCCTGGCGCTTGGCCTCGTCGACGCGATAGCCGTAGCTCTGGATGATGTCGTGCTCGGCCGTCAGGGTCGCCAGTTGGTCCTTCAGAGCCCGCGGCAGGTCGGCATAGATGGCGGCGGTGTCGGCGAACAGGGTGTCGCCGCCCAGCGGCGGCATGCGCCGCATCCGCAGGACCCCGCCCATCGACGGCGCCTCGCGGAAGGTGACGTCGGTGTGCCACTTGTTGGCCGCGCGGACGAGCGGGACGATCTCCTCGCGCAGCTTCATGCCGTCGGCGGCCTCGATATGCAGGATCTCGGGGAAGCCCGGCACGTGGGCGGTCACCGGATGGCCTTCCAGTTCGCCGAAATAGCGACCGAAACGGACGTGATCCTCGTAGGAAATGTCCTGGTCGCGGAAGAACACCACCTTGTGGCGCAGCAGGGCCGCGCGGATCGCCGCGACGATCTCGGGCGTGAGCGGCTTTGTGAGGTCGAGACCGGAAATCTCGGCCCCCAGCACCGTGCTGACGGGCGTGACCGTCAGGCCGGCATAGAGGGCGGCGTCGGCCTGTGAAATCGAAACAGGGGCGTTCACGGCGGTCTCCCTGGGCCGTCTGGTGCGGCCCCGTGGGAGCGACCTTAAGAGCGAACAGGGTTCACTCAACTCACAATTTCTGATCTCCCCTACACCCGATCTCCCCGGCCTTCGCCGGGGGTCGGGATTTAGGGATTTTCGAGCACGGCCCGGTACGCCCGTTCCTCATAGTCGAACCAGTCGAAGTCGGCCGGCGCAGCGGTTCCGGACGTGTCCTGGCAGGCCATGCCGACGAAGGCGCCGGTGAAGTTCGGCGCGCCCGGCGCGGTGGCTTCATCCGACAGGATCGAGGCGTCGAACACCTCCGGCAGCCAGGTCCAGGCGCCATCGCCCTGCCGGAAGCCGAAGCGCAGGCGCTCGAAGTCGACCTCGACCCGCAGCTCGACGGGGCCGGCGGCCAGCGGGATGGGCGCGGTGAAGCTGTCGGACTGCGGGCTATCGGGGCTGCAGCTCATCACCCGCAGATGCTTGCCGATCGCGTCGTCGTGGCCAACGTGCAGATAGTGCAGCTTGGAGCCGTTGTAGTAGCAGATCAGCCCCGCGGCCTGCTGGAAATGCTCGGGCTCGAAGTCCAGCACCGTGGCGGCCGAGTAGCAATGGGCCTGCTGGCGTCGGGCGACCAGGGCCTGGCGGAAGACGCTGCCCACGCTCTCGCGGCCGTAGAGGCGCAAGAAGCCGGGCCTGGCGGCCAGGCTGAAGATCTCGTCCGGATACGGTGTGCGCAGCCATTGGAAGTCGATCGGCAGGTCCGGACCGTCGAAATCCGCGCGCACCGGCGCCGTGGGCCAGGGGTGCTCGGGCAGGTCCGGCGCGGGCGTCTCCAGCGTCGGGTCGCCGGAACCGTCCAGGGTGCGCGGCCAGCCGTCCTCGCCCCAGACCAGCTTCTGGATCGCCGTCTCGCGCCCCAGGGGGCAGCGGCCACGATTGGGGAGCGGACGACCGGCCAGATAGACCGCGTAGGTCTCGCCGTCGGCGGTCTCGACCAGGTCGCCGTGGCCGGCCCGTTGCAGCGCCACGTGCGGCCGGTCGCGGGATGTCAGGACGTAGGTCTCGGGGTGCAGTTCGTAGGGGCCGTCGAGGCCGCGCGACCTTGCCATGGTCATGGTGTGGCCCCAGCCGGTGCCGCCCTCTGCGGTGACCAGATAGTACCAGCCATCGCGCTTGTAGAGGTGCGGCGCCTCGGTCAGGCCGATCGGCGTGCCCTCGAAGATCACCTTCCGCTCGCCGACCAGCTTCCGCTCGGCGACCGAATATTCCTGCAGCACGATGCCGGCGAAGCGGCTCTTGCCCGGCCGGTGATCCCACAGCTGATTGACCAGCCACTTGCGGCCGTCGTCGTCATGGAACAGCGACGGGTCGAAGCCCGAGCTGTTCAGATAGATCGGGTCCGACCACGGGCCGTCGATCGTCTCGGCCGTGACCAGGTAGTTATGAAAGTCTCGCAAGGACGCGCCCGAGGCCCCGCCGACCGTGGTGCGGCCATAGCGCTTCACGTCGGTGAAGATCAGCCAGAACTTGCCGTCGGCATGGGTCAGGCACGGGGCCCAGACGCCGCAGCTATCGGGGTCGCCGCGCATGTCCAGCTGGCTCGGACGGGTTAGCGGACGGGTCAGCAGCCGCCAGTTCTTCAGATCCTTCGAGTGATGGATCTGGACGCCGGGGAACCATTCGAAGGTCGAGGTCGCGATATAATAGTCCTGCCCCACCCGCACGATCGACGGGTCGGGATTGAACCCGCGCAGGATAGGGTTCTGGATCACGCTCATGCCTTTACCGTCCTGGAAGCCCCGTCTGGCGCGGCGCGGTCCTTGACCAGCGTCCACAGCAAGACCGCCCCGGCGATGTCCAGAACGCCCAGGGCCACGAAGAACGGGTCATAGCCGATCGTCGTCACCAGCCCGCCGATCAGCAGCGAGAAGATCAGCAGGCCGAGATTGCCCATCATGCCGGCCAGGCCCGCCACCGTGGCGACCTCATCGCGGCGGAACAGGTCCGAGGCCATGGTGATGACGGTCACCGACAGGGTCTGGTGCGCGAAGCCGCCCAGGCACAGCAAGGCGATGGCCGCGTAGGCGCTCTCGACCTTGCCGACGAACACCATGCCGGTCATCAGGACCGCGCCCAGGGTGAAGGCGATGCGACGGGCGTTGATTAGCGAAACACCGCGCTTCTGGAGGAAATGCGCGATCACCGGCCCGGCCAGGCAGCCCAGGTCGGCGGCCACGAACGGCATCCAGGCGAACAGGGCGATCTGCTTTAGGTCGAAGCCGCGTGTCTGCGACAGATAGAGGGGCACCCAGAACGACAGCGTCCCCCAGGTCGGGTCGGCCAGGAAGCGCGGCAAGGCGATGCCCCAGAACTGGCCCTGCTTGAGGATCGAGACGATCGACGGCTTGGCTCCAGTGGCGGTCAGGTGCGCCTCCTGGCCCGCGGCGATCAACGCGCGCTCCTCGTCGGTCATCGACGGGTGCCGCTCGGGCGAGCGGTAGAAGAAGAGCCACAGCACCACCCAGACCAGGCCGAAGGCGCCGGTCAGCACGAAGGCCGCTCGCCAGTTCCAGGCCAGCACGGCCCACACCACCAGCGGCGGCGCCAGCACGGAACCGATCGAGGCGCCGATGTTGAACACCCCGCCGGCGAAGCCCCGCTCCTTGGCCGGAAACCAGGTCGCCACCGTCTTCATGCCGGCCGGCTGGGCCGAACCCTCGGCCAGGCCCAAGAAGGCGCGAAGGAAGGCGAAACCCTGCCAGTTGTGGACCAGCCCGTGGGCCATGGCGATCAGCGACCAGGCCGCCGCGAAGACGGCGAAGCCGGTGCGCAGACCTAGAGTGTCGAGCACATAGCCGCAGACCGGCTGCAACATGATCCCCAGCTGGAAAGCGCCGGTGATCCAGGAATACTCCTTCACGGAGATATCCAGGTCCTTCATCACGGTCGGGGCGGCGATGCCCATGGTCGAGCGGGTCAGATAGTTGACGATCGCGCCCAGCATGACCAGGCCGATGATCCACCAGCGCAGGGCTTTCAATTTCGGCAAGGCGGCTCTCCCCGTCGGGCGCGCTCAAGCCGGCCCATTGGATGGTACCGCTATCGCCGATAAGATCTGACGTCCACCCTGTCGTGGTCTGATATCATCCGGCCTTCCTGGACGGCGGATGACCGGCCGTCAGGGCCTTGGCGCGGCTGGCGGCGCGGGTCGATACGGACGGCGCCGTCTTGGTCGACTTGGCGGAAGCCTTGCCCTTGGGCCGGACCTTGAGACGGGCGTCCTTCTCGGCGGCCACCTTCTGGAAGGCTTGCATATGCCTGTCCGCCCGCTGCTTGCAGTGGGCGTGTATGACCTCGAGTTCCTTGTCGGTCAGCTTCTCGATGCCGATGAATTCATCCTCGGCCTCGGTGGTGGCGCGGATCAGCTCGTCCAGCTTGGTCTGCAAGGCCAAGCCGTCGCGGTTCTGGGTGTTCTGGATCAGGAACACCATCAGGAAGGTGATGATCGTCGTGCCGGTGTTGATCACCAACTGCCAGGTCTCGGAGAACTTGAAGATCGGCCCCGTCACGGCCCACAGCACCACCAGGCCAACGCAGATCAGGAACGCGGGCGGACTGCCCGTGGCGCGGGCCGTGACGTTGGCGAATTTGGCGAACAGCTTGTCCACGAGCGACCTCCGGAGCCTTTCCGCGGAAAGGCTCCATCTTCTTGGGGTTCGAGCGCGCTACGCGCTCGGGATCGCCCCGGTAACGCCTAGACGGGCGCTGAAGCTCCGCGCTGTGGCCTCGGCTGGTGCGGAACCCGGGCGCCCTGTCGCTCGATCTCGCCGATGAAGCGGTCCTTGCCGTCGGCGGCAGACTCCCAGACGAAGACGCCGACGCAGTCGTGCGCCGCCGCGACCTCGGCCGCCAGTTCCAGGGCGTCGACATCGCCCTCGGCGGCGTTGGCGATGAAGGTCAGCGACACGCCGTCGGCCCGTCGCGGGTAGAAAAGGTAGGTGGGCATGATGCGAACTCCTGCCTTTCGAGCGGGAGTGAAGCCGGGGCTTCGTCTCTCAGTCATCGGCGCTCGAGAAGGCCGTGCCGATGATAGCCAGAGCTTAACACCCCGATTTGGGGATATCGAGCAAATACAGCCAAGTCGAAAAATAAATGTTAGTCGTAAACCCGACATTCACGCGCGCGTGATTGCTATAAACCACCGAAATACATGATGAATAGGAAGTACTCTCGATCCGTGGTCAACGTCATGATTGACCCTTGATCTGCGATCGAGGCTCGAGAAACAATGCTTCGGATCCCCACCCACGAAAGCCGGGGGAGATCAGCTTATCTGTAGCGGATCGTCCAGCTGACCCTGATCGGCCCATTCAGACCGGCGGCGCCGGTGCAGCTGGTCAAGGCCGTCATCGCGCCGGTCGGGCCGCGATAGGCCTTCTCGTCGACCAGGGCGCGGGTCGAGCAGGCCAGGCCCTCGACCTTGAAGCCGGTGACGTCACCGACTCCGAACGTCGTTGTCCCGCCCCTGGTCACGGCCTTGCCCGAGAAGCTGGCGAAAGCCAGGTCCACGGCCCTCACGGCGACACCGGACTTGGGCGTGAACACGTCCGTGCGGCGGATAAGGCCCGGCTCCAGGATGTAAGTCGTCCTGACACTGAAACGGTCGTCGGCGACCGGGGCCTTCTGGCCCAGGCGGTCCAGCTGGTCCTGGTCGTAGGTCACGGTCGTCCGCGCGCCCCGCCCGTCCACCCTGACGTGGGCGGCATAGGCCAGCGGCGCCAGCTGCGCGCCATCCGCCAGGGTGATGCGCGGCAGCAGTTGCGGGAACACGCCGTCGGCCACGCCCTGCAGCAGGCCCGGCGAGAACGGGATCGGATAGTACGGCGTGTTCATGTGCTGGCTTTCGCCGCCATTGATGATCGGCAGGGCGATCACGCGCCTCTTGTCGCGCAGGGTCACGACCAGCCGGTCATTCTTGCCGCGCGCGAACCAGGTCACCGTCCGCTTGGGCAGCTTGTCCAGCCAGGCGCTGAAGCCAGGGTCGGGCGCCTTGTCCTTGAAGCCCAGCGCGTCCCAGATCGCGCTGGTATAGATGTACTGCCGACCCAGGCTCAGGTTCTCGCCAAGGATCCGGTGCTTGCCGCGATACGTGTCCGTCCGGCGGCCATGCTCCCACAGGTCGACCGAGCCTGTCCCGGGATCGAACCAGAAATCCATGTAGCGGGCCGCCACGCGCGACGAGAACGCATAGGCCATGGTCTTTTCTTCGGGCGTCAGCACGTCCAGCTTGGCCGCGGCGGTCAACACCTCCAGGAAGGCCGTCTCGCCATAGGCCCCGATGCTGCGGCCGTATTCGAAGCCCTCGCCGCGAAGGTTCAGGCGCGGCAACATCAGATCGACCGAGCGGCGCAGCCATTGGCGCACCTCGGGCGTGGCGGGCATCCCGGCCTCGATCAGGCGGTGGCTGATCTCGCCGATCAGAAGCACGCTGTAGCGGTCGAAGCGCCCCTCGCCATCGGTCTCGTCGGCGAAGCCGTACTCACCCGAATACTTGCGATAGTGATCCAGCGTCTTGCCTAGCAGGGCTTCGCTGGCCGAGGCGTCCTCCCAGCCCAGGCGATAGCGCAGCCGCGCCACGCTGAAGGCGACGCCGTAGTAGTTGTTGGGCAGGTTGATCAAGGTCAGGTCGTCGGCGCGCACGAAGCGCCGCCAATCCAGCTTGGCCTTCAGCTTCTCCAGGGTCGCCGGCGCGATCGCCTCATCCAGCAGGCCGGCGTCCTTCAGCATGTGGATCGCCTGGCAGTAGTAGTAGACGCCCCAGGTGTCGTTGGGATCGTCGACGGTCAGGTCGGCGATCTGGCGGTAGGCGGCCAGGTAGCGCTGGAACTTCGGATCGGTGCGCGGAGTGTCGACGATCAGGTAGGCGAGCCCGATGGCGATCTTGCCGGGCAGGAACTTGTCGTCGGCCTCGAACACCTTGACCCCGTCCAGGGTCATGTCCCGCTTCTCGGCCAGCAGCGTCTCAAGCAGCACGGCGGTCTGCGGCAGCAGGCGCTTTTCCACCGTCTGGTTCATCGGCGCGACGGCGCCGGCATACAACGGCCCGCGCGGGTTCTGGTCGGCGGCGAAGGCAGGCGCGGCGACCGCGAAAGCCGCCGCCGTCAGCGGAAGAAGCTTGCGCAACGCAGTGGCCTTACCAGTTGAACATGGTCCCGTCCTGAAGACGGTTCACCGGCAGGTAGGCGCGCTTGTATTCGTACTTGCCGGCCAGTTCCTCGTCGATGTCGACGCCCAGGCCCGGCTTGTCGCCCGGGTGCAGCATGCCGTCGTCGAAGGTGTAGGCGTGCGGGAACACGGCGTCCGTCTCCGGCGTGTGGCGCATGTATTCCTGCAGGCCGAAGTTGGGGATCGACATGTCGAAATGCAGGGCCGCCGCCATGGTGATCGGCGACAGATCGGTAGCGCCGTGGCAGCCGGTCCTGACATGGTGCAGGTCGGCGAAGGCGGCGATCTTCTTCAGATTGCTGATCCCGCCCGCGTGCAGCACGGTGGCCCGCAGATAGTCGATCAGTTGCTCCTCGATCAGCTGCTTGCAGTCCCAGACGTGGGCGAAGATCTCGCCGACGGCCAGCGGCGTGGTGGTGTGCTGACGGATCAGGCGGAAGCCGGCCTGGTTCTCGGCCGGGACCGAGTCCTCCAGCCAGAACAGCCGGTAGGGCTCCAGGTCCTTGCCCAGGCGGGCGGCCTCGATCGGGGTCAGGCGATGGTGGACGTCGTGCAGCAGGTGCACGTCCCAGCCCAGGACCTCACGCGCCTTCTCGAACAGCTTCGGCACGTGGTTCAGGTACTTGGCGGTCGACCACAGGTTCTCGGTGGGCAGGTTGCCGTCGGCCGGCTCGTAGAACATCTTGTCGCCGGAGACGCCGTAGGTGCTGGGCAGGCCCGGCACGCCCGTCTGCAGGCGAATGGCCTTGTAGCCCATGGCCTTGTACTTCACCGCCTCGGCGATGGTGTCGTCGATGGTCTCGCCATTGGCGTGGCCGTAGACGGTGACGCCCGTGCGGCAGGCGCCGCCCAGCAGTTGATAGACCGGCAGGCCCGCGACCTTGCCCTTGATGTCCCACAGCGCCATGTCGACAGCGGCCAGGGCGGTCATGGCCACCGGGCCGCCGCGCCAGTACGAGCCGCGATAGAAGAACTGCCAGATGTCCTCGATCTGATGGGCGTCGCGGCCGATCAGGCTGGGGACCATGTGATCTTGCAGGAAGCTGACCACCGACAGCTCGCGCCCGTTCAGGGTGGCGTCGCCGACCCCGGTGACTCCGTCCTCGGTCGTGATCTTCAGCGTCACGAAGTTGCGGCCGGGACAGGTGACGATGACCTTGGCGTCGATGATCTTCAGCATGGACCTGGAGTAGCTAAGCGAGACCGTAAAGTGGCCTGACCACTTTTAGCGACTTATCCGACAAGAAGCTAGTGACCTTGCCACTCGACCGGCTCAAGCCCCGTAGCGCGAACATCGGCCATACAATAGTCTAGGCTCGCGCCGACGCCGCGTCGGCTCGATCAGCGAAAACACATGACCACTTCGACGGCCGAAACCCGCAAGCTCTACCAACAGGTGGCGAATTCGATCGCGGATTCGATTCGCGACGGCACGCACCGTCCTGGCCAGCGCCTGCCGTCCGAGCGGGATCTGGCGGAAGACTACAAGGTCAGCCGCCCGACCGTTCGCGAGGCGATGATCGCCCTGGAAATCCGCGGTCTGGTCGAGGCCCGTCACGGCTCGGGCGTCTATGTCACCGAAGCTCCGCGCGCCGAGGTCACCGCGCCCGAACTGGACATCGGCGCTTTCGAGCTGACCGAGGCCCGCCGCCTGATCGAGGGCGAGGTCGCGGCCCTGGCCGCCGCCACCATCACCGACGAGGAACTGGCCGATCTGGCGACGATCATGGACGATATGGTCGTGGAGAATGACAGCGACCCGCGCGGCGGCGAGCGCGCCGACCGCCGTTTCCACGTCACCATCGCCCAGGCCAGCCGCAACAGCGCCTTCGTCACCGTCGTCGAGAACCTCTGGGACCTGCGCTACAAGTCGCCCCTGTGCCGCGCCATGCTGGAGCGCGCCCGCCAGGTCGGCGTTCGCCCGTTGATCGACGACCACCAGGAGATCCTGCGGGCCCTGAAGCAACGTGACCCCACCGCCGCCCGCAACGCCATGCGCGAGCACCTGGGCCGGGTGATCGACAACCTGCTGACCGCGACCGAGATCGACGCGCTGGAACGGGCGCGCAACGAGGTGGCCGCCCGGCGGACGGAGCTGGCGAGAAGGTCGGCGATCTAAAGCGACCTACTTTCGATACGCCCCGATCACCAGCCGGCTTTGCGCCGCCGGGTCCTTCTTGGCGATGAAGTCGGCCTTGGCCGCGAAGCTCGCGTCGCCGTAGGCCGCCGCCGCCAGGTCGTAGAGCGGCAGCGCTTCGTCCGTCGCGTCCTGCGGCTTCAGTTCCTTGTACGGAAACGCCGCCTCGTCGCCGACATAGGGCGCCAGATAGTCGAAAGCGGCGCGGATGCCCTGCCCCTTCGGCCCCTTGTAGCCCCACAGGTCGACGCCGACGCAGGGGCCCAGTTCGGCCAGGCCGACCAAGGGTTCAAGCGCGAAGTAGCTGTAGTGCAGGCCTCGGGTGCGGGCGAGTTCCTTGGGCATCTTGCCGTCGGGGTCGATCTGCGGATCGATGCGGGTCTTGCCCGCCTCGGCGATCACCGTCCTGGCCAGGTCCGGCCGGCGGGCGAACAGCGAGAAGGTCGCCAGCTGGTAGTCGTACCAGATGCCGTGGTTGTTCTGGGCGGCGCGTTCTTCCTTGGCGGCCGGCCCTGTTCCCAGCCAGGCGACGTAGTCGCCGAACCAAGCCTCCAGTCCCTTCTGCTCCGCCGGCGCGAGCGCCTTGGAGGGGGCCAGGAGGCCGATCGACTCGACCACGCGCAGCAGGCGGAAGGTGTCGAGCACGCCCTCGGCGCGGCCCAGGGTGCGGCCGGGCACGCCCTGGGCGTAGCTCATGGACGGTTTCATGCGCGTGGCCGGATCCAGAAACCACACGCGCAGCAGCTGGGCGGCCTTGGTCGCGTACCTGGCGTCGTCGGTGAAATAGTAGGCCAGGGACAGGGCCTCGACAGCGCTGGCCATGCTGTCCATGCGCACGGCGTCGAAGGCGTTGGTGTTCCTTTCTGGATTCACCTCGCCGTCCTTGCGGATATAGGGCTCGCCGGTCGGTTGGGCCGGATCCGGCCACCAGTACGGGCCCATCGAGATGTAGTCGTGCTTGTCGCCGCTGGGCGGGACGCGGGTCTTCTCGGTGACGGCGTAGGATGGACCGTCCAGCGCCTTGTCGGCGCGGGCCAGCAGGGCCTTGTAGGCCGGCGCCACGGACGGGGCGGCGAGATGGGTCTTGGCGGCCTTCAGCCATTGCGGCTTCCAGCGGAAGGTGCGGCGACCGTCGAAGTCGGCGGCATAGCCGTCCTCGGCCTTGCAGACCGGACCCGTTTTACCTTGAGGGGCGGCCAGGGCCGGCGCGGCGGTCGAGAACGCGCCGACGGCGACGGCGCAAAGGGCCAGGGTTCGGATCGTCGAGCGGATCATCGGGTCTTCCCTCCTCCTCGTGTCGCCCGCCGCGTCGAGGCCGCGAGCCCGCGCTGGCGCCATCCAGGAAACCGGCGCCAAACCGGCTACACTGAAATTGGGCTACCAGACAAGTTAACTGGCATGACCAAAATTCCATTCCGCGGGCGCGATTTGCCCAAGAGCGATCGGATCAGGTAAGACAACTTTCAGCGGAGCCGCCAGGCGACGCGACGCGACGTCCGGCAGAGGCGCGCCCCACGGGAGGTTTCGATGCGCGTGCGGTTCGCGACGGCTGTGATCTGCCTGGCCTTGAGCGCCGTTCCCGCCCCCTTCTCCGCCGCCGCGCGGACGTCCCAACCCGCCACACCGGCCAAGGCTTCCGCCGATCTCTCCGCCGCCGCCCTGACCCTGGGCCGCGCCGTCGCCGACTGGCAGCTGCGCCACATGGACGGCCGGTTCGATTATGTGAAGACCCAGCACGCCAAGACCCAGAACCCGCGGGGCTGGATCCAGGGCGCCTTCTATGCCGGCCTGACCGCCTTCGCCGAGCGAACAGGCGACCAGGGCTACGCTCAGGCCCTACGGACGCACGGCGCCCAAGAAGGCTGGGGTCTGGGCCAGCGCCCGCTGCACGCCGACGACCACGTCATCGCCCAGTCCTGGATCTGGGTTTACGGCCGCGACCACGAGCCCGCTCAGATCGCGCCGGTGAGGGCCCGCTTCGACGCCATCCTGGCCGATCCGCCCAAGGCGGACCTGACCTTCGTCGACGGCACGGAGGATCAGCCCTGCCAGGCCCGCTGGTGCTGGAGCGACGCCCTGTTCATGGCCCCGCCGACCTGGACCGCCCTGTCGGCCGCCACCCAGGACCCGCGCTACGCCGCCCATGGCGACAGGGAGTTCTGGGCCGCCACCGACTGGCTGCTGGACAAGCAGGAAGGCCTCTATTTCCGCGACAGCCGCTACTTCGACCGCAAGGACGATCAGGGCCGCAAGATCTTCTGGGCCCGCGGCAACGGCTGGGCCTATGCGGGCGTCGTCAACATCCTGAAGACCTTGCCGGCCAACCACCCGTCGCGCCCGCGCTACGTGGCGCTGTTCAAGCGGATGTCCGCCAGGCTGGCGACGCTGCAGAAGCCCGACGGCTACTGGCCGGTGTCGCTGCTGGCGCCGGAGCAGGGCCCGCCGGAAAGCAGCGGGACCGGCTTCTTCGTCTATGGCCTGGCCTGGGGCGTGAACAACGGACTGCTGAAAGACCCAAACTACGAAGCCGCCGCGCGCCGGGGGTGGGGCGCCCTGGCCCAGGCCGTGCAGCCGGACGGCAAGGTGGGCTGGGTGCAGCAGGTCGGCTACGCGCCCGACCACGTCGAGGCGGGCGACACCCAGCTCTACGGCGCGGGGGCGTTCCTGCTGGCGGCTTCGGAAGTCTCGCGCGGTCGCTTCTAGCGCCCACTCCACCCTTTCGAATTCAGCCCTATCCCGGCGATCTCGCGGGGCATGCGCCCGCGCGCAGTCCCACGCGACACCGCGCGATCCTGAATATCGATATTCAACGAACGCCTCGATTATTATCTACACTAAAAACGCTACATAGAGTTCAGCGTTCCGCGAACGATGTGATTTCCACATTGCTCCCAGAGTGGATCTATAAATTTCCGTAATGTTTCACCGACGATATGGCCTCGTCTCATTCCCGCCCCAATTGGCCAAAGTCGTGGCCTTAAAGATACAGCTTCACGACAATTCTATTACACGAATTGCCTCACGATTGACCACTTGCTTCGGAAGCGCCTAAGGCGCCGACAACCGCCGGATCGCGGCGGGAAACACATCTTGCATCGGGCTGTAAGGACGTCGGCGCTCGCGCCGGCGAGGGCGGCCCGGAAGGATAAAGACATGAACTATCAGTTAACCCGGGGTCGTTTGCTCGCGACCTCGATGATCGTAGGCGTGGCCACGCTGGCCGGCTTCGCCGCGAACGCTCAAACCGCCGCGCCGGCCGCTCAGCCGGCCGCCCAGGACAACGAGGTCGAGGCCGTCGTCGTCACCGGTTCGCTGCTGCGCCGCACCGACACCGCCACCCCCTCGCCGGTCCAGGTCCAGACCAACGAACAGCTCAAGGCCCAGGGTATCACGACGGTGGCCGACGCCATCCGCAGCCTGTCGGCCGACAACTCGGGCTCGGTCCCCGCCGCCTTCGGCAGCGGCTTCGCCGCTGGCTCGACGGGCGTTGCCCTGCGCGGCCTGACCGTCAACTCGACCCTGGTGATGATCGACGGCCTCCGCAACGCCAGCTACCCGCTGGCCGATGACGGCCAGCGCTCGTTCGTCGACCTCAACTCGATCCCGTTCAACGCGGTCGAGCGCATCGAGACCCTGAAGGACGGCGCCTCGTCGCTGTACGGCGCCGACGCCATCGGCGGCGTGGTCAACATCATCATGAAGTCGAACTTCCAGGGCATGGGCGCTGACCTGTCGGTCGGCACGTCCGAGCACGGCGGCGGCGACCAGTACCGCTTCAACGGCGAGGTCGGCTACGGCGACCTGAACACCGACAAGTACAACATGTACCTGGACGTCGAGTACCAGCTGGACAAGCGCATCCGCATCGATCAGCGCGGCTATCCGTACGACACCTTCGACCTGTCGGGCATTCCGGGCGGCAGCAACGACAACCCGGGCGCCGGCGGCAGCACCTACTACGGTCAGGTCAAGCGCGCGAAGATGGGCACGGCGGGCGACATCTCGACCGGCGTCGCCCTGGCCGACCAACTGTGGCAACCGCTGCGCACCTGCGCGGCCGACGCCCCGCTGACCACCTCGGCCGGCGGCGCGTACTGCGCCCAGAACGTCGCCAAGCTGGGCGACGTCCAGCCCAAGCAAGAGCGCGTGGGCGCCTATGGCCGCTTCACGATCAAGCCGAACGACAACTTCCAGGCCTATCTGTCGGCCAGCTTCATGCAGTCGAAGACCTCGACCCGTGGCGCTGAACGCTCGATCTCGTCGTCGACGCCGCACAACCTGTCGAACATCGTCCTGCCGGCCCTGCTGTCGAACGGCCAGCTGAACCCGAACAACCCGTTCGCGGCCGAGGGTTATGACGCGCTGATCCGCTACCGCTTCAGCGACATTCCGTTCTACGCCAACTACACCAACCGCATGGCCCGCCTGGTCGGCGGCGTCGAAGGCTCGGCGGCCGACTGGAACTACAAGGCCAATCTGGTCATCGCCCACGGCTGGCTGGAGAGCGCCAACCACGGCTACATCAGCTACAACGCGCTGATCGACGCGGTGAACAACGGCACGTACAACTTCCTCGACCCGTCGAAGAATAGCCAGGCTGTCCGCAGCGCCCTCGCCCCGGTCCTGGCCAAGACCTCGACCAGCGACCTGGACTCGATCAACTTCCAGGCCTCGCGCGACGTCTTCAACCTGCCGGGCGGCCCCGCCCAGTTGGGTCTGGGCGGCGAGTTCCGCTACGAGGCGGTCAACGACCCGGCCCTGAACCCGACCAACGACGCCCAGGGCCTGGGCAACGCCCGCACCATCGGCAACCGCACGGTCGCCTCGGCCTTCGCCGAGCTGGGCATGCCGGTGCTGGACAATGTCGAGGTCAACGTCTCGGGTCGCTACGACCACTATTCGGACTTCGGCGGCAACTTCTCGCCGAAGATCGGCGTCAAGTACACGCCCATCAAGACGGTCGCCCTGCGCGCCACCGTCTCGAAGGGCTTCCGCGCGCCGTCGTTCTCGGAATCGGGCGACTCGGCCAGCCAGGGCTTCACGAACTTCTCGTTCGCGAACTACCCCGACTTCGTGGCGGCCCACGGCGGCAGCGAGTATACCAAGACCTACTCGCTCTCGAGCATCACCGCGGCCAACCCGGACCTGAAGCCGGAGAAGTCGACCAGCTACACCATGGGCGCGGTGTGGGCCCCGACCCGCAACTTCAGCGTCTCGCTGGACTACTACCACATCAAGAAGACCGACGTGATCGCGCAGGCCAGCGCGGGTAACGCCATCGCCGCCTACTATGCCGGCGAAGCCATCCCGGCCGGCTACGTGGTGACCGCCGACCTGCCGGATCCGGACGCCCCGAACGCCCTGCCGCGCATCCTGTCGGTGGCCTCGCCGTACATCAACGCCGACTCACTGCGCACCAGCGGCATGGACCTGAACGTCCAGAACACGATGTACCTGCCCGCCGACGTCAAGTGGACCAGCGAGCTGAACGCCACCGTCCTGTTCGACTTCAAGTACACCCAGGGCGGGGTGACCTATAACTACGTCGGCAAGCAGGCCCCGTACGTGCTGTCGTCGGGCGCCGGGACGCCGAAGTACCGCGCCTCGTGGAGCAACACCTTCACCCGCGGTCCGGCCACGATGACCGGCACCCTGAACTATGTCAGCGGCCTGCGCTCGATCGACGAAAGCTATGTGGGCGACCAGACCTGCCTGTACGGCGACGCCGACTTCAAGTGCCACACGAAGGACTTCATCTCCTTCGACCTGACCGGCGGCTACGACGTCACCGAGCACACGACGGTCTATGCCGACGTGCTGAACCTGTTCGACGCCGGCCCGATGTTCAACCCGGCCAACTACGCCGCGGTGAACTGGAACCCGACCTACTCGCAGTCGGGCGCCGTGGGCCGCTACTTCCGCGTGGGCGTCCGCCTGAAGTACTAGTCGTTAGCGGATCTCGCGTACGGACCGCGTGAGTATGGTCCGATGAGATGGAGGGGGTCGTCCGCGAGGGCGGCCCCTTTCCTTTTGCCCTGTCCTTGTGCGGGTGAAAAAATGGGTTGGGCCCGCCGTTGCCGCGGGTGCGGAAACGCTCTCCACTTACGTCAGTCTAAGGAAGGGCCGACGCACCGTTGCGTTCGCCATGGGCAACGGGGTTGGAAATGACGCGAAGCAGAGCAATGGCCGGGGCGGCCCTCGGCATGGTGCTGGCCTTCACGGGGATCAGCGGCGCGATCGCCGCCGACATCACCCCGCCGGACAAGGCCTTCGCTCAGCCGGTCGGCAGCGACTACTTCCTGGCCGACTACACGGCCTACGAGGCCTATCTGAAGACCCTGGCCGGCCAGTCGGACAGGATGAAGCTGGTCGACATCGGCAAGACCGAGGAAGGCCGCACCATGTGGGTGGCGATCGTCTCCTCGCCAGCCAACCTGGCCAAGCTGGACCGCTACAAGGAGATCGCCCACAAGCTGGCCAAGGCCGAGGGCGTCAAGGAAGACGAGGCCCGCAAGCTGGCCGCCGAGGGCAAGGCGATCGTGTGGATCGACGCCGGCCTGCACGCCAGCGAGACGATCACCTCGCAGGGCCAGATCCAGGTGCTGTACCGGATGCTGACCCAGACCGATCCCGAGACGCTGCGCCTGCTGGACGACACCGTCATCCTGTTCGGCCAGGACAATCCGGACGGGATGGAGATGGTCTCGGACTGGTACATGCGCAACCAGGATCCGAAGAAGCGCGAGTTCGGCTCGCTGCCGCGCCTCTATCAGAAGTACGTCGGCCACGATAACAACCGCGACAGCTTCATGTCGGCCATGGCCGAGACCACCAACGTCAACAAGATGCTGTTCCGCGAGTGGTATCCGCAGATCATCTACAACCAGCACCAGACCGGCCCGAACGGCATGGTGGTGTTCGTCCCGCCGTTCCGCGACCCGTTCAACTTCAACTACGACCCGCTGGTCATGACCGAGCTGCAGGAAGTCGGCATGGCCATGCACAGCCGCCTGGTGGCCGAGGACAAGCCGGGTTCGGGCGCCCGCAGCGCCGCGCCCTACTCCACCTGGCATAACGGCATGGAGCGGTCGGTCGCCTACTTCCACAATTCGATCGGCCTTCTGACCGAGATCATCGGCGGCCCGACCCCCACGACGGTCAATCTGGTGCCGGAACTGCAGCTGCCGGGCAACGACCGCCCCGCGCCGATCGCGCCGCGCGAATGGCGTCTACAGGACTCGCTGGACTACCAGTGGACCATGAACAGGGCGGTGATCGACTACGCCGCCCGCAACAAGGAACGCCTGCTCTTCAACATCTGGAAGATGGGCGACAACAGCATCAAGCGCGGCGGCAAGGACAGCTGGACGATCACCCCGACCCGCGTCGAGGCGCTGCAAGCGGCCGGCAAGGGCAAGCCGGGCGTGGGCCGAGACGCGGTCGACCCGAGCCTGTTCAAGTCGGTGCTCCAGACCCCGGAAGAGCGTGACGCGCGCGGCTACGTCATCCCGTCGGACCAGGCCGACATGCCCACGGTGGTCGCGTTCCTGAACGCCTTGATCAAGACCGGCGTCGACGTGGAAAAGGCGACCAAGCCCTTCACGATCGGGGCCAAGACCTATCCGGCCGGCTCCTACGTCGTGCGCGCGGCCCAGGCCTATCGCCCGCACATCATGGACATGTTCGAGCCGCAGGATCACCCGCACGACCTGGAATATCCGGGCGGCCCGCCCAAGGCCCCGTACGACGTCACCGGCTACACCCTGGCCTACCAGATGGGCATCAAGTTCGACCGCATCCTGGAGGGCTTCGAGGCCCCGACGGCGCGCGTGCCGGACCTGATCTCGGTGACGCCGGGCGCGGTGAAGGGTTCGGGCGGCGCGGGCTGGCTGGTCAGCCACGAGACCAACGCCAGCTTCACCCTGACCAACCGTCTGCTCAAGGCCGGCGCCAAGGTCTATTGGGTCAAGGACGGCGCCAAGGCCGGCAAGACCGCCTTCGGTCCCGGCGCGATCTTCGTCCCCGCCTCGCCCGCCGCCAAGGCGGTGATCGACAAGGGCGTCAAGGACCTGGGCATCGACGCCTACGCCATCGGCGGCAAGCCGTCGGGCGCGACCATCGCCCTGAAGCCGATCCGCGTCGGCCTGGTCGACGTCTATGGCGGCTCGATGCCCTCGGGCTGGAACCGCTGGATGTTCGAGAAGTTCGAGGCGCCCTTCCAGGTCGTCTATCCGCAGCGCCTGGACGCCGGCGACATCGCCAAGGACTACGACGTGCTGGTGTTCCCGGACGGCGTCGTCCCCGCCCCGGCCGACGGCCCGTTCAAGGTCGGCCGCGGCGGTTCGCAGCCCAAGCCCGAAGAGATCCCGGCCGAGTACCGTCCGTGGCTGGGCCGGGTGAGCGACGAGAAGACGCTGCCCCAGATCGCCGCCTTCGTGAAGGGCGGCGGTTCGGTCGTCGCCATCGGCGCCTCGACGCGCCTGGCCACGGCCCTGGGCGCGCCGGTCGAGATCGCCACCGCCAAGATGGAGAACGGACAGCTGAAGGCCTTCACCAATCGCGAACTCTACATTCCGGGCTCGGTGCTGCGCGCCAAGGTCGATCCCAAGCAGCCCCTGGCCTATGGGGCTTCGGACCAGGTCGACGTGTTCTTCGACCGCAGCCCGGCCTTCACCGTGAAGGCCGACGCCAAGGGCGTGTCGCGCGTGGCCTGGTTCGACGCCGACAAGCCGCTGCGCAGCGGCTGGGCCGTGGGTCAGGAAAAGCTGAAGGGCTCGACCGCCATGCTCGATATCGATGTCGGCAAGGGCAAGGTCTTCGCCTTCGGCCCCGAGATCACCCAGCGGGCGCAGTCGTACGGAACGTTCAAGTTCCTGTTCAACGGCCTGCTGTACGGGCCGGCGGTCAGCGGGAAGTAGATCGGAGCACGGCTTCTGGCGTTTGAAGCTGGAGCCGAGAAACAAAATCGGCGCCGGAGGGGAATCCGGCGCCGATCTCGCTCGGGACTACAGGGGGAGTCGCCCCGAGAGCAGCAACTGTCCGACGCGAACTGGCGACCGCGTCGGACCGTGAGAACCGGACGAGAAACCGGACCGCAGCCCCTCACCGATCTCAAGATGAAGCTTGCGCCACGACTGGAGCGGCGACGTTGATTTAACGCAAACGGAAATGAAATCGGCGCCGGGAGGGCAGTCCCGGCGCCGATGAATCGCGTCCCAAGAGATCTCTCAGGTGGGGGGAGGTTGACCCCTAGGGCGCGATCGCCTCGGCTCCGGGACGACGCGGGTCGGCGCCGCCCAGGAAGAGACCCTTGTCGATCATGATCGACTGGGCGGAACCCATGGTCTCGTCCGAGGACAGGGGGTGGCCCATCGCCTTGAGGGCGGCCACCGTGTCGGGATTGAAGTTCGGCTCGACGCGCAGATTGTCGCTGGCGTCCTGGAAGATGCGCGGCTGGTGGGTGGCCTCGGCCACGTTCAGCCTGAAGTCGACGACATTGACGATGACCTGCAGCACCGTGTCGATGATCGTGCTGCCGCCCGGCGTGCCGGTGATCAGCCATGGCTTGCCGTCCTTGAAGATCATGGTCGGCATCATGGTCGACAGCACGCGCTTGCCCGGCTGCAGGGCGTTGGGCGGCAAGGGCTTTCCACTCTTCTGGGCCCGCCACGCCGCGGCGTGCGAATAGTTGTTCATCTGGTTGTTCAGCACGAAGCCCGCGCCGGCCACCATCACGCCCGAGCCGAAGTCCGCGCCCAGGGTGAAGGTGTTGGAGACGGCGTTGCCGTCGGCGTCGGCCACCGAGAAGTGGGTGGTGTTGTGGCTCTCGAACGCCCAGGGGTCGCCGACGCCCAGGTCCTTGGCGCTCTTGGCCTTGTCCGGGTCGACAAGCTTGGCGCGCTCGACGCCGTAGGCCTTGGAGGTGAAGCCAGCCAGCGGAACCTTGACGAAGTCGGTGTCGCCCAGGAACCGCGAACGGTCGGCGTAGCCCAGCTTCATGGCCTCGGCCATCAGGTGCAGCGACTTGGCCGAGCCAGGCCCCGAGGCCTTCAGGTCGAACTGCTCGAGAATGTTCAGCATCTCGAGCAAGGTCGCGCCGCCGGCGCTGGCGGGCGGCGAGGTCTTGACCGTGAGGCCGCGATAGCTGCCCTCCAGCGGCTGGCGGACCACGGCCTTGTAGGACGCCAGGTCCTCGGCGGTGATCAGGCCGCCATGAGCCTTCATGTCGGCGGCGAAGCGCTGGGCGATCTCGCCCTTGTAAAAAGCGTCCGCGCCCTTGTCGGCGATCTGGCGCAGCGACCAGGCCAGGTCCGGCTGCTTCAGGGTCTCGCCGGCGCGGTAGAGCTCGCCGCCGGCCTTGTAGAAAGCCGCCTTGCCGGCCGCGCTCTCGGACAGGCGCTGCTTGCCCCAGCTGAACACGAAGGCCTCGTCCGGCGACAGGACCACGCCGTCGCTGGCCAGCCTGAAGGCCGGCTCGACGACCTGTTTCCACGGCAGACGGCCGTACTTCTGGTGGGCGAGATAGAGGCCCGCCACGGTGCCCGGCACGGTCGGCGCGCGATAGCCGCGCGAGGCGACATCGTCCATCTCCTTGCCGTTCTCGTCGACAAAGGTCTCGAGCTTGGCGGCCTTGGGGGCGATGCCCCGATAGTCGATGAAGACCGTTTCCCGGGTCTTGGCCATATAGACCATCATGAAGCCGTCGCCGCCGATATTGCCGGCGCGCGGCAGGGTCACGGCCAGGGCGAAGGCCGTGGCGACCGCTGCGTCCACGGCGTTGCCGCCCTGGCGCAGGATCTCGACGCCGACCTTGGTGGCGATGGCGTTCTGGCTGACCACCATCCCCTTCTCGCCCACGACCGGCGAGTGGATGCTGGGATATTCCAGCAGCTGTTTCTTCTGGGCCAGGGCGCCGCTCGAGGCGATCGGCGTGAAGGCCAGGGAAATAGCGGCCAGGCTGACCGAGACGAGACGAACGAACTTCACGGCGGCCTCGTTCAATAAACGCAAATCTTCACTCCGCTTTCCCCGGCGTTCGCCGGGGAAAGCGGGTTAGTGAACTAGAACTTCTTGGACAGGTTCATGTACCAGTAGCGGCCCGTGGCGTTGTGCAGGGCGCCCGAGTAGCCGAAGTTGGACGCCGAGAGCGGCGGATCCTTGTCGAACACATTGCGCGCGCCGATGCGGACCGTCGAACCGCCGAACATGCCGTCCTTGAACGCGTACTGGCCGTAGAGGCTGAGCGTGGTCCAGTCCTTGATCGGGAAGTACTCGCCATTCACCTGGGCTGGGCCGGTGTCGTAGGCTTCGCCGACATACTGCACGAACGCGCCCGCGCCCCAGCCGTTGTAGCGCCAGGTGAAGCTGGCGGTGCCGCGGAACTCGGGGTAGCCGTCCATCTTGATCTGGTTGCCGGCCGACGAGATCGTCAGGCCCGGCAGTTCGCCAGCGGCGACGGCGCTCTGCAGCAGCGACTCCAGCGGGCTGGCCGACTGGTCGTACTTCAGCAGCTTGGCGACATTGACCGACAGGCCGAAGTCGCCCCAGGCGGTGTCGTCCAGGTCGTAGTCGACGCTGAAGTCGGCGCCCTGGACCATGCGCGGCTGCAGGTTCTGATAGGTGTCGTTGATATAGGCGATGTTGCCGACCGTGGCCGAGCCGACCGGGGCGTCGCGGACGACGTTCGGGTTCGACGAGCCGTGCAGGCGCAGATAGTAGTCGTAGGCGATGGCGTTATAGCCGCCCACGACGCCGATGACGCCCTTCTCGCGGATCGACCAGAAGTCGGTCGTCAGGGTCAGCTTGCCGTACTGGGCCGGAATGAAGGTCGGCTGATAGACGAAGCCGACCGTGGCGTTGTCGGCCTCTTCCGGCTTCAGGTTCTTGTTGCCGCTGCGCGACTCGATCGTGCTGGCGGTCGCGCAGGTCGTGCCGTTGAGGCGGCAGGCGGCGTAGTCGATCCGGTTGTTCGAGACCGTCGCGCCGTCGCTGTAGAACTGCGGCAGGTTCGGCGCGCGGAAGCTCTGCGAGACCGAACCGCGGAAGGCCAGGCCGTGGCCCACCTTCCAGTAGATCGCGCCCTTGGGCTTATAGACGCTGCCGAAATCCGAGTAGTCCTCGCCGCGGGCGGCGATCTGCAGGCTGATCTCCTCGACGAACGGGATGTTCATCTCGGGCGAGATGACCGGCACCGCCAGTTCGAAGAAGGCCGACTTCACCGAACGGCTGCCGTGCACGTCCGGCGAACCCGAAGCGCCCAGGACGTCGGTATTGTAGGTCACGCCGGTGACGCTGTTGGTGTACTTGATCTTGCCGTCCAGACGGTCGTCGCGATTGTCGTCATAGGTCTCGCGGCGCCACTCGACACCGGCCGCGAAGCCCACGTCGCCGCCGGGCAGGCGGAACAGGTCCTTCTTCGAGACCTTGAAATCGGCCAGCGCCAGCGAGGTTTCGCTGATCCGATAGACGTTGATGAGGAACGAGTTGATCGTGTCGCGGCTATTGGGCGAGGTATCGCCCAGCGAGTAGTTGTCGAGATTGCCGCCGTTGAACGGGTTGTAGGCCGATGCGTCGGTGCGGTTCAGCGCCTGCTGGAACAGGGTGTTGCTGATCGCATTGTGCGTCATGTCCTTGGTGCGGGCCTTGGAATACAGCGCCGCCGAATCCCACTTCCAGCCGTTCCACGAGCCCTTCAGCCCGCCCAGCAGGCGATAGCTGTCGTCCGTCACCGTGTAGGTGCGCGGGCCGGTGTCGACCACGCGATAGGTGAGGATGTTCATCGCGGCGCCGCCGGTCGGCACGCCGGTCAGGTTGGCCAGGCGGTTGACGCTGCCCACGGGGCCGAAGGGGTTCCAGTAGGCGTTGGCCGCGATGGTGATGGGGGCGGTGCTCAGCGGCGCGGACTGCTCGCGGCTGCCGGTGAACAGGGCGTGGTAGTAACCCGCCTCGCCATAGGCCGTGATGTCGCCGAAGTCGTGCTCGACGGTCGAAAACAGGTTGGTGCGCTCGACGCCGCCCTTCAGGGTGCGGTCGGGGTTCTCGTCATAGCGCAGCACGCGGTCGTTGGCGCCCGTGATGGTGCCCGACTTGATGCAGATGCCACCGGTCAGCACGGTGCTGGAGCAGCCGGCCGCCGTGTTGCTGACAGGCTCGATGTGGAAAACGCCCGAGGTCGTCAGGGCGCTCGTCCCCTGGCGCACCGCCGTGGTCGCCGGGATCAGGGTGAACGACCCCCACGGGCTGGAGGTCGAGCGGCTGTCGAACGTGGTATTGTCCACCCACGGGGTGTTGGCGACCTGCGCGCGGTGATCCTCGCTGGCGGAATAGTCGCGCTCGCTGGCGTTCAGACGGCTACGGCCGGTGTAGTTGCCGAAGAAGGTCAGGCGCGTGCCGTCTTCCAGGCGCGTGCCAGCCTTCACGTTGAACGAGCCTTCGCGGTAGCTGGTGCCTTCCGAGCCGCCGTACTGGGCTTCCATCTTCAGGCCGCGGAACTTGGTGTCGAGCACCGTGTTGACCACGCCGGCCACCGCGTCGGTGCCGTAGATGGCGGCGGCGCCGTCGCGCAGCACTTCAACCCGCTTGACGCCCGCGACCGGGAACGAGTTGGTGTTGACGGTCTGGACCGGCACCAGGTTCTCGGTCTGCGTGCCCGGCGCCAGCACGGCGCGGCGGCCGTTCAGCAGGGCCAGGGTGTTGCCGGTGCCGAGGCTGCGCAGGTTCAGCGAGGATACGTCACCGCGCGCGTCGTTCAGGTTGCCCGTGGTGCGGGCTTCCTGGAACTGCACGTCGCCGGCCTGCGGGATGGCGCGGAACAGTTCGTCGCCCGACACCGCGCCCGTGGCGATGATGTCGTTCTCGCTGACCACCGTCACCGGCAGGGCTTCGGTGGTGCGGGCGCCTTCGATCTGCGAACCGACCACCACGATGGCTTCGACCGTCTGGGCCTCGTCAGTCGCCGCGCCGGCCTCCGCGCTCACGGGCTGGGGGCGTTCGGCCGATGCCTGGCGCAGCGTGATCGTCTTGCCGTCGTCGGAGGCCACGACCAGGCCCGCGGCCTTGGTCAGACGGGCCAGGGCGTCGGCGTCGGCCACGTCGCCGGTCACCGCCGGGGTCGTCTTGCCCGAGGCGGCCTCGAACGGGAACAGCACCTGCTTGCCCGATTGCTTGGCGAAGGTCTGCAGCGCGCTGACCGCGTCGCCGGCTGGAATGTTGAAGCTGTGCCGGGCCTCTTGCGCCAGGGCCGGACCGGCCAGGACGAGCACGGCGGCGGACGCCATCAGGAAGCCGCGGACCGTGCGGCGGCGAGTGTCGATCGACATTTTTCTTGGTAACCCCTCGGGGGCGTCATCCATCCCCATGGGAAGACGCCTTCAGCCCTACCGACGCGAGGGACCCTCGTTTCCGCCACTCGGCCGGAAACTTTTTCAGCCCACTTTTTCTCAGCCCGCCTTTTCGGGGACCGCGCGACGCGACAGGCGGATGGCCCCGTCCGAGCCCGCGGCGGCGCGCACGGGGAAGGCGCTGGTCACCGCGCTGACAAAGCTGTTGGGCTCGGTGGTCTGAAAATAACCGGCCAGGCGCAGGCCCGAGATCGACGGATCGGCGATGCGGATCTGCTGCCGGTTGTAGCGGTTGAACTCGGCGACAGCCTGCTCCAGCGACTGGCCGTTCAGGGCGATCGCGCCCTGTCTCCAGGCCAGGGCCCGGTCGATCTCGCTGTCGGATACCGCGCGCGAACGGCTGCCGGCCGAGCTGTAGATGGCGGTGACGCCGGCCGTCAGACGCAGGTCGTCCTTGCGCTCGTCCTTGTGCTCGCCCGGGGCCGCGTCGAGGTCGACCGCGCCGCGCTTGACCGTCACGGCCGCGCCGTCCGAGCGCAGACGCACGGCCATCTCGGTGGAGCTGTCAGCCTGCATGACCGCGTCGGCGGCCTTGATCACGAACGGGCGGACGTCCTTGGCGGCTTCGAACACCGCCTCGCCCTTGATGAGCTTCACCTCGCGCACGCCCTTGCGGTAGCGAACGACGACCTTGCTGTCGGTATTGAGCTCGATACGGCTGTTGTCGCTAAGGACCACCACGCGGCGCTCGCCGATGGCGGTGGCGTAGGCCGTGCCGCCGTCGAACGTCATCGTGCCGGCCACGACCAGGGCGATGGCGGCCGCGGCGGCCATGCCGCGCGCCCACGGCGTCCGCGCTACGTTCGGGCGGCGCTCGGCCAGCAGGTCGCGATCCGGACGCTCCACGCCCGGACGCAGGGCGCGCAGACGCTCAAGCCGCGCCCAGGCGGCGGCTTCGCGCTCATAGGCGGCTTCATGCTCGTGGCTGTCGTCGCGCCAGGCCTCGAAGGCGGCGCGATCGGCGGCCGAGCACGAAGGATCGTCAAGCCGGACCACCCAGAGGGCGGCCGCCTGCCTTACCGCTTCGCGTCGTGATCCCGTCTCGCGCTCCATGAGCGTCCTTCGTCGACCTTATTCTTGCGTCCGATACGACGTCCCAACTTGTCGGAACAGTACCGAAGGCCCTTCACCAGATGCTTCTCAACAGTAGAGACGGATAGTCCGAGCCGAACCGCTATGTCCTCGGGCGAGAGGCTATAAACTTTTCTCAACGTAAAGACGCGTCGGCATTGAGTCGGAAGTTCGGCGATCGCGTCGGCCAGCAGCCGCAGTTCCTCGCGTGATTCGAGCATCATCTGCGCGGTGGGCGCTTCGTCGATCGGTTCGATGCGATCGAAGTCGGCGACGGCGGTGATGGTCAGGACCTTGCGGCGGCGCAGCGCGTCGAGCGCGCAGTTGCGCAGGATGCGGGTGGCGAAAGCGCCCGGATTTCCGATCTCGCGCCAGGTCTTGCAGGCGATCGCGCGAGCGAAGGTCTCGTGGACCAGATCCTCGGGATCGGTCTGGCCGTCGCGACAGAACTGCCGCGCATAGGCCAGCAGATCCGGCTCCAGCGGCAGGATCTCACGCCTGAACCAGGCGCGACGGTCTTCGTCTTCTTGCGCCATCAACGCTCCCCTCGGCGGCCAACCAAGCGGATTAAGAGCCCGAAGGCAACCCGGCGGCGGCGCGGCCGCCGGGTCGCGGAAGGCGGCTGCCTAATCGTCGATCACGTTGTGGCGCGTGTCCTTCAGGAACAGACCGCCGATAACGGCGGTCACCGAGGCGATGATCACCGGGTACCAGAGGCCTGAATAGACATCGCCCGTCGCCGCCACGATCGCGAACGAGGTCGTGGGCAGGAAGCCGCCGAACCACCCGTTGCCCAGGTGGTAGGGCAGCGACATGGCGGTGTAGCGGATCCGGGTCGGGAACAGCTCGACCAGCATGGCCGCGATCGGGCCGTAGACCATGGTCACATACAGGACGAGCAGGAACAGCAGGCCGATGACCTTGGGCTTGTCGACCAGCTGGCTGTCGGCCTTGGCCGGATAGCCGGCGACCTTCAGCTGGTCGCCGAGATCGGCCTCCCAAGCCTTGCGCTCGGCGGCGAAGGCCTTGCCGGTCGTGCCTCTCGCGTCGAAGCCCGACAGCGTCACGCCGCCGACCTGCACGGTGGTCGGCGCGCCCGGGCTGGCCTCACGCACCGAATAGGTGACGCCGGCCTTGGCCAGATAGGCCTTGGCCACGTCGCAGGCGGTGTTGAACTTGGCCTTGCCGACCGGGTCGAACTGGAAGGCGCAGGTGGCCGGATCGGCCGAGACCGTCACCGGCGCCGAGGCTTCCGCCTGGGCCAGCAGCGGGTTGGCGTAGGTGGTGATGGCCTTGAAGATCGGGAAATAGGTCGCCGCCGCCAGCACGCAGCCGGCGATGATGATCCACTTGCGGCCGATCTTGTCCGACAGCCAGCCGAAGAACACGAAGAACGGCGTGCCGATCAGCAGGCCGCTGGCGATCATCAGGTTGGCCAGGGCGCCGTCGACCTTCAGGGTCTTTTCCAGGAAGAACTGGGCGTAGAACTGGCCGCAGTACCAGACCACCGCCTGGCCCATGGTCAGGCCGAACAGGGCCAGCAGCACGACCTTGAGGTTCTTCCACTGGCCGAAGGCCTCGGCCAGCGGCTTCTTGGTCCCCTTCCCCTCGGCGATCATGCGCTGGAAGGTCGGGCTCTCGTGCAGCTTCAGGCGGATCCACAGCGACACGCCCAGCAGCAGCAGAGAGACCAGGAACGGCACGCGCCAGCCCCAGGCCTTGAAGGCGTCCTCGCCCAGCTGGGTGCGGACGAGCAGGATAACCAGCAGCGACAGGAACAGACCCACGGTCGCCGTGGTCTGGATCCAGCTGGTGTAGAAGCCGCGCCGGCCCTCGGGCGCGTGCTCGGCGACATAGGTCGCGGCGCCGCCGTATTCGCCGCCCAGGGCCAGGCCCTGGACCAGGCGCATGACCACCAGGGCGATCGGCGCGGCGATGCCGATCTGCTCGTAGGACGGCAGCAGGCCGACCACGAAGGTCGAGACCCCCATCAGCAGCATGGTGATCAGGAAGGTGTTCTTGCGGCCCCAGATGTCGCCGAGGCGGCCGAAGATCACCGCCCCCAGTGGCCGGATCGCGAAGCCGGCGGCGAAGGCCAGCAGGGCCAGGATGAAGCCGGTGGTCTCGTTGACGCCCGAGAAGAAGTGGCTGGTGATGATCACCGCCAGCGAGCCGTAGAGATAGAAGTCGTACCACTCGAACACGGTGCCGAGCGAAGACGCCCCGATCACCAGCACGTCGCGTCCCTTGCCCTGCTTCGACGCGGGCGCGGCTTGGCTGTCAGCCCCCATTACGCTTGTTCCTTCCCTCGATCACGCCGCGTGTCCCCCGCGGTCGCCCCAAAACCTAACTCCAGGAGAGCCTAGCTCAGAGAACGGGATTCTTAGACCAGGCTTTTTCGGTAGCGCTACCATCAATTCGCCAAGGGCGGTCTCCCGGTCGACTTCGGCGCTCGCCATCGGCTAGGGTCGGCGCGAGCCTTTAATGGGATTCCGATGAACCAGAACGTCCGCCGCGCCGTGATCGGCGCCGCCCTCGCCCTGCTGGCCTCGACCTCGGGACTTGTTACGTCAGCTTGGGGCGCCGCCGGCAAGCCGCGCGTGGCGATCGAGACCGACAAGGGGACCATCGTCGTCGAGCTGGAAGACAAGAAGGCCCCGATCACGGCCGCCAACTTCCTGACCTATGTCGATCGCCACCGCTTCGACGGCGGCCAGTTCTTCCGCGCCAACCGGGCCAAGGGCGCGCCAGGCGCCGGCTCGATCCAGGGTCAGCCCAAACCCTATTCCCGCCGCGCCCCGCCGATCGCCCATGAGAGCACGCTGAAGACCGGTCTGAAGCACACGGCCGGCGCCATCTCGATGGGCCGCGACGCCCCCGGCTCGGCCACCGCCGACTTCTTCATCTGCGCCAGCGCCCAGCCCTATCTCGACGCCAAGCCGGGCAAGAGCGACGCCGCCCAGGGCTACGCCGTGTTCGGCAAGGTGGTGCAGGGCATGGACGTCGTGAAGAAGATCCTGGCTGGCCGCACCGACGGCGCGACCAACGTGCCGTCGATGAAGGGCCAGATCCTGAACCCGCCGGTGAAGATCATCGCGATGAAGCGGCTCTAGGCCACCGTCTTGAACGGCGCGACCACCGGTTCCGGCGGCGGCGCGGGGCAGTTCTGGGCCAGGAACTCGCCGTGGCTGGGCAGGCCCGCGACCTGCGCGGCCAGCATCGGTTTGGACTGGTCCAGGGTCCGGGAAATGACCTCGTAGGGCGCGGTGTCGGTCAGCTGCTGGTAGCGCCGCGGCCGCACGCCCATGCCCTCCATCACCGACTGCCAGGACGGGTTGCGGAACATCTCGTCGACGCCCTCGCGCAGCACGCCGTGGGCCTTGAAGAGCTCCATGCGGGCCTTGAGGCTGTCGGGGACCGGGGCCTGGCGGACATCACGCCAGAACGGCGTGTCGTCGCGCTGGGTCGTGCAGTAGTGCAGCACGATGAAGTCGCGGATCTCCTCGTAGTCGGCCGCCATGCGCCGGTTGTACTCGGCCGCCAGGGCCGGGCTGCAGTCGCGGTCGGGGAAGAACCGCAACAGGAAGTCCATGCCGCGATAGATCAGGTGCAGGGCGGTCGATTCCAGCGGCTCGATGAAGCCCCCCGCCAGGCCCACGGCCACCACGTTCTTCTCCCACAGGCGCTGGCGCATGCCGGTCTTGAAGGGGATGAACATCGGCTCCATCAGCATCGGACCCTGGACGTTACGCACCAGGGTGGCGCGCGCCTCGTCGTCGCTGAGATGCCTGGAGCTGAACACATAACCGTTGCCGGCCCGGTGCTGCAGCGGGATGCGCCAACGCCAGCCGGCGTCCTCGGCCTTGGACAGGGTATAGGGGTGCGGTTCGCCGATGTTCTCCGTCTGCACCACCACCGCGCGGTCGCACAGCAGCATGTCCGACCAGTCGTTGAACGGCACGTCCAGGGTCTTGCCGATCAGCAGGGCGCGGAAGCCCGAGCAGTCGATGAAGAGATCGCCCTCGACCTCTTGGCCGTTCTTCATGATCACCTTGGCGACCGAGCCGTCCGGGTGGGTGACCACGTCGGTGACGATGCCTTCGGTGCGCTTGACGCCGCGCGCCTCGGCGAAGCCGCGCAGGACCTTGGCGATCAGGCGCGCGTCGATGTGCAGGGCGTAGCTGGCCCCGGCGATCAGCGACCGCTGGGCCTTGAACGGCAGCATGAACTTCCACTGGTCGGCCATCACCGTGCCGGGCGCGAAGTCCTGCAGTTCCGACGGGTGGCCGTTGGCCTTGGCCCGCAGCCAGCACTGGTAGAACTCGTGCGGGCCGATCGGGCCGCCGATGGCGCCGAACGGATGGTAGTAGTGCTGGCCCTTCTGCTTCCAGTCCTCGAACCGGATGCCCAGCTTAAAGCTGGCCTGGGTGGCCTGGATGAACTCCCGCTCGTCGAGGCCGAGACTGGCGATCAGTTGCAGGAATGGCGGGATGGTCGACTCCCCCACCCCGATCGTGCCGATCTCCTCGGACTCGATCAGCTCGACCTGACAGCCGCCCTTCTCGAAATAGTGGGCCAGCATCGCCGCCGAGATCCAGCCGGCAGAACCGCCGCCGACGATGACGATCTTCCTGATGGCGTTGGGATTGGTGTTGGTCATCGGCATGGTCCTACTCGGCCGCTATCGGCGCTGGGCGGCAGTATTGGTCGAGGAAAGCCTCGTGCGGCGGGGCGTTGGCCACCACCTCGCGGATGGCCTTGCGCATCTCGGCGAGCGGCGCGCTGAGGGTCTTGGGATCGATGCCGTCCAGCGATGGGTCCACCGTCTGCGGCAGCAGTTCGAAACCGGCATAGATCGCCATCCAGCTGGGCGGGGCGAACATCTCCCAGCGGTAGCGGACGAAGTGGCCGCGCTGGGTGAAGAGGTCGACCTTGCGCCGCAAGGCCTCGGGCAGGACGACCTTGTTGCAGTCGCGCCAGAACGCGGTGTCGCCACGCTTGTTGGCCCAGTAGTGCAGGATGATGAAGTCGCGCACGCGCTCCATCTCGCGACGCGACCAGTCGTTGAACTCGTCGACGACCTCGGGCGCGAAGTCCTTGTCCGGGAACAGCGCCTTGATCTTTTCGATGCCGGTCTCGATCAGGGCGATCGAGGTGCTTTCCAGCGGCTCCAGGAAGCCGGACGCCAGGCCCAGGGCGATGACGTTCTTGTTCCAGACCTGCTTGCGGCGGCCGGGGTTGAAGCGGATCAGGCGCGGTTCGTGCAGCAGCGGATCGGGGATCGCCGCCTTCAGTTCGGCCAGGGCGTCCTCATCGCCGATGTGGCGCGATGAGAAGACGTAGCCGTTGCCATAGCGGTGCTGCAGCGGGATGCGCCAGCGCCAGCCGCCGGTGTGGGCGGTGACGTCCGTGTACGGCATGGGATCGCCCACACCTTCGCTCTGCACCGCCCAGGCGCGGTCGCAGAACAGCATGTCGTTCCAGTGCTCGTAGCCAGTCTGCAGAGCCTCCTCGATCAGCAGCCCCCGGAAGCCCGAGCAGTCGATGAAGAGGTCGCCCTCCAGCGTCTCGCCGGTGTGCAGGTCCAGCGAGGCGATGAAGCCGTCCTCGGGGCGGAGGTTGACCTTGGTGACCTTGGCGTCGACGCGGCGGACGCCGTTCTCCTCGGCCACCCGGCGCATCAGCTGGGCGAACAGTCTGGCGTCGAAGTGCAGCGCCCAGTCGAAGATCGACAGGGTCGAGGCCGGGTTGCGGCTGGGGGCCATGAACTTGCCGGCCTGCGCCAGGGACGCGCCCAGCGAATAGTCGGCGATGTCGGTCAGCTCGCCAGCCTCCCCCAGCTTGCGCCAGTAATGATGGAACGGCACCCCGCGCAGGTCCTGGCCGAAGTGGCCGAACGGATGGGTGAACGACTGGCCCTCGCGAACCCAGCCGTTGAAGCGGATGCCCAGCTTGCAGGTCGCCCGGGTCGCCCGCATCACCTCGATGTCGGTCAGGCCCAGCTGATTGTAGAAGCCACGGATGGTGGGGATGGTCGCCTCGCCCACCCCGATCGTGCCGATCTCGGAGCTTTCGACCAGGGTGATCTCGAGCGGGCCGCCCTGGAAGTGGCGCCGCAGCGCGGCCGCCGCCATCCAGCCGGCCGTGCCGCCGCCGACGATCACGAGCTTGCGGATTCGATTGTCCTGCATGGGCTTGCTCCCGACTTCCCGGCGTCTTCGTCCGGTTAGGCTCCAGGCTATCGGCTCGCGCGTGGACCGGACAGGCCCAAGCCCTCCCAAAAGAATGGGGCTCTCAAAAAAAGAAAGCCGCCGTGGGGGTTCCACGGCGGCCGCAGGAGGTGAGAGGGATCTAGATTACCAGCGAGCCCGGACGCCCAGCGTGTAGCGGGGCTCGAACTCGTTCTGCTTGATGTACTGGGTCTTACCCTTGGCGAAGCGAGCGTAATAATCCTCGATCTCGCTCGTGACGTTCGACCCGTTGAAGTAGACGGTGATGTTGTCGCGAACGTTGTAGCTGACGTTCACGTCCACATAACCCGTGCTCTTTTGATAGATCGGGATGTTGTTGCTCATCACCTCGGCCAGGCGGTCGGTGCGATAGTTGTAGGCGACGCGCGCCTGCAGCTTGGCGTCCTGGTACCAGCCGATCAGGTTGAACTGGTGCTTGGAGTTGTCCTGGAAGGGCAGCTCTTCGCCGTCCAGACCCGTGCGCGACTCCTTGCTCGGCGAGTAGGTGTAGTTGGTGTCGACACCGAAGTTCGAGAAGAAGCCAGCGTCGTCGAAGAAGTCGCTGACCGCCAGCTTGGCGCCCACTTCGACGCCCTTCACCTCGCCACCGTCGCCTTGGATCGGCAGGGTGACGTTGACCGTGCGGCGGATGACGCCGTCCTGGTCGGGGAAGCGGCCAGTGGTGACGCCGTTGGTGACGAAGCTGTCGATCTTCAGCTTGAAGGCCGAGATGTTGAACATCGAGGCGCGGCCGACATAGTACTCGATGGCGCCGTCGAAGTTCTGCGAGCGCCACGGGTTCAGCATCGGGTTGCCCGACGATTCCGCGCTCGTGACGCAGCGGACGTTCGGCAGAGCCGCGCCGCAGTCGGCGGTGTTGATCTTCAGACCGCCGCCATAGTTGCCCAGGTCGAGAGGCTGCATCGTCTTGGAGTAGGCGAAGCGGAACTTCAGGTTGTCGTTGAAGTCGTAGCTGACGTTCAGCGAGGGCAGCCAGTCGGTGTACTTGCGCTGGGTCACCTGGTCGCCCGCATCGGCGTTGGTGTCGCCGTAGTTGCGGGTGTCGCCGGTCAGGTTCTGCTTGACCGTCAGTTCGGTCTCGATGACGCGCAGGCCGAAGTTACCCGACAGGGCGCCCGCCGCGAAGTTCATCACGCCGTAGGCGCTCTGCTCGTTCAGGCGAACGTCGTAGGTCTGGCCGGGAACCTGCACGCGGATGGCGCCGCCGAACACCTTCTTGTGGAAGGCTTCCGCGTCGTCGAAGTCGCGCGGATCGATGGCCCAGAAGCCCGGGATGCCGCTGGTGACGCCGCCCAGGTCGTCGACCCAGACCACGTTGTTATAGGTCGACAGGCCGGTCGGCTGGTTGACCGTATAGCCTTGGAACACCGGCAGGCCCGTGACCGGATCGGGCACGAACTCGCCCGCCTGGCACTGGTTCTGGTTCATGACGACGTCGATGGCCTTCCACTGAGCCTCGCAGCCACCGGCCGGAACCGGCGTGCCGTTGGCCTGAACCGCGCCCGGCGTGCCGCCGTAGAAGCCCGAGAACAGGTGGAACTGCTCGACCTCGACCGTGCGCTTGCTCTGGCGGACGCCCGCGTCGATCTTGGTGATGAAACCCAGCAGCTTGTCGTCGAACTTGTAGTGGCCGTCAGCGCGGAACACGTTCATGTCCGAATTGACTTCGTTGTTACCTTCCGACGAGAAGGCGCCGATGGCGTAGCTGTCCTTGTTCGCCATGTAGTCCTTGAGCGACTTGCCAGCGCCCAGGCCGCCGGCCAGCGTGCGATCGAAGCCGCTCCACACCGGGTGATCGCCGGCGATGTTGTAGTGCAGCTGCGGATTGGCGCCGTAACCCAGCGGGTTCGGATCCAGATAGCAGCCACCGGCGCTGCCGGTGACGGCGTTGGTGCGCCGCGCGGACCCGAACTTGTCGCAGATCGCCTTCGGATAGAAGGTGCCGCGCGTGCGGTCGGCGGGGTCGCGGAACAGGTTGAAGCGACCGTCGGCGTAGCGCCAGTTGGACAGGTCGCCCTGGGCCTGGCCGTTCATGCTGAGACGGTCGCCGTCAGCGCGGATGGCGCGCGCCTCGAAGGTGAACGGACCGCCGTTGTCGTAGTCGAGACCCAGGTTGAAGTTCTTGGTCTTGGACTTGGTCGTGCGGTTGACGGTGAAGGAGTTCACCCACCACGCATTGATGTCGTACTCGTCGACGGCCAGCCAGTTGCCGATGCCGACTGGGGTCGAGACCGTCGGCTTGTTCCAGGTGCCGAAGGCGCCGCCGTCCCAGCGATTGGAGATGTTGATGCCGACGGCGCGGTTGTACTCGTCGAGCTTGGCGTAGAAGCCCTCGGCGATCAGGGTGAAGCCTTCACCCAGGTCGGCTTCGAACGCGGCGTTGATGCCGAGGCGCTTGCGCTCGACCACGCGGTTGAAGCTCTCGTAACCGTGGGGCGAGATGTAGCTGTTGGCGAAGCCGCCGCCCCAGTCGTTGTTGCCCGACAGGCCGACGGTGCCCGAATAGTTGTTGCCGAGGTTGGACTTGCTGCCAGCCGCGCCGATCATCAGGCCGACTCGGTCGTTGCGCCAGTTGACGACGCCGTTCAGCAGATAGTCGTCCTTCTTGGTGCGGTCGCCGCGCTGGGCTTCGGCCGCGCCGGTGAAGGTCAGGCCTTCGCCGAACTGGAACGGACGACGGGTGCGCAGGTCGATGGTGCCCGAGATGCCCGACAGGGCGTTGTTCGGGTTGGTCGACTTGTAGACCAGCACCTGGTTCATCAGCTGCGACGGCACGTCCAGCAGGTCCGGCTGGGCCGAGCCCATGTTGCCGGCGCTGAGGTACTGTTCCCCGTTCAGCAGGGTGATGACCTGACGCAGACCGCGGATGTTGACGGTCTTGCCTTCACCGGCGTCGCGCTGGATCTGGATGCCCGAGATGCGCTGCAGCGAGTCGGCGATGGTGACGTCGGGCAGCTTGCCGATGTCTTCCGCCGAGATGGCGTCGACGATCGAGGCCTCGCGGCGCTTCACGTCCACCGACTTGATCTGCGAGCCGCGGACGCCGGTGATGACGACCTCATCGACCTGGGTCTGGGCGTCCTGGGCGAAAGCCCCGGTGACCAGAGCCAATTGCGACGCGCCGGCGACCAGCGCCAGCGTCAGGCCGCGCCTGAGCACGGCTTTCCTTGCTTCCTGTGACAATTCCTCGCTCCCCAAAATAGGTCGTTCTTATTGGCCGCCCGCCCGCTGCTCGCGCCGCCGCTCTTGTCGGCGGCTTTCGAGAAGCGTTTGAGGCTTTTGGGAACCCGCCGGTCGCATGTCTTGCGATCGGACAAGATCCTCGGCGACCCCGGCGCCGGACTCTCGACTCCGGCCCCGCGCCTTCATCGAACGTCGCCACATTCTCCAAATGTCCCAGGCAAGTCAACAACAATGTCAACGTTGTCATTCCCGCGAGACAAGGGTTTTGACTGGGCGTCGCCACAAGCGGGAACCCTTGTAGCGGAGCCGTTCAGCGCCTGGAGACTCGCGAGATCAGACATAAATTCGTTGTTTTAACTAGGCTTTTCTCAAACAGAACGGCGACGATGCATCCAACTTTGCACCAACGTCACAATGCGACCACCTCGCCCAGAACGCCTTGCGAGACACCCCGGAAGCAGAGCCTCGAACGGCCTAAATGTCCCAAAAATGTCCCGTTCGACAGTATTTTTTGACCCATTTTTGTCCCATGGACATGACATCCGAGACAACATGGACTATGGCTCTGACAGTTCACCGCCTTGTGGACGCCGCCTTTCACTGCTGGGGTGGCGCCGACAAGCTTGGCGGTTGGGATACGGGGACCCATGACGACGATCACCGACGTGGCCGAACGGGCGGGCGTTTCGCCCAAGACCGTCTCCCGCGTTCTCAACGATCACGACAGTGTCAGCGCCAAGACGCGCGACCGTGTCCGCGCGGCCATGGCCGACCTGGACTACCAGCCCAGCGCCGTGGCCCGCAGCCTGCGCTCGCAGGGGTCCGGTTCGGTCGGCGTGCTGATGGGCGATCCGTCCGGCGGCTACCACACCCGCGTCCACCACGCCCTGCTGGTGGCCTGCGTCGAGACCGGCCGCCACCTGTCGGTCGACCTGTCCGAGGGCCCGATCCCCGGCTGGGCCGACCGCGTCCGCGCCTTCGTCCGCGACGGCGGCATCCGCGAGATGATCCTGCTGCCGCCGGAATGCGACTTCGGCCCGATGAAGGACCTGATGCGCGAGCTGGACGTGCGCTGCGTTCTGATCACGCCGACCACGCCTGATCCGCAGTTCCCGGCCATCGGCATGGACGACCGCGCCGCCGCGCGAGAGGTGGTCGAGCACCTGTTCTCGCTGGGCCATACCCGGATCGGCCACATCGCCGGCCACCCGGACCACGCCGCCAGCACCCACCGCCGCAACGGCTTCTTCGAGGCCTATGCCGCGCGAGGCCTGCCGCGCCCGCCGCCCGAGCTGATCGTCGGCGGCGAGTTCACCTTCAAGACCGGTCTCGACGCGGCCCGCCAGCTGTTGGACATCGACAATCCGCCGACCGCGATCTTCGCCGCCAACGACGACATGGCCGCCGCCACCTGCATGGAAGTCCAGCGCCGCGGCCTGCGGATTCCGGACGACGTCTCGGTGGTCGGCTTCGACGACGCCCCGATCGCCGGCGTCATCTGGCCGACCCTGACCACCATCCGCCAGCCGTTCGATCAGATGGCTCTGCGCGCCATGCACACCTTCGCCGCCTGGAGCGCCAACGAAGGCGCCGGCAAGACCAACACACCCTTCCTCGCGCAGCACAGCCTGGTGGTGCGCGAATCCACCGGTCCCGCCCGGAGCGGCCCGCCGCCCCGGCGAAAGACTTGAACCCCTCCCCGACCCGGTCCGAGAGCCGCGCGGGGCGCCAGAAGAACACGACGGAGGAAACATGACTCGGACGACCTGGCGGGGCCTGCGGCTCGCCCTGCTGATCGGCGCTTCCGCCTCGGCGCTCACCGCCGCTCCGGCCTTGGCCGACACCGCCAAGAAACCGGCGGCCGCCCCGGCCCATCCCTGGCTGAACGCCAAGCTCAACCCCGACGCCCGCGCCGACCTGGCGCTGAAGGCGATGACCAACGACGAGAAGTTCACGGTCATCTTCGGCTACTTCGGCTCGGACATGAAGCCGAAGTACACGCGCCACAAGGACTCGCATGACGCCTCGGCCGGCTATGTCGCCGGCGTGCCGCGCCTGGGCATCCCCGGCCAGTGGCAGACCGACGCCGGCGTCGGCGTCGCCACCCAGGGCAGCCACCAGGACCTGCGCGCCCGCACCGCCCTGCCCTCGGGCCTGGCTACCGCCGCCACCTGGAACCCCGAGCTGGCCTTCAAGGGCGGCGCGATGATCGGCAAGGAGGCCCGCGACTCGGGCTTCAATGTCCAGCTGGCCGGCGGTGTGAATCTGATGCGCGAGCCGCGCAACGGCCGGAACTTCGAATATGTCGGCGAGGATCCCTGGCTGGCCGGCGCGATGGTCGCCGCCCAGATCAAGGGCATCCAGTCCAACCACATCATCTCGACGATCAAGCACTACGCCCTGAACGGCCAGGAAACCGGCCGCTTCGTGGTCAGCAGCAACATCGACGACGCGGCCGCCCGCACCTCGGACCTGCTGGCCTTCCAGTTCGCCATCGAGCAATCGGACCCGCACTCGGTGATGTGCGCCTACAACCGCGTCAACGGCGACTATGCCTGCGAGAACGACTGGCTGCTGAACACCGTCCTGAAGAAGGACTGGGGTTACAAGGGCTACGTCATGTCGGACTGGGGCGCTGACCACTCGTCGGCCAAGGCGGCCAATGCCGGCCTCGACCAGGAATCGGCCGGCGAGGCCTTCGACAAGGAACCGTTCTTCGGCGCGCCGCTGAAGGCTGATCTCGCCGCCGGCAAGGTCAGCCAGGCCCGCATCGACGACATGGCCCGCCGCGTGCTGCGCGCCATGTTCGCCAGCGGCTTGGTCGATCACCCGGTCGTCAATCCGGCCCCGATCGACCTGCCGGCCGCCACCCTCGCCGCCCACGCCAAGATCACCCAGGCCGACGCCGAGGAAGGCATCGTCCTCTTGAAGAACGACGGCGACTTGCTGCCCCTGGCCAAGACCGCCAAGACCATCGCCGTGATCGGCGCCCATGCGGACGTCGGCGTGCTGTCGGGCGGCGGCTCCTCTCAGGTCTATCCGGTCGGCGGCCGGGCCGTAAAAGGTCTTGAGCCCGCCACCTGGCCGGGCCCGGTGATCTACTATCCGTCCTCGCCGCTGAAGGCGCTGCAGGCCCGCTATCCCGGCGCCAAGGTCGTCTACGACGACGGTACGGACGCCGCCCGCGCCGCCAAGCTGGCCGCCGCGAGCGACCTGGCCGTGGTCTTCGCCGACCAGTGGACCACCGAGTCGCAGGACGTCTCCGACCTCAACCTGCCGCGCAACCAGGACGCCACGATCGACGCCGTGGCCTCGGCCAACAGGAAGACGGTGGTCGTGCTGATCACCGGCGGCCCAGTGGTCATGCCCTGGCTCGACAAGGTCGGCGCCGTGCTCGAGGCCTGGTTCCCGGGCACGTCAGGCGGCGAGGCCATCGCCCGCGTCCTGACCGGCGAGGTCGACGCGACCGGCCGCCTGCCCGTCAGCTTCCCCAAGAGCGTGGCCGACCTGCCGCGCCCGAAGCTGGACGGCGTCGGCAAGGCCGAGGGCGAGATGTTCGATGTCGACTACAACGTCGAAGGCGCCGCCCTCGGCTACAAGTGGTACGACCTCAAGAAGATCGAGCCGCTGTTCCCGTTCGGCCACGGCCTGTCCTACACGAAGTTCGCCTATTCGGGCCTGACCGCCACGGCGGCCGGCGACAAGGTGACGGTCAGCTTCGACGTCAGGAACGTCGGGGCCCGCGCCGGCAAGGACGTGCCGCAGGTCTATGTCGCGCCCAAGGCCGGAGGCTGGGAAGCGCCCAAGCGCCTGGCCGGCTTCAAGAAGGTCTCCCTCGCCCCCGGCGCGACGCGGCGCGTGACCCTGACGGTCGACCCGCGCCTGCTGGCCGTCTGGGATGGCAAGGCCCACGGCTGGTCGATCGCGGCCGGCCAGTACGACATCGCCCTGGGCGCTTCGTCCCGGGCTCTCTCCTCCACCGTCCAGGTCACCCTGGCGGCCCGGAGCCTGCCGGTTTCACCGGCAGGCAAGTGAGGGATGCGGGGCTTTCTACCCCTGCCCCGCATTCGTCAGTCTCTTCCCTTCTCGGGGCGTCGTTCGCGACGCCCCTTTTTTTAATTCACCTGCCGCTCGCGCCCTTCCCAGTACGGGGCTCGCAGCTCCCGGCGCAGGATCTTGCCCGAGGCGTTGCGCGGCAGGGCGGCCACGAAGTCCACGCTCTTCGGCGCCTTGAAGCCGGCGATCCTGGTCCGGGCGAACGCGATGATGTCCGCCGCGTCCGGCGTCACGCCCGGCTTGGCGGCGACCACCGCCTTGACCGCCTCGCCCCATTTCTCGTCCGGCACGCCGATCACCGCCACCTCGGCCACATGCGGGTGACCGTAGACAGCGCTCTCGACCTCGGCCGGATAGATGTTCTCGCCGCCCGAGATGATCATGTCCTTCACCCGGTCGTGGATGAACAGATAGCCGTCCTCGTCGAGGTAACCGGCGTCGCCGGTGCGCAGCCAGCCGTCGGTGTCGATGGTCTTGGCGGTGGCGTCGGCCAGCTTCCAGTAGCCGGCCATGTTGGCCGGGGAGCGGACGGCGACCTCGCCCACCGCGCCGGTCGGCACGCTGTTCCCGGCCTCGTCGACGACCTTGATCTCGACGCCGGGCATCGGCAGGCCCGCCGCCCGCATGCGCTTATTCCCCGCCGGATCGTGGTCCTCGGGCGGCAGATAGACCACCGTGCCGGTCGTCTCGGTCATGCCGTACTGCTGGACGAAACCGCAGCCAAACACCTCCATGCACTCGCGCAGCAGGTCCAGCGGGATGGGCGCGGCGCCGTATAGGATGTGGGTCAAGCGCGAATAGTCGACCTCGCGGGCCCGGGGCTGGCGCACGACGATCTGCAAGGCCGCCGGCACCATGAACATCTTCGAGACGTGATCCTTCTCGATATAGTCCAGCACCTTGAACGGATCGAACTCGCGCGCCACCACGCCCTTGGCGCCGTTCAGCAGGCCCACGAGCCCCCAGCCGGTGCCGCCGATATGGGCCACCGGCATCGCGACCAGGCTGACATCGTCCGGCCCCCACTGGTTCCAGGCCAACGGATCCTTGGCCGCCGCGCGCCGCATGACCAGCAGGTTGTCATGGGTCAGCATCGCGCCCTTCGGCCGCCCCGTGGTGCCCGAGGTGTAGAGCTGTATGGCGATGTCCGACGTCGCGATCGACTTGTGGGCGTCGGCGTCGGACTGGGCGTCGCGCCAGGCTTCGAAGGTCGGATGCTCGCCCGCGCCGTCGGCCTCCATGGCCACGACCACCGGACGGTGGGTCAGTTCGGCGGCGACGCTCTCGATGTGGCCGATCAGTTCGGGGCCGACGAAGACGATCTTGGCCTCGCTGTCGGCGACGATGTAGGCGATCTCGGCCGCCGCCAGCCGCCAGCCGACCGGCGTGGTCACCACCCCGGCCTTGGCGGCCCCGATCAGCAACTCGAAATAGTGGTCGCTGTTCTTGCCGACATAGGCGACGCGATCACCCGTCGACAGCCCCGCCGCGATCAGGGCGTTGGCGACCTGGTTCGAATGACGGTCGAAATCGGCGAAGGACGTGTCCCGCCCCTCGAAGCTGAACGCCACGGCGTCCGGCCGCGCCTCCGCATGATAGCGGGCGATGTCGCCCAGTGTCCGCATGCGGTCGAAATCGATCGCTTCCGCCATGGCGCCTGACTCCCTGGTTGTCCGGATCTGCGTCCGGTCAAACGGATGTTGGGCCAGGGTTACGGTCGCGGCAAGCTGTCTGTAACGATAGGATCAGCGCCAGGCGCGAACGCCGATCACCACCGCCGTGCTTCCGGCCCGCTCGCCGGCGACCACGGCCGGCCCGAACGCCCGCTCGCGCACCACGCCGACATAGGGGGCGAACGCCCGTGTGATCTCGTAGCGCAGGCGCAGACCGCCCTCGAGCGTGGCGGCGCCGGCTTCGGCGAGGTCCGCCTCCACGCGCGGCTGCAGGATCAGCTTCTGGGTCAGGCGCAGGTCGTAGGACGCCTCGCCACGGGCGGAGACCTTGCCCTGATCGGACAGGTAGGCCGTCCCCTGCAACTCGAACCAATAGGGCGCCAGGCCCTCGAAGCCGACGGCCGCGTAGGATCGCCCCTTGGGCGCCAGATCGTAGCGAACGCCGGCCTGGAGATCGAAATAGGGCCCGACCGGCCAGGCCTTCAGCACCTCGGCCTCGCCCTTCTCCCACCCCTCCCCTTCAAGACGCTCGCCGCGCGCCTTGACGACCCACTTGGACGCGTCGCCGCCCCACCAGGCTTCGCCCTCGAAGGCCTGGGCGTCGGCGCCGTCGCGCGAGCGGTATTCCAGCTGGTCGGCGCGGACGGTCCACGCCGTCGCCCCCCCATGCTCCTTCATCAGCTGGGCGCGGGCGGCGGCCATGGCTTCCGGACTGTAGAAGCGCTCGGCGGCATGATCCGTCGGGATCGCCGGCGGCTTGGCCTCCGCGGCCGGCTTCATCGCCTCCATGGCGTGACCGGCGTGCGGAGCCTGCTGATGATGTTCGTGCTGGAGGAAGATCATGCGAGCGGCCGCACGGTCACGACATTGAACATGCCAGCGTGCATGTGCAGCAGCAGGTGGCAGTGGAAGGCCCAGTCGCCGGGCTCGCTGGCCGTCAGGTCGAAGGCGACCTTGCCGCCCGGCGCGACATTGACCGTGTGCTTCAGCGGCTGGCGATCCTGGCCGTTGACCAGCTCGAAGAAGTGGCCGTGCAGGTGGATCGGGTGAGCCATCATGGTGTCGTTGATCAGCACCACGCGCGCCCGTTCGCCCCGCTCGAAGGCGATCGGCTTCTTGATCGGCCCGAACGCCTCGCCGTCGAACGCCCACATGAAGCGCTCCATGTTGCCGGTCAGGTGGATCTCGATCTCCCGCCCGGGCGGACGCGCATCGGTCGGCGGATGCGGGCTGGCCAGGTCGGCGTAACGCAGCACCTTATGGCCGACATCCTCCAGGCCCTGCGGCGGCTCGGCCAGGCGGTCCATCGGCATCGGCGCTATGGTCTGGACGCCCGGCGTCAGCGGCACGTTCGGCGCGTTGGCCTGGGAGCGCATCGACATGTCCATGCCGGGCATATCCATCCCGTGACGCATGTTCCCCATGCCCATGTCCTTCATGGTCGCCAGGGGCCGCTGGCGCAGCGGCGGAACGGCGGCGGACATCCCCAGGCGGGGCGCCAGGGTTCCACGCGCCAGGCCCGAGCGATCCGAAGCTTCCGCGACCAGGGTGAGGGCCTTGTCCTCGACCGGTCGGACGATGACGTCGAAGGTCTCGGCCGGGGCGATCTGGAACTCGTCGACGGCGACCGGCGACACCGGCTGACCGTCCGCCGCCACGACCTCCAGGGAGAGGCCGGGAATGCGGACGTTGAAGATCGTCATGGCCGCGGAATTGATGAAACGCAGCCGCACCCGCTCGCCTGGCGAAAACAGGCCCGTCCAGTTGTCGCCCGGACCGTGGCCGTTGACGAGATAGGTGTAGACCGAGCCCGTGACGTCGGCGATGTCGGTGGGGTCCATCCGCATCCTGGCCCAGTCGACGCGGTCCTTCAGCGACTGATCCCGACCGGCCAGCAGACCCGCCACGGTCTGCTTCTGCATGTTGAAATGGCCGGCGTTGACCTTCAGCTTCCGGAACAGCTCGTGCGGATGCAGGAAACTCCAGTCCGACAGTACGACCACATGCTCGCGGTCATAGGCGATCGGATCCTCGCCCGCCGGATCGATGATCATCGGGGCGTAGAGGCCGACCTGCTCCTGCAGGCCCGAATGGCTGTGCCACCAGTAGGTCCCGGCCTGCCGCACCGGGAAGTCGTAGGTGAAGGTCTCGCCCGGCTTGATCCCCGGGAAGCTGACACCCGGCACGCCGTCCATCTGGAACGGCACCAGCAGGCCGTGCCAATGGATCGAGGTGTCCTCGTCGGCCAATGCGTTGGTCACCGACAGGCGGACGTTCTGACCTTCCTTCAGTCGGATCAGCGGGCCGGGGATCGAGCCGTTGACGGTGACGGCGTGGCCCGAGCGACCGTCGATCCTCGCCATGGTATGGCCGACGGTGAGCTTGATCTCATCACCCGACAGCGCGGCGGGCGAGCGACCGCTCTCGCCGGCGCGCGCCCAACTGGGCAGCAGGCCCGCGGCGCCCAGCGCCAGGGCGCCGCGCAGCAGGGTCCGTCGATCAAAAGCGGTCATCCGCGATCCATATTCCAGCCGCCTATATTCCAAGGCCTGGCACAGTTGGCTATGACGCGAGCCATGTCCAAGAGCACTCCCGCCACCATCGCACTGACCAAGGCCGGCGTCGCGTTCGACCTGCATACGTATGACTACGATCCGGGGTCGGAGCGTGTGGGCCTGCAGGCCGCCGAAGCGCTGGGCGAGGACCCTCGCCGCGTTCTCAAGACCCTGATCGTCATGCTGGACGGCAAGCCCGCCTGCGCGATCCTGCCCTCGGACAAGGAGGTCAGCATGAAGAAGCTGGCCGCCGCCCTCAAGGGCAAGTCGGCCGCCATGGCCCCCGTCCCCGACGCGGAGCGGATCACCGGCTACAAGGTCGGCGGCGTCAGCCCCTTCGGCCAGAAGAAGCGCCTGCCAACGGTGATGGAAGAGGCCGCCCTCACCGAGCCCTACGTCTTCATCAACGGCGGCCAGCGGGGCCTGCAGGTCAAGCTGGCGCCCGCCGACGCGGTCAAGGCGCTTGGCGCCGTGACATCGGCGATCGTCTCGGAATAGCCGCCGCTTGAAATCCCGCGCGGTTCTCGCCTATAAGCCCCGCCTCCTGGGGCTGGGTAGCTCAGATGGTTAGAGCGGTGGATTCATAACCCACAGGTCGGCGGTTCGATCCCGCCCCCCGCCACCAGGACGGATTTCCGTAACCACCTGGTTTTCTTGCGCTTCTCCTGGGAACACAGAAGAACAAAGCCGGGCCGTTAGCCTCCCGTTCGCCTGGCCCGCTAGACTTTTATTCCCGCTAAGTACCGGCCGCCACTAGCTAGCAACGCGGGAAAGATCGGCGGTGAGAGCCGGACAGGCCTCCCACGCCTGGGCGGCGACGTCGCCGACCACGATCAGCACCGGACCGCTCTTCAGCTCGGCCATTCGGCTGGGCAAGCTCGCCAAGGTGCCGCGAACCAGCCGGGCCGTCGTCCCGCCAGCCTGCTCGACGGCCACGGCGGGCGTGTCGGGCGAGCGGCCCGCGGCGATCATCCGGGCGCTCAGGACCTCGACGACCTCGCGGCCCATGTAAATCGCGATGGTCGCCTCCGGATCGCCCGCCGCGCTCCAGTCGCCGCTCAGGGCGCCGGCCTCAAGACGCGCGGTCGTAAACACCACCCGTCGGGCTTGGCCGCGATGGGTCAGGGGGAAGTTGAACTGCGCGGCGGCGGCGCAGGCGGCGGTGACGCCAGGCACCACCTCGACCGGCACGCCGTGGCCCCGCAGGAACTCGGCTTCCTCGCCCACCCGGCCGAAGATCGATGGATCGCCGCCCTTCAGCCGCACGACCCGCAGACCCTTGCGGGCCAGCAACAGCATAAGCCGGTTGATCTGGTCCTGGCGCATGGAAGGCTTGCCAGCCCGCTTGCCGGTCTGGATACGCACGCAGCCGGGCGGGGCCAGTGCGATGACATCCTCACTGATCAGGGCGTCATAGAGCAGGGCCTGGGCGCTTTCGACGGCGCGGGCGGCGCGCAGCGTCATCAGGTCAACGGGACCGGGGCCGGCCCCGACGAGCAGGACTTGGGCGTCAGACATGGGCGGGCTCCTTGGTCGGAACGGAAGCAGCGATCGCGGCGATCATCCGGGCGATCTCGGGACGGCACGAGCCGCAGTTGGTCCCCGCCCCGGTGGCGGCGCCGACCGCGTCGGGATTGGCGGCCCCGGCGGCGATGGCGGCCTGCACGGCCCTGGCGCCGACCTTCAGGCAGGCGCAGATCAGCGGCCCCTTGTCGACCGGCGCGCCGGGCGGACGGCCAAGCAGCAGGGCCGAGCGGGCTTCGGCGGTCAGGGCGGGTTCGACGAACAGCTCGGCCAGCCAGTCGCGCGGCGGCAGGCGGCCGGTCCGGGTCACGTACAGCACCGCGACCAGTCGGCCGTTGGCGTCGAGCCAGGCGTCGCGCCGCGCGCCGGTGGCGGCGTCGTCATAGGTCACGCGTTCGCCGGCCAGGGACCGTGTCAGGGCCTTGCGCAGGGCGGCGCGCTCGGCGTCGTCGCCCCGGCCCGCGAACTCGTGTTGCTGGCAGGCGTCATGGGGGATGCGCCGCCAGACGAGGTCCAGCCCCGGTGGGGGGCCAAGGCTGTTTCGCGTGAGGAAGAAGCCCTTCCAGGTCTCGCGATAGGCGCGGATCCGGGCGGGGGTGTGCTTGAACTCCGGCTGGCCGGAGGTGGGATCGAGATTGGGCGCGATCAGAGAATTGGATCGCCCCGACGGCGCGAAGGCGTCGGTCCAGTGCATGGGCATGAACAGTCCACCCGGCCGCTGACGGTCGCTGACCTTGGCCAGGGCCACGGCCTCGCCGCGCGCGGTGATCACCCGGGCCAGGGCGCCGTCCTTCAAGCCGGCCGCTTCGGCGTCGGCCGGGTGGACGTCGACGAACGGCTCGGGCGCGTGGCGGCAGAGATCGGGGGCCAGGCCCGTGCGGGTCATGGTGTGCCACTGGTCGCGGATGCGGCCGGTATTGAGCGACATCGGGAAGGCCGCATCGACGGCGTCGGCCGGACCCTTGGGCCGGGTCGGGACCATGCGGGCGCGGCCGTCGGGGGTCTGGAAGCGACCGTCGACGAACAGGCGCGGCGCGCCCTGGCCGTCCGCGCTCACGGGCCACTGCACCGGAGTCAGGCTGGCGTAGTCGTCGGGCCCCAGCATCGCCAGGCCGGCCAGGTTCAGCAGCCGGCCTTCGTTCTCATAGGCCGTCAGTCGCGCCCATTCGCGGAACACGCTGGCCTGCGAGCCCCAGCCGAAGCCGTCGAAACCCATGGCCCTGGCGACGTCGGCGACGATCCGCCAGTCGGCGCGCGCCTGACCTGGCGCGGGAAACAACGCCCGCTGGCGTGTGATCCGGCGCTCGGAATTGGTCACCGTCCCGTCCTTCTCGCCCCAGGCCAGGGCCGGCAGCTTGACGTCGGCGAAGGCCGTGGTGTCGGTGTCGACGCAATCGGAGACCACCACGAACGGGCAGCGCGCCAGGGCTTCGCGGACCCGGGTCGCGTCGGGCATCGAGACGGCGGGATTGGTCGCCATCACCCAGATCGCCTTGATTTTCCCCGAGTGGACGGCATCGAACATGTCGACGGCCTTCAGACCCGGCGCGCGGGCGGTGTCGGGCGCGCCCCAGAAGCGGGCGACGCGGTCGCGGTCGGCCGGGGCGAAGTCCATGTGGCCGGCCAGGGTGTTGGCCATGCCGCCGGTCTCGCGTCCGCCCATGGCGTTGGGCTGGCCGGTGATCGAGAACGGACAGGCGCCCGGCTTGCCGATCCGGCCCGTGGCCAGGTGGACGTTGAGGATCGACAGACCCTTGGCCGTGCCTTGCGCCGACTGGTTGGCGCCCATCGAGAACAGGCTGACGGTCTTCGGGTTGGCGGCGAACAGGTCGTAGAAGGCGATCAGGTCTTCGACCGCCACGCCGCAGTCGGCGGCCACGGCGGGGGGCGACTGGTCCGAGTCCGCCAGGGCCGCCTCCACGTCGGCGAACCCGTTCACATGGGCGGCGATGTAGTCGCGGTCTATGGCCTCGCGCCGGATGAGGTCCGCCAGCAGGCCGTTCCACAGCCGCACATCGCTCTGCGGGGCGATGGCGAGATGCAGGTCCGCGCCCTCGGCGGTGTCGGTGCGGCGCGGGTCGATGACCACGTGCCTCTGGCCCCGCGCCTTGGCCGCTTCCATGCGCCGGAACAGCACCGGATGGGTCCAGGCGGCGTTGTGGCCGCTGAACACCACGAGATCCGCCAGCTCCAGGTCCTCATAGCAACCGGGCACCAGATCCGCGCCGAATGCCTGCTTGTGGGCCGCTACGGCCGAAGCCATGCAGAGCCGGCTGTTGGTGTCGATGTTTCCCGAGCCGATGAAGCCCTTCATCAGCTTGTTGGCGACGTAGTAGTCTTCGGTGAGGAGCTGGCCGGAGACATAGAAGGCGACGCTGTCGGGGCCGTGCTTGGCGATGGTGTCCTTGAAGCGCTTGGCGACCAGGGCGGTGGCGTCGGTCCAGCTGACGACCTTGCCGCCGACAGTCGGCTCCAGCAGCCGGCCCTCCAGCCCCACCGTCGCCCCCAGCGCCGCGCCCTTGGAGCACAGGCGGCCGAGGTTGGCGGGGTGGGCGACGTCGCCCTTCACCGAGAGCATGCGCCCCTCGCCGACAGCGCCGGTCACGCCGCAACCGACCCCGCAATAGGGACAGGCGGTCTTGACCGGGATCGGGGCGGCGGCTTCAGCCATCGACGGCGGCCGTCGTCAGGCTCAGCAGCAGTCGGCCGTCGCGGACCTCCAGGGGCACCACCGGCGTGCAGCCCTTGCCTCGATCCGCGCCCATGGCCTCGCCGGAAGCCAGGTCGATGGACCAGTTGTGCAGCGGGCAAGCCACGGCGCGGCCGTGGACGATGCCCTGGCTGAGCGGCCCGCCCTTGTGCGGACAGGCGTCGATCAGGGCGAACACCTCGCCGTCGCCGGTGCGGAAGATGGCGATGTCGCCGCGCGGGCTGGTGACCCGACGGGCCCCGCGACGCGGGATGTCGGTGACGGCGCCGACATCGATCCAGACAGGCGGTTTCAGAGGGGCGTTCATGCGGGGGCGAACTCCATCCGGCGGCTCATGGGCGTGAATTCCTCGTTGTGGCGACCGGCCACGCGCTCGGCCCACGGGTCGATGCGGGCGAAGCGCTGCGAGAACACGAAGCGGTCGTAGAGGGCCTTGCGCTGGTCAGGATCGGTGACCTGGGCCTGGATGCTCTCCAGCCCGACGCGCGCCATCCACTTGTAGACTCGCTCCAGGTACCAGCCCTCCTCGCGGTACAGCTGCAGGACCGCCGCGATCACCCACAGGACCTCGTCCTCGGAGCCGACATGGGTCAGCACCTTGGTCCCCTGGATGTGAAGGCCGGCCGCGCCGCCGATGTGGATCTCATAGCCGCTGTCGACACAGATCACGCCGAAGTCCTTGCAGGTGGCCTCGGCGCAGTTGCGGGGGCAGCCCGACACCGCCAGCTTGACCTTGGCCGGGGCCCACGAGCCCCACAGGAACTTCTCCAGGCGGATGCCCAGGCCCGTGGAGTCTTGGGTGCCGAACCGGCACCAGTCGCTGCCGACACAGGTCTTCACCGTGCGCAACCCCTTGGCGTAGGCGTGACCGCTGACCATGCCGGCGGCGTTGAGGTCGGCCCACACCGCCGGCAGGTCGTCCTTCTTGACGCCCAGCAGGTCGATGCGCTGGCCGCCGGTGACCTTGACGGCCGGGATGGCGAACTTGTCGGCGACGTCGGCGATGGCCCGCAGTTCGTCGGGGGTGGTCATGCCGCCCCACATGCGCGGCACGACGCTATAGGTCCCGTCCTTCTGGATGTTGGCATGGACCCGTTCGTTGATGTAGCGCGACTGCTTGTCGTCGCGGTACTCGGCCGGCCAGGCGCACAGCAGGTAGTAGTTCAGGGCCGGCCGGCACGAGGCGCAGCCATCGGGCGTGGTCCATTCCATGGCCTGCATCACCGCCGGCATGGACTTGAGATCCCGCGCCAGGATCGCCTCGCGCACCGTCGCGTGCGGATGGCGGGTGCATTTGCACATCGGCTTGGGACCGACCTGCGCCTTGAAATCGTCGCCCAGGGTCAGTTTCAGCACCTGCTCGACCAGCGGCGTACACGAACCGCACGAGGCCGAGGCCTTGGTCACCGCCTTGACGTCGTCCAGCGTCGTCAGGCCCTGGCCGGTGATGGCCGTGACGATCGCACCCTTGCAGACACCGTTGCAGCCGCAGATTTCCTGCGTGTCGGGCATGGCCGCAACGGCGGCGTTAGGGTCCAGGCCGGACAGCCCTTCCGTGATGGCCTGGCCGAAGATCAGGGTGTCGCGGATGTCGGCGACGGCGGTCCCGGCCCGCATCAGGTCGAAGTACCAGCCGCCGTCGGCGGCGTCGCCGAACAGGACGGAACCGACGAGCTTGCCGTCCTCGATGACCACGCGCTTGTAGACGCCGCGCCCGGCGTCGCGGAACACGATGTCCTCGCAGCCCTCGCCGCCGGCGAACTTGCCGGCAGAGAACACGTCGACGCCCGAGACCTTCAACCGGGTCGACAGCACCGAGCCTTCATAGGCGCCCTCACCGTCCGTCAGGCTTTGGGCCAGAGCCCGGCACATGTCCCAGATGGGCGCGACCAGGCCATAGCAGGCGCCCCGGTGCTCGGCGCATTCGCCGACGGCGAACACCGCCGGATCGGAGGTGCGCATGGCGTCGTCGACGACCACGCCGCGATTGACCGCCAGGCCAGCCTCGCGCGCCAGAGACGCGTTCGGACGGATACCGACGGCCATGACCAGCAGGTCGCAGGGCAAGACCCGGCCGTCCTTGAGCTTGAGGCCCGCGACCCGACCGTCCTGACCGACGATCTCCTCGGAATGGGCGCCCAGCACCGTCTCGACGCCGCGCTCCAGCAGGGCGTCGCGCAGCAGAAAGCCGGCGCTCTCGTCCAATTGCCGCTCCATCAGCACGTCCATCAGGTGGACGACCGTGGCGGCCATGCCGCGCCTGGCCAGGCCGTAGGCGGCCTCCAGCCCCAGCAGGCCGCCGCCGATCACCACGGCGCGGGCGCCGGGCTTGGCCGACGCCGCGACCATGGCCTCGACATCGTCCAGGTCGCGGAAGGTCACCACGCCTTTCAGGTCGATTCCCGGCAGCGGCAGGCGGAAGGGATCGGAGCCCGTGGCCAGGATCAGCTTGTCGTAGGCAAGCGAAAGCCCCCCTTCGGCCCGCACCGTCCTGCCTTCGATATCGACCTCGACGACCGCGCGGCCAGCATGCAGAGCGATGCCGTTGTCGCGGTACCAGGCCTCGTCATTGATGACGATGTCCTCGAAGGTCTTCTCGCCCGCCAGCACCGGCGAGAGCATGATGCGGTTGTAGTTGACGCGGGGCTCTGTCCCGAAGATCGCGATCTCGTAGCGGCCAGGATCGCGCTTGAGGATCTCCTCGACCGCCCGGCAGCCGGCCATGCCGTTGCCGATGACGACCAGTTTTTCCTTGGTCATGCCGGTTTTCCCTTGGTCATGCCATTTTCCCTTGGTCATGATTGTGCTCTTCGACTGAAAGGAAGGGGGCGGCGGCTAGACGCGGACGGGCGCGGCGTCGCCGTTCAGCGTCGGCCACACCGCGCGCCAGCGGGCCTTCAGACCGTGCAGGGCGACCAGGGCGACCAGCGCCAGAAGCGAAAAGCCGAGGAAGCCGATCTGGTAGGCGCCGGTCAGCTTCTTGGCCATGCCCAGGGTCGAGGCCAGGTAGAAGCCGCCGATGCCGCCGGTCATGCCGATCAGCCCGGTCATCACCCCGATCTCCTTGCGGAAGCGCTGGGGCGCCAGCTGAAACACCGCGCCATTGCCGGCGCCCAAGGCCAGCATCGAGAACATCAGCACCGCCAGGGCCAGCCACGCCGAGGGCGCATGGAAGCTGGCGACAGCCAGGCCCAGGGCGGCCAGGGCGAAGACCACCGTCAGGGTCCGTACGCCGCCGAAGCGGTCGGCCAGGGCTCCGCCGACTGGACGGATGAACGAGCCGGCGAACACGCAGGCGGCGGTGAAGAAGCCGGCGATCACCGGATCCAGGCCATATTCCGAATTGAAGTAGATGGTCAGGGACGAGGCCAGGCCGACAAAGCCGCCGAAGGTGACGCCGTACAGCAGCATCAGCCACCAGGCGTCGGGCGTCTTCAGAACGTCCATATACTCGGCCAGCTTCTTGGGCGCGGGCTGCTCGGGAGCGTCCTTGGCCAGCAGCATGTAGACGACGAAGGCCACGGCCAGCGGCAGGGCGGCCAGGCCGATGACGTTCTGCCAGCCGAAATGCTTGGCCAGGACCGGCGCGAACAGGGCCGCCAGGGCGGTGCCCGAGTTGCCGGCGCCAGCGATGCCCAGGGCCAGGCCCTGATGCTCCTGCGGATACCATCGCGAAGCCAGCGGCAGGGCGACCGCGAACGAGGCGCCCGCCACGCCCAGCACCAGACCCAGGGCCAGCACCTGATGATAGCTGTGGACGCCCAGCGACCAGGCCATGGCCAAGCCGGTCAGCACGATCAGTTGGCTGATCATCCCGGTGCGCTTGGGGCCGATGCGGTCGACCAGCACGCCATTGACCAGGCGCAGTACAGCCCCGGCCAGGACGGGGATGGCGACCATCAGGCCCTTCTGCGCGGGGTCGAGATGGAAGTCCTTGGCGATGGCCACGCCCAGCGGACCCAGGATCACCCAGACCATGAAGCTGAGGTCGAAATACAGGAACGCGGCGAACAGGGTCGGCGCGTGGCCAGCCTTGAGAAAGTCTCGGGAGAGCATGATCTGCCTCGGATGTGCGTGTCTGCGAGAGCGAGGCGTGAACGCCTCGGGCGAATGACCGCATCCGAGCGGTCGTCTCTGGCAGCCACGAACGCCGTTGTCCGAAGGCCTGAGCGAGTGAAGGGTCGGATGGCCGGCGTAGTCACCCGCCGCGTCGCGCCCCGGCGTCAGCACGCGCCCACTTGTATGATTGCGCGGCAAAAAGGCGGTCGCCTTGCGCGAACCTTGGGCGGGTGGCGTCGATCAGGCCGTCGGAGACGTCGGCGCCGCGCCGTCGAACAGGGCCGAGGGCGCCGGCGCGGCGTCGGCGAACACCAGGGTCGGGTCCAGCACCGGCCCCAGAGACAAGGCCGCCGCGCGGAACAGGTCAGGGCGGTAGACCCGGTCGGCGACAGCTTCCGCGTCGAGGTCCCGCGCGACCTGACCCCAGCGGGCCATCTGCGACAGGAACCACAGGGCGTGGTCGCGGCGCGGCAGGCCAGCGGCGCCCCGGTGGAAGATGATCTCGCCCTCCAGCGCCCGCGCGATCGCGGCGGGATCGACCCCGACATGTTCGGGTCGCGCCAGCAAGGCGACGAGTTCGTCGCGATTGGCCGGGTCGTCGGCCCAGGCGGCGGCGCGGATCAGGGCCCGCAGCGCCGCCCGGAGCTCGTCGGCGTGGCCCGCGGCCCAGTCGGCGGTGACGCCGAACACCTTGTCGGGTCCGCCGGGCCAGAACTGCGAGGCCTTCATCAGAATCTCGCCCACGCCCTGCGCCACGGCGACGGCGTTCCAGGGCGCGCCGACGCAGAAGCCATCGATCGCCCCGGACGCCAGTTGCTCGACCATGCGCGGCGGCGGGGTGACCACAAGTCGTACATCGCGATCGGGATCGACGCCCGCCTGGGCCAGCCAGTAGCGCAGGGCGTAGTTGTGCATCGAATAGGGGAAGACCACGGCGAAGGTCAGCAGCCGCGCGCCCGTCCGCCGACGCTGGTCGATCAGCGCCTTCAGCGGCGCGGCGGTGACCGGCCGCGCGGCCAGGGCGACGGGATCGATCTCTTCCAGCGCCTGAGCCAGGGCGGTCGAGACGGTGATGGCGCTGCCATTGGCGTTGAGGGCCATCGGGGCGATCATCGGCTTGGCGATGTCGGGCGAAACGCCGGCCGCCAGGGTCATCGGCGCCAGCATATGGGCGCCGTCCAGGGCTCCAACCGCCACCTTGTCGCGGATCGTCGCCCAGGCGGCTTCGCGGTTGAGCTCGACCTGGAGCCCCTCCTCGGCGAACAGGCCAAGCGTCCGGGCCACGATCAGCGGCGCGCAGTCGGTCAGGGGAATGAACCCCAGGCGCAGATCGGCCAACCCGCTCACGACGCGTCGCCCTTCAGGATATTGGCGAAGGCCAGCAGGTCGGCGGCCACCGATCCGATCGGCCGCCCCTTGTCCATCGCCAGCTTGCGCAGCAGGCGATAGGCGCCGTCCTCGTCCAGGCCGCGCTCCTTCATCAGAAGGCCCTTGGCCTTCTCGACGGTCCTGCGCGACTCCAGGTCCGCCTTGGCCTTGGCGAGGTCGCCCCGCAGCTGCTGGGTCAGGGCGAAGCGGCTCATGGCGACATCGAGGATGGGGCGCACCCGGGCCGGGGCGAGGCCGTCAACGACATAGGCCGCCACGCCGGCCCGCACCGCCTGTTCGGCCAGGCCCGGCTCGGAGCGGTCGACGAACATCACCACCGGACGGGGATTGGTCTGTGACGCCTCGCGCAGGCTTTCGAGGGTGTCACGATCCGGGCTATCCGACGCGATCACAACGACGTCTGGCGCGAAGGCCTGCACCTCGCGCTCGTCGAAGGCCGCGGCCTGCTTGACCTCCAGGGGATCCACACCCTGTAAACCCTCGGCGACAAGAGCGGCTCGGGCAGGGTCGGGATCAATGACAAGCACGCGCATGCCACCTGCCTAGGACCCTAAACGCTCGCGCAGGAACCGGCCTTGACGCCCCAGGCCGCACAACGAGCCTGGCGCCTACATTTTGAACAGGCAAGGATCGATCGTGGGCGCCGTCCTCATTGCGCTCGGCGGCGCTTTCATCAGCAACGCAATCCCGCACTTCGCGCCGGCCGCCGATCCGCCAGGACTTAGCACCGGTCGACCGAACGCCGCCGTCGTTGCCCATCTGCCCCCAACAGCCATCAGGACGGTTCTCCGTAACAGTCTGGTTTCTCGCGAGCGCGGCTTACGGCGTGAACAGGCCGCCCAGTTCTAACGGTCGAACTTGGTCGACAGGATTATCGAGGAGGTCGTGCGCTCGACGCCCGGCAGATGGCCGATGCTATCGATCACCTCGTCCATCCGCGCGACGCTGGTGGTGGCCGCCACGGCGATCATGTCGAAGTCGCCGCTGACCGAATGCAGGACCCGCACCTCGGGAATGGCCCGCAGCGCCGCTTCCACGGCGCGGCTCTCCTTGGGCGCGACCTTGATCATCACCTGGGCGCGCACGGCGCCATGCTCGTGGTCGGGCGCCAGGCGAACGGCATAGCCGACGATGATCCCCTCGCGCTCCAGGCGCTCGATCCGGCTCTGGACCGTCGTGCGGGACCGCCCCACCCGGCGGGCGAGGTCGGCGGTGGCGGCCCGGCCGTTCTCGCGCAGCGCGGCGAGCAGTTTCTGGTCGATGGCGTCGATCGTCACTTCGCCTATATTCCCCTGCATTTCGCCGATATTTTCACGGCATTTCGACGATAGCGCCACTATGAATCGCTTATGCGCCTCGCATCATGTGTCCGCGTCTGTCGCGGGGAGAATGGGACACATGAAAGAGGTCGTGGTTGTTGGAGGCGGCAAGATCGGGTCGATGATCGCCGAAATGCTGGCCGGGTGCGGCGACTACGCGGTGACCGTGGCCGACGCCTCGGCCCAGGCGTTGGAGCGCCTGGAAACCACCGCCGCGGTGAACAAGATCAGGGTCGACATCACCGACGAGGCGGCCCTTGACCGTCTGCTGGCCGGCAAGTTCGCGGTGCTGAGCGCCGCCCCCTTCAGCCTGACCGTCGCCATCGCCCGCGCGGCGAAGGCCGCCGGCGCCCACTATCTGGACCTCACCGAGGACGTGGCCAGCACGCGCGCGGTCAAGGCCTTGGCCAAGGACGCCCGCAGCGCCTTCGCGCCGCAGTGCGGCCTGGCGCCGGGCTTCATCACCATCGCCGCTTACGATCTGGCCCGGCGGTTCGACGAACTACACGACGTGCGGATGGGCGTGGGCGCCCTGCCGAAGTTTCCCTCCAACGCCCTCAACTACAATCTGACCTGGTCGACGGACGGTCTGATCAACGAGTATTGCGAGCCGTGCGAGGCCATCGTCGGCGGCGTGCGCCGCGAGACCCAGCCGCTGGAGGACCTCGAGGAGTTCGCCCTGGACGGCGTGCTGTACGAAGCCTTCAACACCTCGGGCGGGCTGGGCGGCCTTTGCGAGACCCTGGATGGCAAGGTCCGCAATCTATCGTACCGCACGATACGCTATCCGGGCCATGCGGCCCTGATGAAGGCGCTGCTGCACGACCTGCGCCTGCGCGAGCGGCGCGACGTGCTCAAGGACATCCTGGAGAACGCCCTGCCCGCGACCCTGCAGGACGTGGTCATCGTCTTCGCCAGCGTCAGCGGCCTGCGCGGCGGCCGGCTGATGCAGGAGACCTACGCCCAGAAGATCTACGGCGCCCAGATCGGCGGCCGTCCCCGCAGCGCCATCCAGATCACCACGGCGGCGGGCATCTGCGCGGTGCTGGACCTGCTGGCCGAAGGCAAGCTGCCGTCCGCCGGGTTCGTCCGCCAGGAGGACGTGGCCCTGGCCGACTTCCTGGCCAATCGCTTCGGGCGACGCTACGCCCCGAGCCAGGCCGAAGACCTCGCCGCCTGACGTGCTGAGTTCTCGCCATCTGGCCGCGCTCGAAGCCCTCGTCGGTCCCTCCGGCCTGGCGTCGGATCCCGCCGCCTACGAGACGCCGGCCCGTTACGCCAAGGGCCTGGCGGCGGCGGTCGTGCGGCCGGCCACCACCGCCGAGGTCTCGGCCGTCATCGGCTACTGCGTGCGCGAGGGCCTGGCCTTCGTGCCGCAAGGCGCCAATACCGGCTTGGCAGAGGGATCGACGCCGGACGCCAGCGGCCAACATCTGGTCGTGTCGCTCGATCGCCTGACCACCACGCTCGCAATCGACGCCGCCGATCGCACGGCCACGGTGAGCGCTGGCGTGCGTCTGTCGACCCTCAACGCGGCCCTGGAGCCGTACGGGCTGTTCCTGCCCATCGACCTGGGCGCGGATCCCAGCCTGGGCGGCATGGCGGCCACCAACACCGGCGGCGCGCGGTTCCTGCGCTATGGCGACATGCGCCGCCACGTGCTGGGTCTGGAAGTCGTGCTGCCCGACGCGGCGGGCACGGTGCTGACGCTGTCGCACGGCTTGCGCAAGGACAACGCCGCGATCGCGCTGCGCCAGCTGTTCGTCGGCGGCTGCGGGGCGTTCGGGGTGATCACCAAGGTCACGGTCGAGGTCCACCACCGCCCGCGCCAGACGGCCGCGGCCCTGCTGATTCCGCGCGATATGGACGCGGTGCTGCCGCTGCTGTGCGCCTTCGAGGCCGAGGCCGGGACGATGCTGACCGCGTTCGAGGGCATGTCCAAGGCGGCCATGGAACGCGCCATCGCTCACGTTGCGTCTCTCGCCAACCCGTTCGTTGGCGGGATACCCGACTACGCGGTGCTGGTCGAGCTGACCCGCTCGTGGTCGCCCCGCGACGGCGAGCCCAGCCTGGACGAGACGCTCCAGCAGATCGCCGTTCCGTTGCTGGAACGCGACGACGCCCCGCTGGCCGACGCCCTGTTCGGCCCGCCGCCGAAGATGTGGGCTCTGCGCCATTCTCTTTCGGAAGGCCTGCGGGCCAGCGGCGCGGTGATCGGCTTCGATCTCAGCTTCCGCCGCCGCGACCTGGCGCGTTTCCGGGCCGAGGCCACGGCGATGCTGGCCGCCGACTTTCCCGACTACGCGCTGTGCGACTTCGGCCACGTGGCCGACGGCGGGATCCACTTCAACCTGGTGGGACCAGCCGATCCGATCCGCCGCGCGGCCCTGCGCGAGGCGGTGCTGACCCTGGCCGTCGACGGCTTTTCCGCCAGCTTCAGCGGCGAGCATGGCCTGGGCCGCGCCGTGCAGGACGCCTACGACCGCTTCACGCCGCGCGCCATACAGGACTACGCTGCCGCAGTAGCGGCCGTGTTCGGGCGGGGATCGGCCAGCATCCGGCTGGCGCCCGCCCCCTTCCGCCCTCTCTCTTGCCAGGACTCCCGATGACCACCCTGCCCTCCGCTATCGCCGACGCGCGCGCCCTGCTGACGCGCCTGGGCGTCGATCCCGTCGTTCTCGACGGGGGCGCCCTGGCCGCCCGTTCGCCGGTCACCGGCGAGGTCCTGGCCCGCTTGCGCGAGCACACCCCCGACGAAGCCGCCCTGGCGATCGAGAGGGCCCACCAGGCCTATCTCGCCTGGCGCAAGATCCCCGGCCCGCGTCGGGGCGAGCTGGTCCGCCTGCTGGGCGAGGAACTGCGCGCCGCCAAGGCCGACCTGGCCGCCCTGGTCACCCTGGAGGCCGGCAAGGTCACCTCCGAGGGCCTGGGCGAGGTGCAGGAGATGATCGACATCTGCGACTACGCCACCGGCCTGTCGCGTCAGCTGTTCGGCCTGACCCTGGCCACCGAGCGCCCGTCGCACCGGATGATGGAGACCTGGCACCCGCTGGGCGTGGTCGGCGTCATCAGCGCCTTCAACTTCCCGGTCGCGGTCTGGTCGTGGAACGCGGCCCTGGCCTTCGTCTGCGGCGACGCCGTGGTCTGGAAGCCTTCGGAAAAGACCCCGCTGACGGCCGTGGCCGTCCAGGCCCTGTTCGAGAAGGCCCGCGCCAAGTTCGGCTCGGACGCCCCTGACGGCCTGTCCACGCTGCTGATCGGCGGCCGCGCGGTGGGCGAGGCCCTGGTCGACCATCCCAAGATTCCGCTGGTCTCGGCCACCGGCTCGACGGCCATGGGCCGACAGGTGGCCCCCCGCCTGGCCGCCCGCTTCGCCCGCGCCCTGCTGGAGCTGGGCGGCAACAACGCCGCCATTGTCGCGCCGTCGGCCGACCTGGACCTGACCCTGCGGGGCGTGGCCTTCGCCGCCATGGGCACGGCGGGCCAGCGCTGCACCACGCTGCGTCGCCTGTTCGTGCATGACAGCGTCTATGACGCCTTCGTCCCCCGCCTGAAGGCCGCCTATCCCACCGTTCCCGTCGGCGATCCGCGGGCGAGCGGCGTGCTGGTCGGCCCCCTGGTCGACAAGGCCGCTTTCGACGCCATGCGGGACGCCCTGGAGCAGGCTCGCGCGGCCGGCGGCAAGATCACCGGCGGGGCCCGCGTCGACATCGCCGGGCCGGACGCCTACTACGTCGCCCCCGCCCTGGTCGAGATCGACCACCAGGCCGACATCGTCCAGCACGAGACCTTCGCGCCGATCCTCTACGTCATGCGCTACGCCGACCTGGCCGACGCCATCGCCTCCCAGAACGACGTGGCCCAGGGCCTGTCATCGTCGATCTTCACCCTGAATGTCCGCGAAGCCGAGCTGTTCGTGTCGACCGAAGGCAGCGACTGCGGCATCGCCAACGTCAATATCGGCCCCTCCGGCGCCGAGATCGGCGGCGCGTTCGGCGGCGAGAAGGAGACCGGCGGCGGGCGCGAGGCCGGCTCCGACAGCTGGAAGGCCTACATGCGCCGCGCCACCAACACCATCAACTACGGAACCACCCTGCCCCTGGCGCAGGGCGTGACCTTCGACGTCTGAGGCCCTCGAACCATGTCGCACCTTTCCTCCCTCGTCGTCTCGGCCCTGGGCCAGAAGGCGGCCGCCGCGATCCTGGACGTCCTGGAGATCGCCCCCGCCCTGGCCGGGGAGACCGATGGACCGGTCTCGCGCGCGGTCTTCGCCATGGCCCTGAACGCGGTGCTGTTTCACGACGTCATGAACCGCGTGCCCCTGGGCGCGGCCTATGTGACCGAGCGCCGGGCCGAGGGACATCGGATCCTGTTCGACCACGGCGCCCTGCGCACGATCGACTTCGGAGACGGCCCGACCGGGGCCCTGCCGGCCGGTCACCAGGCCTTCGCTCGGATCCTCGAGCCGCTGGGCTATGGGGTGGCCGACCTCTACCCGCTGGACCGTCTGAAGATGACCGGCCGGGCCTACGCCCACCGCGACCTGCCCGAGGCGATCCCGCAGTTCTTCGTCAGCGAACTGCATGTCCAGCGCTTCTCGCCGGCGTTCCAGGTCATCGCCCACGCGGTGTTCGACTCCTCGGCCGACGCTCTGGGCAAGGCGGCCAGGACCGCCCTGGAGGCCTTCGCCGCCGAGGGCGTCTGTGATCTGGATCAGGCGCGCGCGGCCCTGCCGGAGGTGATCGCCGCCTTCGCCCGCACCCACGGCCCGCTGCGCCTGGAGCACTACGAGGCGCTGAAGGCGGAATCGGCCGAGGCCGCCTGGATCGCCACCGAGGGCCAGGCCTTCAACCACGCCACCGACCGCGTTCCCGACGTCGACGCCGTGTCCGACGCCCAGAAGGCTTTGGGTCGTCCGATCAAGGACGCCGTCGAGATCTCGGGCTCGGGCCGCGTGCGCCAGACCGCCTTCAAGGCCCAGCCGGTCACGCGCACGTTCGTCACCGACGCCGGCGAGGAAGCCCGGACCGTCCCCGGCTCTTTCCACGAGTTCATCAGCCGCGACCGCTTCGCCGACAAGGATGGCGTCGAACGGCTGGACCTGAGGTTCGACAGCGGCAACGCTCAGGGCATTTTCAAGATGACGGAGGCGGCTTAGCCGCCCGGTCGCCAGCCGGCCCGGCGCACCACCTGTCCAGGTCGCGCCGAGGTCGGGACGCCCTTGTCGAGCACGACGACGCCGTTGACCCAGACCGTGCGGACGCCGGTCGCCACGGCGTTGGGGTGGTCCAGATCCGAATGGTCCGTGATCCGCGCGGGATCGAACAGCACCAGGTCGGCCTGAAGACCCGGCGCGATCGTCCCTCGGTCGGCCAAGCCGAGCTGGGCGGCGGTCTGAGCCGACATCTTGTGCACGGCCTGCTCCAGGGTCAGCAGATGCTTCTCCCGCACATAGACGCGCAGGATCTTGGCGAAGGCCCCGAAGCCCCGGGGATGCAGGCCGTGCGTCATGCCATCGGAGCAGATCACCGAGTGCTTCCAGGCGATGAAGGCGGCGATGTCGGGCTCGGCCATGGCCGAGCCGATCACGGCGTCCACGCGCTCGACCTCCGGATGGGCGGCGCGATAGGCCTCCGACTGGCGCGTCAGCGCCAGATAGGTCTCGATGGGATCCGCGTGGCGCTCAGCCGCGATCTGGGCGATCGACTTGCCGACAAGGGAGGGATCCGGCGCGAACACGGCGATCCGCAGGCCCTCGGGCGTGGTCAGCTTGGTCAGGGCGAACCGCGCGGCGGCCCGGTCCTCGAAGTTCCGCTCCGGCAGCAGCACCGACAGATTGCTCTGCCAGTAGCCGTAGGGATAGACGTCGGCGGTGATGTTCACGCCCTGGGCGCGGGCGGCGTCCAGCTTGGCGAGAATCGCGGGCGCGTCGCCCCAGCGGTCGACCAGGCCGATCTTCAGGTGCGAGATCTGAACGGGCAGCTTGGCCTCGCGGCCGATGGCGATGATCTCGTCGATCGCCGCGTCCAGCTTCACGTCCTCGCTGCGCATATGGCTGATATAGCGTCCGCCGCCGGCCGCCGCCGTCTTGGCCAGGGCCACCACCTCTTCCGGCGTTCCGTAGATGCCGGGATCGTATTCCAGTCCCGTGGACAGCCCCAGCGAACCCGCGCGCAGGTCCTCGGCGAGGTCGTCCCGCATCCGCGCGATCTCGGCCGAGGTGGCCGGACGCTTGTAGTCCTGGCCCATGGCGCGGGCGCGCAGGCTGCCGTGACCGGTGTAGGAGGCGACGTTGACGGCCAGGGGCGAGCGCGCCAGTTGCTCCAAATAGGTCTTCAGCGGCAGGGCGGACTCACCGTCCTGCCCGACCACGATGGTGGTGACGCCCTGGGCGGTCAGCATCGCCATGTCCGGCGTCTTGTCCGCCAGCCGATCGTGATGGCTGTGGGCGTCGATGAAGCCGGGCGCCAGGGTCAGGCCCTTGGCGTCGACGACAGCCTCTCCCGGCGCGGGCTTGAGTTGGCCGACGGCGACGATCCGGTCCTTGTCGATCCGGACGCTCGCGTCGCGAGCCGGCTTTCCGGACCCATCGATCACCTTGGCGTGGACGATCAGCGTCGAGGCCAGGGCGCTCGACGCCAGCAGACACGCGATCCCCAGACCCAGGGCCGAACCGAACAGGTGAAATCTCATGCGCCCATGCTCTGTTGCCTGCGCGAGTCTAGCGTGCGCCGGCGAAGGTTTCCGTCGTTTCCGCCACCCGGGACGCGAGGAGCTCTCCCGGGCCCCGGCGCTGGCGCTTACCTTTACCGCCGCCGTTGCGCTAAGCCTGGAACGACGATCATCAAGGACGGCTCATGAACGATCAGCGCAAGGACCTGGACCGGATCGACATCAAGATCCTGGCGCTGCTGCAACGCCAGGGGCGAGTCACCAAGGCCGCGATGGGCGAGCTGGTCGGGCTGTCGGCGTCGCGCTGCTGGGAGCGCATGAAAAGGCTGGAGAAGTCCAAGATCATCCGCGGCTACCACGCCGAGGTCGATCTGGGCCGCCTGGCCAAGCTCTCGACCTTCGTCGTGCAGATCAAACTGACCGACTATTCGTACGCCAAGGCCAAGGTCTTCGAGGCCGGGATCGCCGGCCTGCCCAATGTCATCGGCTGCCAGGCCGTGCTGGGCGGAGTGGACTATCTGATCACGGTGGCCGCCTTCGGCATCGAGCACTATCAGACCATCATGGAGCACATGCTCGACACCCTGAACGTCTCGTTCGACTACGTGACCCTGCCGGTCACCAAGAAGCTGAAGGGCGAAGCCAGCCTTGACCTGGCGGCGCTGCTGGCGACGGCCGAGGATCTCGAGACCTAGCCCCAGAGGTCCGGCCCGTTTGGGCGCAGCCAGCCATCCCGGTAGCCGAAGCCGCCGTCGACGTCGCGGACCAGTTGCATCGGGCAATCGAGATCTACGATCTCGCAGCCCTGGGCCAGCAGCAGCGCCGGGGCGATACCTAGCGACGTGCCCTCCATGCAGCCGACCATGAGCCGCAGGCCGCGTTCGCGCGCCGCTGTCGCGACGGCCAGCGCCTCGGTCAGCCCGCCCGCCTTGTCCAGCTTGATATTGCAGAACGCGTAGCGGCCCACGATGCGGTCGAGGTCGGCTCGATCGTCGAACGACTCGTCGGCGCACAGGGGCACGGCGCCGCGATAGTCGAGAAGCTCGTCGTCACGTCCGACCGGGAGCGGCTGTTCCAGCAGTTCCACGCCCAGGCGCGTCATGCGCGGCGCGCGATCGTTGAGCTGCGCCAGCGTCCAGCCTTGATTGGCGTCGGCGATCAGGCGAGCCCGCGGCGCGGCGGCGCGGATCGCCTCCAGCCGCGCCATGTCGTCGGCGTCGCCCAGCTTGACCTTCAGCTCCGGGTAGCGCTCGGCCCAGCGCGCGGCCTTGGCCCCCATGGCCGCGGGCGAGTCCATGCCCAGCGTGACGAAGGTCTCGATGGCGCGCGGCGGCGCCAGGCCCGCGCGCGCGGCGGCCGACACGCCCGATTGCTTGGCCTCCAGATCCCACAGCGCGCAGTCGACCGCGTTGCGGGCGCCCCCGGGCGGCAGGCGCCGGGCCAGGACGTCACGGTCCAGGCGCTCGCCGGCTTCCAATCCTTCCGCCAGCTCCCGCAACTGGATCAGCATCCGGTCGGGCGTATCGCCGCGATAGTCGACTCCCGCCGCCTCGCCGCGCCCGATAACGCCGTCCGCCTCGATCTCGACCTCGACGACCAGCGCCTCGGTGTAGGTCTTCCGCGCGATGACAAAGGGCTCGATCAGCGCGTGAACCCGCGACCTCGCGGTCAGGCGCATCAGGCCGCGCCCCGGCGAACCGATCCCGCCAGGAGCGCGTCGACGATCAACGCCACGCCGGTCCGCACCGGGTCGCAGCAGGGAACGCCCAACTCTGCGGCCGCTTCGCTCAGATACGCCGCGGCGGCCTCGGGCGACAGGCGCGAGGTATTGATGCAGACGCCCGCGACGCGGACGGCCGGATTGGTCAGCCGGGCGAGCCGCAGGTTCAACTCGATCGCCTCGGCGAGGCTGGGCGTGGGGAAGGCCTCCAGACCGTCGATCGCCGTGCGCGTGGCGTCATGGCAGACCACCAGGGCGTCCGGCTGGCTGCCATGGAGCAGCCCCAGAGAGACCCCCGCATAGGCCGGGTGGAACAGCGATCCCTGCCCCTCGACGATATCCCAATGATCCTCGCTCGCCGCCGGGCTGAGGACCTCGGCCGCGCCGGCCACGAAGTCCGAGACGATGGCGTCGATCGGCGCGCCGGATCCGGCGATGAAGATGCCGGTCTGGCCCGTGGCGCGGAAATCGGCGCTCACGCCGCGCGCCTTCAGTTCCTTGGCGATGGCCAGGGCCGCGTACATCTTGCCCACGGCGCAGTCCGTGCCGACCGTGAGCAAGCGCTGGCCGCCGCGTTTGACGCCTTCGCCGACCACATTGAAGCGTGGATCGGGCTCGCGCGCTTCCAGCAGGCGCCGCCCCAGCCGCTCGGCCGCCTCCCGAACGCGCGGCAGGCTGGCCAGGCGGGTATGAAGCCCGGAGATCAGGTCCAATCCGGCCTCCAGCGCCTCGATCAGCACGGCTTCCCAGTGCGGGGGAATATAGCCGCCGGCGTTGGCCACGCCGATCAGCAACGAGCGCGCGCCGGCCGCCTTGGCCGCGCCGGGGGTCATGTCGGGCAGGCCGAGGTCCACCTCGCAGCCTTCCAGCCGAAGCTGGGCGACGCAGGCGTCGGGCCGCCAATAGGCCACCCCCAGGGCGGTCTTGGCGCTGACGCGATCGACGTCGGCGAGGAACATCAGGCACGGATAGGGAAAGTCCACGGCAGGCTCTCGTTTTGGCGCGTTGTGAAGTGACACAGGCGCATGAAGGGCGGCGCGACGGCCGGTTACGCGGCGAACGATCGGGCGCTGGATGACCGGAGCGCCGGCAGAAGACGCGAGGCCATGGCCGCGCGAACGCCGCTCAGCCCGCTGATCCTGTCGATCAGGTCGTCCAGCGCCTCGGCATGGGCGGCCTCGACGATCGCGACGAGGTCGTACTCGCCGGTGATCTGGTGCAGGGCGGTCAGTCCGGCGACCTCCGCCAAGAGTCGCTCCACCGCGTCCATGTCGCGCCGCGCCAGCCGCAGCATGACGTGCGCGCGATGGGCGGCGGCGTCTCCGGCGTCGGCGGCCGCGCCCAGGAAGCCTGGTCCGGTATGGATCTGCTCGAGGCTCAAGGTCTCTCTCCACTGAGGCTTGGTGGAGAGGTTATGCTGGCGAGACCCCAGGAAACGGACGACTTGCCGGGGTTCGGCGAGAGAAATCGTCGCCGATACGCGTCAGCGCAGGACCTTCGTCGCCAGCAGGATCGACGAGGTCGTCCGTTCGATTCCCTCGATTTCCCCGATGCGGTCGATCAGCGCGTTCAGTTCGCCCACGGTCTCGGCCTCGACCACAGCGATCAGGTCGTATTCGCCGCTGATCGCATGCAGCGCCGAAAGCTCCGGTATGGCGGCCAAAGCCTCCTCGATGGCCTTGGCGTGCTTGAGCAGGGCCTTGATCATCACCTGGGCGCGGATCAGCCGCCGGTCGTAGGGATCGCCGAGCCGCACCGTGTAACCGCCGATGATCCCCTCCTCCTCCAAGCGGCTGAGGCGGGCGTAGACGTTGGCGCGCGACAGGCCCAGGTCGCTCGCCAGCTTGGTCACCGGCTGGCGCGAATCCGCCCGCAGCATGGCCAGAAGGCGCCGGTCGACGTCGCTCAGGCCCTTGTCATCCGATTTGGTCACGCCCGTCCCCCTGTTGGCGATCGCGTCAGCGCGGCGAAGGCTCGTCGGCGTAGATCGCCGTGCGCGGCGTCGGCGCCGCCGCGGAGATCGCCCCACGATACATGCCCAGATCGTTCATGCCGAACGCCGCCCGGCCCTGGCCGTCCATGGCGATCAGGCCGCCGTCGCCGCCGATCTTGGTGATCGAGGCCATGGTTCCGTCCGCGGCCTGCTGGACGGTTTCACCCTTCCAGGCCAGCCGGTCGCAGACCTGGCGCGCGGCGCTTTCCCGAATGAAATATTCGCCCGAGCCCGTGGCCGACACCGCGCAGACCCCGTCACGCGCGTAGGTCCCCGCGCCGATAATCGGGCTGTCGCCGATCCGGCCCCAGCGCTTGCCGGTCATGCCGCCGGTCGAGGTGGCGGCGGCGACGTGGCCGGCCTGGTCCAGGGCCACCGCGCCGACCGTGCCGAACAGGTGGGTGGGATCCAACATGGCCTGGTGATCCTTGCGCCAGGCCAGCAGCTGCTTCCAGCGCTCCTCGGTATAGAAGTACTCGGGAGGCGCCTGCTCCAGGCCCTTCTCTTTGGAGAACTGATCCGCGCCCTCGCGGGCCAGCAGGACGTGCGGCGACTTCTCCATGACCGCGCGGGCCAGGCTGACGGGGTTGCGCGTGCGCGTCACGCCGGCGACCGCCCCGGCCTTCAAGGTGGCGCCGTCCATGATCGCCGCGTCCAGTTCATTGCGCCCTTCGGCGGTGAAGACCGCGCCCTTGCCGGCGTTGAACAGAGGATTGTCTTCCAGCACCCGCACGGCGGCCTCGACGGCGTCGAGGCTGGAGCCGCCCGCCTTCAGGATCTTGGCGCCCGCCTCGAGCGCGGCGTCCAGTCCGGCGCGGAAGGCCTTGTCCTTCTCGGGCGTCAGTTCTCCGCGCTCGAGCACGCCCGCGCCGCCGTGCACGGCCAGCGACCATTTGGGCGCGTTGTCGCCCGCCATGGCGGGAGCGGCCAGCGCCGACGTGGAGAGGGCGAGGCCGCAGAGGGCGAAAGAGGCGAAACGGCGAAGAGTCTGAAGCGTCATCTTGATCTCGGTCTGGCGGTCGGTCGGATCTTATCGATCACTGCGGACAAGCGTTCCCTTGTCGACGCGAGCGGTGATGGTGAAGTCCGGCTTGGTGACCTTGAATGTCTTGAAGTCGAGCGTGCTGTTGGGTCCCAGCCCGACAATCGGGAACGACGCGTAGGTCAGCGGCTGTCCGGCGATGATGGTGGCGGGTTTCTTCAGGGGACGCACCAGCCAAGCGTGACCGGGGCCGTAGTAACGACCGACCCCGTCTCCGTCGACCAGCATGGCGCCGGCCTCGTCCACGCCCAGCCCGGTGATCGTCGTGTCGTTCTCTTCCTGGATCAGCCGCCCGACGAAGGTGACCAGACGCCCCTGGCGATCGCGCTTGTCGAAGTGGGTGTCGGTGACGACCTTGGAGAGATACGGCAGGTGCAGGAAGTCGCGCACCAGCGTGACGCTGGCCCCGGTCGGGTTCTTCAGCGCGTCCGGCGAGGTCAGGCTGATCGAGTCCAGGCAGCCATAGACATAGCCGCCCAACACCGCCAGCCCCGCGCTGGTGCCGCCAATCGGCTTGCCGGCCTTGACGTGAGCGTCCAGCGCCTTGTTCAGCGCCGTGCCCTTCCAGGCGCGCACATAGTTGCTCTGATCGCCGCCGCCGAAGAAAATGCCGTCGGCGCGCGCGATAATGGCCAGCAGCTTGGGATCTTCGCCAGCGTCTTCGTCGCGGATCACCAGGGTCTCGACCGAGACCACGCCGCCGACGTCGTTATAGATCTCGTCCTGCAACTCGCGGCCCCCGCGGGCGCGCAACACGACGATGTGGCCGCCGCCAGACTGCTTGACGAAGGTCCGGAAGGCGTCGACCGGCCAGTCGCCGCCGCCGAACAATCCCAGCAGCGGCCCGGTCTTTCCCGGCGTGGGCGCGTTCACGTCGCCGATCATATAGTACTCGTAGCCCGGCCCGACGGCGTCAGGCCCCGCCGGCGTCGCCGCGTGCGCGACGCTCGCGCCCATGAGCAGCGCGGCCATGGCCATCGCGGACGCAAATCGAACCATCCGGCTTCCTCCGTTCAGACCGAGCCTAACCGCTCGGCGCGTTTTCTCGATCCGTCTTGGCGCGTTTCGGCGCCAGGATCGCCATAGCGCCCAGTATCGAGGCGCTATGACCAAATTGCTGCATGTTGCGAGCAATATGTCTATAAATTTTGACAATCTGTCATTTCCGGCTTTCAATCTGCGAAAGCCGCGATCCAAATGGATGCAATCTCGGAGCAACGCCGAGGTGCTGAGCACCCAGGACAGGACCGTCGGCGCAACAAAAAAGGGGGATATCCATGAAGACGCATCTTCTTCGCGCCAGCGCATTGGCTGGCGCGGCCGGCCTTCTGATCGTCGGCCAGGCGGCCGCGCAGACGACGTCGACCACCAGCGACGACGCCGTCGAGACGCTGGTGATCACCGGCTCGCGCATCCCTCGCGTCGCGACCGAAGGCCCCGCCCCCGTCACGGTCATCACCAGCGACAACATCAAGGCCGCGGGCTTCAACAGCGTCCCGGACGTCATGCGCGCCCTGACCCAGAACGGCGGCGAAACCCAGACCCAGCAATCGTCCAGCGGCATGGACTGGACGCCCGGCGCCCAGCAGGTCGACCTGCGCGGCCTGGGTCCCAACCATACGCTGGTGCTGGTCAACGGCCGCCGCATCGCCGATTTCCCGCTGCCCTACAACGGCAAGAGCGCCTTCACCGACACCTCGTCGATCCCGCTGGGCATGATCGACCGCATCGAGGTGCTGAGCGGCAGCGCCTCGGCCGTCTACGGCTCGGACGCCATCTCGGGCGTGGTGAACTTCAATCTGAAGAAGAAGGTCGACGGCACGACGGTCGACGTGACCTTCGGCGGATACGAGCACGGCGGCGGCGCCAGCCAGCGCGTCAACATCTCGAGCGGCTATTCCAAGGACAACTTCGACCTGGTGATCGGCGGCGAGTTCGTCAATCAGCGTCCGGTCTGGGCCTATGACCGCGACATTCAGGACAGCACCAAGGACAGCCCGACCAAGCGCACGGCGATCGCGCGGCGCGACTTCATGCGGATGGAGCCGACCGAAGAGGTCTACATCGATCCGGGCGCGAACACCTGCAAGGCGCTCTCGAAGCTCAATGACGGGTCGATCGAATATGTCAGCCGCCCCGGTTGGGGTCCCGACGGCGATCCCGGCTTCTACTGCGGCAGCTACAGCTCGATCGGCTACGGCACGATCGTCAGCGAGCGCAAGAGCGCCAACGTCGTCGCCTCGCTCAACTACGCCCCCCGCGACACCCTCTCGTTCTTCGCCGACATCTCGGCGGGCTACAGCCGCACCCGGCAGTTCCAGGACGTCCTGAGCTGGGAGTACCAGGACGCCAACGGCAGCGAGGACGGCATCTTCTACAACCAGTTCATCGGCGCGCTGGATCTCTGGCATCGTCAGTTCACGCCCGAGGAGATGGGCGGGCTGAACAAGGGCTTCATCAAGAACGTCTCTAAGACCTTCAGCATCACGCCGGGCGTGAAGGGCTCGCTGGGCGGCGGCTGGGACTACGAGGCCTTCTACAACTTCAGCCAGCACCGTTCCTCGATCAGCTGGCCCAAGGTGGTGACCTCCAAGGCCACCGCTCTTTTCCTGGGCTCCCAACTGGGCGTCGACGCGGACAGCGGCTATCCGATCTTCAACGCCGATCCGGCGCGCCTCTACAAGCCCCTGACCACGGCCGAGTTCGACTCGATCACCGCCCGCACGACCTACAAGCCGGTCGCCCGGCAGCAGGGCGTGTCCTTCCAGATCAACCAGGCGGAACTGTTCCACTTGCCCGCCGGCCCGGTCGGCTTCGCGGCGGTCGCCGAATACGGCCACCAGTCCTACAAGCTGGGCCTCGATCCGCTGGCCACGGTGAACTACTACTACAATCTGCGCGACGCCGACGGCTCGGGCTCGCGCGACCACTGGGGTGCCGGCTACGAGTTCCGCGCGCCGCTGCTGAGCAGCCTCGAGCTGTCCACCGCCGGCCGCTACGACAGCTACAAGTACGGCGGCAATACGATCGACAAGTTCACCTACAACGGCGGCGTCGAATGGCGGCCGGTGAAGACCCTGCTGCTGCGCGCCGCCTACGGCACCGGCTTCCGCGCGCCGGACCTGCACTACGTGTTCGCCAAGGAGGGCATCAGTCACCCCTCGGGCACCGACTACTACCGCTGCCGCACCGAGGAGCCGGACGAGGACGTCGGCGACTGCAGCTACGCCGACGAAGGCCTGGTCAAGGTGCGCCTGGGCAACGCCAAGCTGAAGCCCGAGACGTCCAAGTCGTTCAACTACGGCGCGGTCTGGTCGCCGGTCCGCAACTTCGACATCTCGGTGGACTACTTCCGCGTTCAGCTGGACAACGCCGTGCTGGACATGAGCCTGGACAGCGTCCTGCGCCAGGAAGCCGACTGCCGGATCGGCAAGACGTCCGCCGGAACCGCCGTCAGCTCCACCTCGCCGACCTGCGTCGACGCCCTGGCGCGCGTGAAGCGCAACCCGCTGACCGCCGCCATCAAGCCGGGCGCGATCAGCACCGTGACGATCAACCCCATCAACGTGGCCACCGAGCGGACCACCGGCGTCGACGTCGCCGTCCACTATCGCTTGCCGACCAGCAGCCTGGGGACGTTCAACTTCAGCCTCGCCCACACCTGGGTGCACAACCACACCAGCCGCCAGTACCCGGGCGATCCCATCGAGAACCAACTAGCCTTCGACAGCGGCTATGACATCCCGCGCACCAAGAGCAGCGCGACGATCAACTGGACGCTCGACGGCCTCAGCGTCGGCCTGCACGGCCAGCGCCTCGACCGGGTGCCCAACTACGCCGAGGACGGCTGGACCAAGGCGACCTACATGGTCAACGCCACCGTGCAGTACGAGATCAACGACCGCACCCGCCTGAGCCTGGCCGTCGACAACCTGCTGGACAAGGACCCGCCCCGCGACCCGACCTATTCGGGGTATCCGTACTACGACACCTCATGGTTCTCCTCGACGGGACGCAGCTACTACCTGCAGCTGACCCACAAGTTCGGCGGCGCCAGCGGCCTGTGACGCCAGGCCCGGAGCGGTCGCATCCGCGACCGCTCCGCCACTTCGCGCGAGGAAACCGCATGACGCCCAAGCTCGTATTGGCCGCGTGCCTGGCCCTGGCGGCCGTCCCGGCGCTGGCCGGTCCCAGGCCCGCTCCGCCCTCGCCGCCGATCCCCGCGGCGCGCGCGGTGGACTATCCGGGCGTCATCGACCTGAAGGTCGATGTCAGCGACACGACGCGGAAGGTGTTCCGCGTCACCGAGACCCTTCCGGTGACACCAGGCCCTCTGGTGCTCTCCCTGCCCAAGTGGATCCCGGGAGAACATTCGCCCAGCGCCCAGATCGTGCTGATGAGCGGCTTTTCGATCACCGCCGATGACGGGCGGCGGCTGGCCTGGCGGCGCGACCCGGTCGAGATGACGGCCTTCCACATGGACGTCCCGCCCGGCGTCCAATCCCTGACCATCCGCCTGGAACAGCCCACGGCCCAGCCCGGCGGTCCGGTGCGGATCGCGGTGACGCCGAACCTGGTCCTGCTGAAGTGGACCGCCGTCGCGCTCTATCCCGCCGGTCACGAGGTCGGCCGTATTCGCGTCCGCCCCACCCTGACCGTCCCCGCCGGCTGGAGCCTCGCCACCGCTCTGGATGGCGCGGAGACAACCGGCGCGACCACGCGGTTCGCGATCACGAGCTTCGAAACCCTGATGGACTCGCCCGTCTATGCCGGGCGCCACAAGGCGGTCTTCGACCTCGATCCCGGATCGCCGCGCCCGGTCCGGCTCAACGTGTTCGCCGATGCGCCCAAGGATCTGAAGGCGACCCCGGCCCAGGTCGCGATCCATCGCCGCCTCGTCCAGCAGGCCGACAAGCTGTTCGGCGGCGCGCGCAATTTCGATCACTACGACTTTCTGCTCAGCCTGAACCCCACGGTCGGCTATCTGGGCGCCGAGCATCAGAGGTCCAGCGAGAACGGCTACAGCTCGGCGGGCTATTTCACGGCCTGGGACACGGCGTTCAGCGGCCGGGACATCCTGGCCCACGAGTATGTGCACGCCTGGAACGGCAAGCACCGCCGTCCGGCCGACCTCTGGACGCCGGACTATACGACGCCGATGCGCAACAGCCTGCTCTGGGTCTATGAAGGCCTGACCGAGTACTATGGCGACACGCTGGCCACGCGGTCGGGCCTCTATTCGCCCGAGCAGATGCGCCAGCGCCTGGCCCTGATCGCGGCCAACGCCCAGGCCACCCCAGGGCGCGGCTGGCGCGACCTGCGGGACACGACGAACGCCTACATCATGAACTCCGCGGGCGGCACGGGCTCCACCAGTTGGCTACGCGCGCTCGACTACTACGAGGAAGGCCAGCTGCTCTGGCTGGACGTCGACACCCTGATCCGCGAGCGCACCAACGGCGCCAAGTCGCTGGACGATTTCGCCCGCGCCTTCTTCGGCGTGGACGACGGCGACATGAACGTTTCGACCTATGACGTCGAGGATGTCGTCGACGCCTTGAACGCGGTGACGCCCTACGACTGGGCGGGCTTCCTCGACGCCCGCCTCGACGCCCACGATCGCGCGCCGCTCGACGGCCTGGCCCGTTCGGGTTGGCGCCTGGTCTTCGAGACGCGGCCGTCCGCCTATGTCACCGCCTATGAGAAGACCGCCGAGGCCAGCCTGCTGACCTTCTCGCTGGGCGCGGAGATCGGCTGGGACGGCGCGGTCAAGGAAACGCTCTGGGACGGACCGCTCTTCCGGGCCGGCGTCATCGCCGGGACCCGGATCGTCAAGGTCGCCGGCAGGCCCTACACCCCGGAGGCGCTGCGAGCCGCGATCGCCGCGGCCGCCAAGTCGGGCTCGCCCCCGATCGCTCTCAGCGTGAAGGCCGACGACCGGGTTCGCGTCGTTCGGGTCCCCTATCACGGAGGCCTGAAGTATCCGCGCCTGAAGCGTCTGACACAGACGCCAGACAGGCTGGAGCAGATCCTCTCGGCCCGCTGATTTCAAGCTTTCTTGACGCTCGCCCAGCGCCGACCCAAACTCTGCTTCGACGCCGGAGGTTGTGATGCAGGACATCTGGAAACGCCATGGCCTCTTGATCTTCGCCCTGTGGGCGGGGGTCGGCGAGATGGCTCGCGCCGTCCGGATCGAGCCTTGGTCGTTCAAAGTCGGCCCGGTCCATGTTCATCCCGTTCCGATCGACGTCCGCTTTCAGGAAGCCGGCCTCGATGGCGGCGCCCTCCTGCTGGGCCTGACCATCCTGCTGGGCGGCCTGCTGTTCCATCGCTGGCGCCAACCGCTCGCGGACCCGATTTCCGGGGGCGACAAGAACAGAGCCGCGTCGCGCCGATGACGGCGTCCTTCAAGGGCGGCTGCCTGTGCGGCGCTCTGCGCTGGGAGGCCGATCGCGCGCCGGACTTCATGGGCCTGTGCTGCTGCGCCGACTGCCGCAAGGCGTCGGGCGGGGGCTTCATTCCGTTCATGGGATTTCCCGCGTCGGCCCTGACCATAAAAGGCCCGGCGCGGCAGTACCGCAGCCGGGCCTTCCGAGGGGGCGAGGCCACCCGCAATTCGTGTCCCACCTGTGGGGGCCTCGTCTTCGGCGGCGAGCATGGGCTGCACGACAGCCACACGATCTACGCCGGCAGCCTGGACGACCCGACCCTGTTCAAGCCGTCCATGGCCCTGTTCGACCGCGACCGTCCGGACTGGGTGATCCTGCCGGACGGCCTGACGGTGTTCGAAACGATGCCCGACTAGAGGAGGCCTCCTAGACGAAGGCTCCCTAGACAAAAGCCCCGGCGTCGTGGTGGTCGGCCGGCTGGGCGACCAGAGCCACCGCGTCGGCCGAGGCCGGGATGCTCGCCTTGGCCGCCACGAGGGCGCCGCCGTAGCTGGCCTTGCCGTCATAGGCGTCGGTCAGGAAGGCCTTGGTCGACTCGGCATAGGCCCCGACCCCGGCGTTCATGCCGGCGTACATGACGAAGCCGGCCATGGCGGCCTTGGCCCCCAGGGCGTCGTGGCCGTAGGCGGTGAAGTAGCTCTGCTGCGAGACGATGTAGTCGATCGCCGCGTTGACATTGATCCCCGCCGCCGCGGCCTTGGCGTTGCCGATGATGGCGTCATAGGCCTTCACCACCGCGTCGCGGAACGACAGGCTGTCATAGGCGGTCTTGAACGACGCCGCGCCCGCGCCGCTCATGGCCTGGTTGACCGCGAACTCGATGTATTTGTTGGAGGTGTTGTAGATCGCATAGGCGTAGTCGGTCAGGTCGGTGGTGTTGGTGGCGCTGTCGATCAGGTCGTTCAGCGCCGCCTGGCTGGGCGTCTTGCCGGTGAAGAAGTTCATCGCCTGCAGCGCCAGCGCCGAGGTGTCGACCGAATAGCCGACCAGCTTGTCGATGAAGACCGCCTTGGTGATCTTGGACGCCGCGACGTCCGCCTGCAGCTGCGCCAGCTCCTTCATCTCGTTGTAGAAGGCGTTGATCACCTTTTCACCGTTCGGGCCGCTCAGATACTCCGACAGCGCCTTGGACGAGTTGGCCGAGATGCCGGCCAGGGCTTTGTAGGCGTTCTGGATCTGATCCATGGTCAGGGTGATCGGATTGGCGACCGCTCCCCCGCCGCCCGTCCCGCCGCCCGTCCCGCCGCCCGTCCCGCCGAAAGCCGCGCTGATCGGCGTATCCAGCGAATACTTGCTCAGGGCCTCCTTGAAAGTCTGGATGCCGAGATTGATCAGCGCCGGATTGGCCTCGACGATGGCCAGCGCGGTGTCGACTTCGGGCGTCAGCACGCCAATGCTCTTCAGAAGAACGCGCAGGTCGGCAAACCGGAAGCTGGCCTGGATGAGGCCTGCATCCATCAGCTGGACCAGGAACTGGAAGTCGCGAAGTGTCGGCTCGGCCATGACGGGATCCCTCCGGGACCCTCGCCGCACCACGCGTCACACCTGGCCCCCGAACGCCGTTCTACGTTTCCGGCGCCCGGGACCGACATCCCCCGAACAGGGGGTAGCCAGAAGGACTCAACCTCCGGGCAGCGTGCCGGGACGGATATAGGCGAACATGTGCGGCACCCAGTCGGGCTTGCCCAGCGGGACGCCCTGGTTGCGCAGGATCGCGTAGGCGGTCGTGACGTGGAAATAGAACTGGGCCAGGGCCCAGTCGCGCAGGAACTGCTCGCCGGTCAGGTCGAAGACGATGCCGTTGGGCATCTTCAGCTCGATCGGCTTTTCGGCCGCGCCGTCGAAGGCCGAGGCCGGCGTCGCCTCGATCCGCGCCGCGGCGTCGGCGAGTTGGGCCCGCAGGCCGGCGAAGTCGGTCGCGTCCTCGGCCGGGGCGAACGAGTCCGCACCCGTCAGGTAGCGCAACAGATCGCTGGCCTGCACGCAGACGAACCGCACCTGGGTCGACAGCGGGAACATGTCCGCCGCCAGCCGCGCCCCGATCAGGCTCTCCGGCGCCAGGCCGTGCTCGGCGGCATGGGCCTCGCCCCTGGACAGCTGGGCCGACAGGCCTTTCAGCATCTGGGCGTAGGTCGGGATGGCGATCGCGTGCAGGTCCATGGGCGTCCTCCGGTTTGGCGAGGAGGTAAGCCGGACTCGGCGTCAGGTGCCAGGCCCGAACCGCGCCACCAGGTCGTACGCCTCGCCTGGGAACACCTGTCGCACCCTCGTGACGTGCTGGCCCTCGCGCCAGGTGCGGCGGTCGACGACGAGGCAGGCCGCGCCCTCGTCCAGGGCCAGCAGGCGGGCGTCGTCTGCGTCGGCGTTGACGGCGCTGATGCGGCTCTCGGCCTCGGTCCAGGCGACGTGCTCCAGCAGCCAGGCGCCGGGCGGGACATGGGTGAAGTCGGCGGCTTCCATCCCGGGCGCGGCCTTCAGGGCGACGAGCCGCCGCTCCAGGGCGAACGGCCGGCCGCCGGCGTCGTGGACGCCGTCCAGCGCCAGCAGTTTGCCGCCGGCCGCCAGCTCGACCTCCTCGGGGCTGTCGCGATCGGCGGCGCGCACCGTCCGGGCCAGCAGGCGGAAGGCGTAGGCCTCGCCGCGCGCGACGATCTCGGACTGGATGTCGGGGATGTTCAGCACCGGCGCGTGAACGCGTGGTCGGGCCACGAACGAGCCGGCGCGTTTGCGGCGCACGATCAGCCCGGCCTCGACCAGGGCGGTCATGGCCTTGTTCACCGTCATCCGCGAACAGCCGTACTGGCCCATCAGCTCGGCCTCGGTCGGCGCGCGATGGCCGGGCGCCCATTCGCCGGAGCGGATGCGCGCCTCGATGTCCGAGCGGATGCGCTGGTGCAGCGGTCCCGTCACGCCAGCAGGGCCTTCAGGGTCTGAACGTAGCGCGCTCTGATCGGCTCGCGGGCGTGGTGGCGGCCGCCCGAGACCAGCTGCTTGCCGTGCCGCCAGACAGTGTCGATCCCGCCGCCGGCGAAGACCAGGCTGTCGATCAGCGTGTCGCCGGAACGGCCGACGATGTTCGGATGGCTTGTGTCGAGGGTGATGAAATCGGCCGCCGCGCCGCGCCGCAGGCCGCCGCGTCCGACGCCCAGGGCTTGAGCCCCGCCCAGGGTCGCCGCGCGCCACAGGTCGCCGCCGGTGGAACGGCGCGGTCCGCCCGCCAGCACGTTGCGGGCCCGGCGGGTCAGGCGCTGGGCGTATTCCAAGGTTCGCAACTCCTGGGCGGCGTCGATCACGATGTTGGAGTCCGTCCCGATTCCGAAGCTTCCGCCAGCGGCCAGGTAGTCCGGCGTCGGAAAGATCCCGTCGCCGAGATTGGCCTCGGTCACCGGGCACAGGCCGGCGGTGGCGCCGCTCTTGGCCAGGCGCTCGGTCTCGGTGGCGTTGATGTGGGTGGCGTGGATCAGGCACCACTGCTTGCCCACCTCGGTGTGGTTCATCAGCCAACGGACGGGACGCTGGCCGGTGGCGGCCAGGCAGTCGTCGACCTCCTTGGTCTGCTCGGCGACGTGCATGTGGATCGGGCCGCCGGCGGCCAGCGGGACGATGGCGTCCAGCTCCTCGGCCGTGACCGCGCGCAGGCTGTGCGGGGCGACGCCGACCACCGCCTCGGGCAGGTCGGCGACGATCGCGCGACAGACCTCGACCAGCCGCGCGAAGCCGTCGACGTCATGGATGAAGCGCTTCTGGCCGTCGGTCGGCGGCAGGCCGCCGAAGTTGCTGTGTGCGTAGAACACCGGCAGCAGGGTCAGGCCGATCCCGGTCTCCTCGGCCGCCGCCGCCATCCGCGCGGCCATCTCGGCCGGGTTGTCGTACAAGCCGCCGTCGGGCGCGTGGTGCAGGTAGTGGAACTCGCCCACCCGCGTGAAACCGCCCTCCAGCATCTCGACCTGACCCATGGCGGCGATGGCCTGGGCCATGTCGGGGTCCAGCCGCTCCAGGAAGCGGTACATGACCTCGCGCCAGGTCCAGAAATTGTCGCCCGTGTCGCCGCGCGTCTCGGCCAGACCCGCCATGGCGCGCTGGAAGGCGTGGCTGTGGACATTGCCCAGGCCCGGCAGGGCGGGGCCAAGGCGGAGAGCGTCACCCACCGACGTATCGGTGTCGATGCGGGCGATGCGGCCGTCGGTGAGGGTGAACTTCACGCCCCGCGCCCAGCCGTCCGCCAGCAGAGCGCTCTCGCACCAAACCACCGTGGAAGACTCGGAAATGTGCGCGTCGGTCACTGGACAAGCCTCATCGTTCGCAAATATGTCTATACATATTGAAGCGGCCCGCAAGAGACGGTCCGCGTTGGCGGAGGCAGGCTCATGCGCTGTGATCGGGTGTGGATCAACGCCCGTCTCGCGACCCTGGCCCCGGATCGCGAAGGCCTGGGGATCGTCGAGGACGGCGTCGTCGCCAGCCTGGACGGTCGCATCGCCTATGCTGGTCCCGCCACCGACGCGCCGGCCTTCGAAGCGCCCGAAACCATCGATGTCGAAGAGCGCTGGATCACCCCCGGCCTGATCGACCCGCATACCCACCTGGTCTTCGCCGGCGACCGCGCCCACGAGTTCGAGCTGCGCCTGGCCGGGGCCTCGTACGAAGAGATCGCCCGGGCCGGCGGCGGCATCGTCTCGACCATGCGCGCCACGCGGGCGGCCTCGGAAGACGAGCTGGTCCAGGCCGCCCTGCCCCGCCTCGACGCCCTGATCGCCGAGGGCGTCACCACGGTCGAGATCAAGTCCGGCTATGGCCTCTCCCTCGACGACGAGATCAAGAGCCTGCGCGCCGCCCGGACCCTGGCCGACATCCGCCGTGTCGGGGTCAGCACCACCTTCCTCGGCGCCCACGCCCTGCCGCCGGAATATCGCGACGACAAGGACGGCTATGTCGCCCTGGTCTGCGAGAAGATGATCCCCGCCATCGCCGCCCGGGGCCTGGCCGACGCGGTCGACGGCTTCTGCGAGGGCATCGGCTTTTCCCCTGGCCAGATCCGCCGCGTCTTCGAAGCGGCCAAGGCCCACGGCCTTCCGGTCAAACTGCACGCCGAGCAGCTTTCGAACCTCGACGGCGCCGCCTTGGCCGCCGCGTTCGGGGCGCTGTCGGCCGACCACCTGGAGCACCTCGACGCCCCCGGGGTCGCCGCCATGGCGGCCTCGGGCACGGTCGCCACCCTGCTGCCCGGCGCCTACTACTTCACGCGCGAGACCCGCGTCCCGCCGATCGCGGCTCTTCGGGAAGCGGGCGTGCCCATGGCCCTGGCCACCGACTGCAACCCCGGCACCTCGCCGATCACCTCGCCGCTGCTGGTCATGAACATGGCCGCCACCCTCTTCCGGATGACCGTCCAGGAGTGCCTGGCTGGCGTTACGCGCGAAGCCGCGCGGGCCCTGGGGCTGCTGCACGATCGCGGGACGCTGGAGGCCGGCAAGGCCTGTGATCTCGCCCTCTGGGACATCGAGCGTCCCGCCGAACTTGTCTATCGCATGGGCTTCAATCCGCTCCATGCGCGCGTGTGGAGAGGCCAGTGACCAAGCTTGTTCTGAACCCCGGCGACGTGCCGCTGGCCGACTGGAAGGCGATCTATCGCGGGGCCTCGGCGCGCCTGGCCGAGAACGCCTGGCCAGTGATCGCGGAGAGCGCGGCGGCGGTCGAACGCATCCTGGCCAAGGGCGAGCCGGTCTACGGCATCAATACCGGCTTTGGGAAACTGGCCAGCGTCCGCATCGGCGACGCGGACCTGGAGACCCTGCAGCGCAACATCGTCCTGTCGCACGCGGCCGGCGTCGGCGAGCCCTCGCCGGTCCCGGTCATCCGCCTGATGATGGCCCTGAAACTGGCCAGCCTGGCGCAGGGCGCCTCGGGCGTGCGGGTCGAGACCGTGCGCATGCTGGAGGAGATGCTGGCCCAGGGCCTGACGCCGGTGATCCCGTGCCAGGGCTCGGTCGGCGCCTCGGGCGACCTGGCGCCGCTGGCGCACATGGCCGCGACCATGATCGGGGTCGGCGAGATCTTCGTCGAGGGCGAATGCAAGCCGGCCGCCAAGGCGCTGAAGAAGGCCGGCCTCTCGCCTCTGACGCTCGGCCCCAAGGAAGGCCTGGCCCTGCTCAACGGCACCCAGTTCTCGACCGCCAACGCCCTGGCGGGCCTGTTCGAGGCCGAGCTGCTGTTCCAGTCGGCCCTGGTCACCGGCGCGCTGTCGACGGAAGCCGCCAAGGGCTCGGACACCCCGTTCGATCCGCGCATCCACGCCCTGCGCCGCCACGCCGGCCAGATCGAGACCGCCGCCGCGCTGCGCGACCTGATGGCGACCTCGGAGATCCGCGCGTCGCACCTGAAGGCGGACGAGCGCGTCCAGGACCCCTATTGCCTGCGCTGCCAGCCGCAGGTGATGGGCGCGGCGCTGGATGTCCTGCGCCAGGCGGCGGCGACGCTGGAGACCGAGGCCAACGGCGTCTCGGACAATCCGCTGATCTTCCCGGAAGCTGATGAGGCGCTGTCGGGCGGCAATTTCCACGCCGAGCCGGTGGCCTTCGCCGCCGACATGATCGCCCTGGCCGTCTGCGAGATCGGCTCGATCGCCGAGCGCCGCATCGCCATGCTGGTCGACCCGGCGCTGTCGGGCCTGCCGGCCTTCCTGACGCCCAAGCCGGGCCTGAACTCCGGCTTCATGATCCCGCAGGTCACGGCCGCCGCCCTGGTTTCGGAGAACAAGCAGAAGGCCTATCCGGCCAGCGTCGACTCGATCCCGACCTCGGCCAACCAGGAGGACCACGTCTCGATGGCGGCGCACGGCGCGCGGCGCCTGATGGGCATGGTCGAGAACGCCACGGCGGTGCTGGGCATCGAGCTGCTGGCGGCGGCGCAGGGCTGCGACTTCCACGCCCCGCTGCGGTCGAGCAAGACCCTGGAGGCGGTGCGGACGCTGACGCGCAGCCAGGTCGCCCACCTGGACGACGACCGGCACTTCCACCCGGACCTGGAAGCGGCGAACGCCCTGGTGCGCTCGGGTGCGGTGATCGCGGCGGCGGGTGTGCTGCCGGGGGTTAGCTGATGCCCTCTTTTCTTGTCATCCCGGAAAGCCCGCAGGGCTTGTCCGGGACCCAGGGGTCGGCGCACTGCTGTCGCCCCTGGGTCCCGGCTCTCCGCTTCGCTGCGGCCGGGATGACACGATGAAAGATTGGCTCCAGATCGTTCGCGGCGACGCCCCCTTGATCGTTTCCCTGCCCCACACCGGGACCGAGATCCCGCCGGACATCGAGGCCCATCTCGTCTCCCCCTGGCTAGCCCGCAAGGACGCCGACTGGTGGGTCGATCGGCTCTACGCCTTCGCCGAGGAGATGGGGGCGACGATGGTGCGGACGGCGATCTCGCGCACCGTCATCGACGTCAATCGCGACCCGTCGGGCGCCTCGCTCTATCCAGGCCAGGCGACCACGGCGCTGTGCCCCACCACCACCTTCGACGGTGAGCCGCTCTATCGCGACGGCGGCCCCGACGTGGCCGAGATCGAGCGACGCCGGGCGATGTACTTCGAGCCCTACCACGCCGCACTGCGCGCCGAGATCGACCGCCTGCGCGCGGTCCATCCGACCGTGGTGCTGTACGAGGCCCATTCGATCCGCTCTCACGTGCCGCGCCTGTTCGACGGCGAGCTGCCGCAGTTCAATCTCGGCACCAACAGCGGCGCGTCCTGCGACCATGCCCTGACCGCCGCCGTCGAGGCCGCCTGCGACGCTTCGGGCCGAACCCGCGTCACCAACGGCCGCTTCAAGGGCGGCTGGACCACGCGCCATTACGGCCAGCCCGGCGCGGGCGTCCACGCCATCCAGATGGAGCTGGCCTGCCGGGGCTACATGGACGATCCGGCCGAACCGCCCTCGCCCGACACCTGGCCCGCGCCCTTCCACGCCGACCGCGCCGAGCCGCTGCGCGCGGTGCTGGAAGACGTGCTGACGGCCTGCCTGGATTTCGCGAACACGACCTGATCGCGCGGCGAAACCTCGTCCTTCGACAGGCTCAGGATGAGGTTTCGAATGATCGCTCAGAGCCTGAATTCGTCCTCATCCTGAGCCTGTCGAAGGACGAGGACGGTTCCGCCGAGGATACCAATGACCCGCCGCGACAACACCCGCGTCATCCGCCCCGCCACGGGGACCGAACTTTCCGCCAAGTCCTGGCTGACCGAAGCCCCGCTGCGGATGCTGATGAACAACCTGCATCCCGACGTCGCCGAGCGGCCGGAGGAACTGGTGGTCTATGGCGGCATCGGCCGCGCCGCCCGAGACTGGGAGAGTTACGACAAGATCGTCGAGACCCTGCGCCGGCTCGAGGACGACGAAACCCTGCTGATCCAGTCCGGCAAGCCGGTCGGCGTCTTCCGCACCCATACCGACGCGCCGCGGGTGCTGATCGCCAACTCCAACCTGGTGCCGCGCTGGGCCACCTGGGAGCACTTCAACGAACTCGATAGGAAGGGCCTGGCCATGTACGGCCAGATGACCGCTGGCTCGTGGATCTATATCGGCGCCCAGGGCATCGTGCAGGGCACCTATGAGACCTTCGTCGAGATGGGCCGCCAGCACCATGCGGGCGATCTGTCGGGCAAGTGGCTGCTGACGGCGGGCCTGGGCGGCATGGGCGGGGCCCAACCCCTGGCGGCGGTGATGGCCGGCGCTTCGTGCCTGGCCATCGAGCGACAGCCCTCGCGGATCGAGATGCGGCTGCGCACCGGCTATCTCGACAAGTCCACCGACAGCGTCGACGAGGCCCTGGCCTGGATCGAAGAGTCCCGCGCCACCAGGACCCCGATCTCGGTCGGCCTGCTGGGCAACGCCGCCGAACTCCTGCCGGAGCTCTTCAAGCGCGGCGTGCGCCCCGACCTGCTGACCGACCAGACCAGCGCCCACGACCCGGTCAATGGCTACATTCCGGCCGGCTGGAGCCTGGACCAGTGGCACGACGCCCGCGAACGCGATCCGGCCAGCGTCGACAAGGCCGCCCGCGCCTCGATGGCCGTCCATGTTCGGGCGATGCTGGACTTCCAGGCCGCCGGCGTCCCGACCGTCGACTACGGCAACAACATCCGCCAGATGGCGCTGGAAGAGGGCGTCAAGAACGCCTTCGACTTCCCCGGCTTCGTGCCGGCCTATATCCGCCCGCTGTTCTGCCGGGGGATCGGCCCGTTCCGCTGGGCGGCGCTGTCGGGCGATCCGCAGGACATCGCCAGGACCGACGCCAAGGTCAAGGAACTGATCCCGGACAATCCGCACCTGCACAACTGGCTCGACATGGCCGCCGAGAGGATCAAGTTCCAGGGTCTGCCGGCGCGCATCTGCTGGGTGGGCCTCGGCGATCGTCATCGCCTGGGCCAGGCCTTCAACGAAATGGTCGCCAGCGGCGAGCTGAAGGCCCCGATCGTCATCGGCCGCGACCACCTGGACTCAGGCTCGGTCGCCTCGCCCAACCGCGAGACCGAGGCGATGAAGGACGGCTCGGACGCGGTGTCGGACTGGCCGCTGCTGAACGCCCTGCTCAACACCGCCTCGGGCGCGACCTGGGTGTCGCTGCACCATGGCGGCGGGGTCGGCATGGGCTTCTCGCAGCACGCGGGGATGGTCATCGTCGCCGATGGCACCGAGGCGGCGGCCAAGCGGATCGCGCGGGTGCTGTGGAACGACCCGGCCTCGGGCGTCATGCGCCACGCGGACGCCGGCTACGACATCGCCCTCGATTGCGCGCGGGAGAAGGGCCTGGACCTGCCGGGGATTCTCTAGACCAAACTTGTCATCCCGGCTCATCGCTTCGCTATGGCCGGGATGACAAGAGTTTGGCCGCCTCGGCGGGACTCTTCTTGCCGGTGTCCCGATCCACCGCATAGTTGGCGGCCTGCATCGCCCTGACGTCGATGCTGCCGCCAAGGGGCTCCAAGGCCTCTAGCAGCCGCGGATCCCCCGCCCGCTTCGGCGAGACCAGGATCACCGCATCGTAGGGCGGCAGAGCGCCCTTCGGATCGCCCAGCAGCACCAGGTCGTCGGCCGCGATCCGCCCATCCGACGAGAAGGCCGAGATCACGTCGGCCTCGCGGCTCTCCAGCGCCCGGTACATGAAGGTCGGCTGGAACTGGCGCTTGGCCTTGAAGCTCAGGCCATAGGCCTTGACCACCGCCGCCCATTCCGGCCGCGAGAAGAACTCCAGGTCGCCGCCCATGGTCAGCTGGGGGGCCTTGGTCGCCAGATCGGCCAGGGTCTTCACGCCCAGCTGCTCGGCGCGGTCGCGGCGCATGGCCAGGGCGTAGGCGTTCTCGAAGCCCAGCGGAGCCAACAGCACGACGCCGTCGCGGGCCTTCAACTCGGTCCTCAGGCCGTCCAGCACCGCCTGGCGGCCGGGATTGTCCGTGCGGTTCAGGACGTTGGCCCAGAGCGTGCCGGAATAGTCGACATAGGCGTCGATCTCACCGCTGGCGAGGGCGCGGTAGGCGACGGCCGAACCCAGGTTGACGCGGCGCTGGACGCTGGCGCCCTGGGCCTCCAGCTTGCCGGCCATCAGCTCGGCCAGGATGTACTGCTCGGAGAAATTCTTGGCGCCGATCACATAGGCGGGACGGCCTTGCGACAGCGCCGCGCCGGCCAGGGGCGCGATCGCCGCCAGCAATCCGATCGCCAGGCCCGCGCCGCCGGCCCACAGGCGCTTGGCGTCACGCCGCGCCACGCCGCCTTCGATCAAGCCCAGCAAGCCGTCCACGACCAACGCCAGCCCCGCCGAGGCCGCGCAGCCGACCAGCACCGCGACCCAGTCCTCGGTCTGGAGACCCGAGAAGATGTAGTCGCCCAGCGAGGTCTGACCGACGGGCGTCGAGAGCGTCGCGGCCCCGATCGTCCAGACCGCGGCGGTGCGGACGCCGGCCATGATCACCGGCGCGGCCAGGGGCAGCTCGACACGCCACAGCCTCTGGCGGTCGGTCATGCCGACGCCGCGCGCGGCCTCGACCACGGCCGGGTCGACGCCGGAGACGCCCGCCGCCGCGTTCCGCAGGATCGGCAGCATCGAATAGAGGGTCAGGGCCAGCAGCGACGGTAGAAAGCCCAGGGCCGGGAAGCCATGGCCCAGCACCTTCACCGCGAGCCCGGAGAGCAGCAGCAGGACGGGGTAGAACAGCGCCAGCAGGGCCAGGCTGGGGATGGTCTGGACCAGGCCGGCGGTCGCCAGCGCGATCCACTTCAGGCGCGGACTGCGCGCGGCGGCGATCCCCAGCGGCAAGGCTATGGCCAGGCCAAGGGCCAGGGCCGAGGCCGAGAGCGTGACATGCCAGCCCAGGCGCTCGGGCAGGACGGCGAGAGCCGACGAAAGACGATCAGCCACGGGCAAGCTCCGCGAGACGTTCGGCCTGCCGTCTCGGCGCGGCGATCAGCTCGGCGACGACGGGATCGGGATGGCCCGCCAGCAGCGCCCGAGGCGGCGCCTGGGCCAGCACCTTGCCGCCAGCCATCACCACCACCTCGTCGGCCAGCAGCAAGGCTTCGCCGACGTCGTGGGTGACCATCACCGTGGTCAGCCCCAGCCGTGCGTGCAGCGCCCGGACGTCGTCGGCCAGGGCCGCGCGGGTCACCGGGTCCAGCGCCCCGAACGGTTCGTCCATCAGCAGGATCGAGGGGCGCGCGGCGAGCGCCCGCGCCACGCCGACCCGCTGGCGCTGGCCGCCCGACAGCTGCGACGGCGCGCGGCCAGCGATCTCGCGCGGCAGGGCCACGAGGTCGAGGAGTTCATCGGTCCGCGCGACGATCCGATCCGCCGGCCAGCCCAGCAGCTCGGGCGTGACGCCGATGTTCTGGCCCACGGTCATGTGGGGAAAGAGGCCGATCTCCTGGAAGACATAGCCGATGCCCCGCCGCAGTTCCGGCCCCGGCCGGCCGGCGATGTCCGCGCCGTCCAGCAACACCCGGCCGCTCGATGGCGTCGAGAGACCGTTCACCAGCTTCAGCAATGTCGTCTTGCCCGCGCCCGAGCCGCCGACCAGCGCGACGAAACGGCCCTTGGCGACGCTCAGCGAGGTCGACGCCAGCACCGTCTGGCCGCTGTACGTCTTGCTGACCTGGTCGAGGACGATGGCGGCCATGCGGGCTCCGGACGGCGGGTGCAGAATCAACGGTTCACCGCTCTCAAGCGTTGTCTCAAAGCCCCGGGTGCGACAAGGCGGCGCGCGACAGGTCGCCGGGTTCGCGAAGGCCGAGTCAATCTCGACCATGGGGTCATGGTTAAGGAGCCCCTCATGACCGTTGCGTCTCAAGCCCGTCCGTTCGATCCGCGTCCTGTCCGCCGGCCCGCCAAGGGGTCTGGCCGTCAGTGGCCGCTGGGTTTCGCGGTTCTGCTGGCCTCGGTGTTGAACGCCATCGTCTGGGGCGGCCTGTTCACGGTCGCCAAGGCGTTCCTGCACCTCTGAGTTTGTTCAGTAAGCGTAGCGTTTCCATCTTCTCCCCCGAAACAAACTGGGCCGCGTCCTCCCCGGACGCGGCCCTTCTTTTGTCGCTCACAACAACCACGGCGGTTAGGGGAAGGCGGAGTTTACGACGCAGACGCCTTAGATCGGCATCCGCATGATCTCTTGATAGGCCGAGATCACCTGATCCCGCACGGCCATCACCGTCTCCAGGCTGGCCTCGGCCGAGCTGATGGCGGTGACGACGTCGACCAGTTCGGCCTTGCCGGCGACCTGGTCGGCGATCTTGGTTTCGGCGACCTTGGAGGTCTTGGCCGCGCCTTCCATGGCCGACTTCAGCATGTCGCCGAAGTCCATGCCCTTCTTGTCGGAGCCGCCGATCGACCCGATCGAGCCGACGCCCATCGCGCTTTGCGAAGCATAGGCCTTGGCGGCGGCGAGCGCGGTGATCATGGCCTAGCCCCTTACTTCTTGAGGATGTCGAGGGTGCGCGATTCCATCGACCGCGCGGTCTCGATCACGTTGAGGTTGGCTTCGTAGGCGCGCTGCGCCTCCTTCATGTCCAGCGCCTCGACCAGCGTGTTGACGTTGGGCAGCTTGACGTAGCCCTTGGCGTCGGCGGCCGGGTTGCCGGGTTCGTACTCGGTCTTGAACTCGCTCTGGTCGGGGTCGACGCGCAGCATCTGCACGCCCTCGGCGCCCTGGACCTTGGTCGGCTTGAACACCGGCACCTGGCGGCGGTAGGGATCGCCGCCGGCGGTGCGCGCGGTGGAGTTGGCGTTGGCGATGTTCTCGGCGATGACCCGCATGCGCCCCTGCTGGGCGCGAAGGGCCGAGGAGGCCACGGCCATGGTCGCCAGCGAATTGGATTTGATCTCGGGCATCGCTTAGTCCCCTAGCCGTTCGGCTTGCGCGCGGCCTGGCGCAGCATGTTCATGGACTTCTGGTAGAAGCTGATCGCCGCGTCGTAGTTCATCCGCGCGTCGGTCATCTTGAGCATCTGGTCCTCGAGCGACACGGCGTTGCCGTCGAGGGTGACTTCCGAATCGACGCCCGCCGTCGACCGCCAGGCGCTCGGCGCGTTCGACGGAGCCATGTGGGCGGCCGAGGTCTCCATCATCTGGACGCCCGAGGTCGGCGCGGCGCGCCCGCCGCGATAGACCGAGCCCGACCCCTGGTTCATCAGCGAGGCCTGAAAGCTGTAGGCCTTGAGATCACGCGGGCGGTAGCCGGGCGTGTCGGCGTTGGCGACGTTCTGGGCGACAAGCTTCTGGCGCTCGGTCAGATAACCGAGGCGGCTCTTGAGCATGCCGAAAAGAGGAATGTCGTCCGGACCCATGACGATCATGGTGAAGAAACAGGGTTAATTCGGCATTAAGAACCCTCAGGCACACCAGTGTCGTGGGCCTGTTCCGCCTGCGCCAAGTTGTCTCGCTTTTGGGCGGCCATGATCGACATCATCGAGTTCATTCGCGCCCTCGCCGCCCTGGCCGTCACCCTGGGCCTGATCGGCCTCGCCGCCTGGGCCATGCGCAAGTACGGCCCGGACGCCATCGGCCGCGTGATCGCCGCCCGGCAAGACCGCCGCCTGAGGATCGTCGAGAGCCTGGCCCTCGACCCCACCCGCCGCCTGGTGGTGGTCAGCCTGGACGGCGAGGAGCGCATGGTCCTGCTGGGCGACGGCAAGCTGCTGGACTGGATTCCGCAACCTCGCCCCGCCGTCGAAGTCCCCGCCCCCGCCTCGGAGCCCGTGGCCTGATGATCCGCGACCTGATCAAGACCGTGACGGGCGCCCGGCCGGAGGATCTCCGCCGCGCCGCGATCATCTCGGTGCTGGCCGCCATCGCCTTCGGCGTCATGCCGGCCGCGGCCATGGCCCAGTCGGCCGTGAATATCAATCTGGGCACCGGCGCGGGCCTGACCGACCGGGTCGTCCAGCTGGTCGGCCTGATGACGGTGCTGTCCCTGGCCCCGTCGATCGTGATCATGACCACCTCGTTCGTGCGGATCGTGGTGGTGCTGGGCCTGCTGCGCACGGCCATCGGCATTCAGCAGAGCCCGCCCAACCCGGTGATCATCAGCCTGGCCCTGTTCCTGACCGCCATCGTCATGGGCCCGACCTTCGAGAAGTCCTACGACGCCGGCATCAAGCCGCTGCTGGACCACCAGATCGAACTGCCGGAAGCCTTCGACCAGGCCAGCGGTCCGGTGAAGCAGTTCATGCTGAAGCAGGTCGGCCGCGAGGACCTGGCCCTGTTCGTCCGCCTGTCCAAGGTTCCGCAGACCAAGAACGTCCAGGACCTGCCGATGAAGGTGGTGACGCCGGCCTTCATGATCTCCGAGCTGAAGCGTGCGTTCGAGATCGGCTTCCTGCTGTTCATCCCGTTTCTGGTCATCGACCTGGTGGTGGCGAGCGTGCTGATGAGCATGGGCATGATGATGCTGCCGCCGGCGACCATAAGCCTGCCCTTCAAACTGATCTTCTTCGTGCTAGTGGACGGCTGGCGACTCGTGGCGGGCAGTCTCGTGGAGAGCTTCCAACGGGGCGGCGGCGGTTAGGCGCATTTAGCTAGAAGACGTACGACATGACTGTTTTTGTCCTGGGCTCGATCAATCTGGACGCCGTGGCGCGGGTCGACGACCTGCCCAGACCCGGCGAGACCGTGGCGGGCACCTCCCTGGAACTCTTCCTGGGCGGCAAGGGCGCCAACCAGGCGGTCGCCGCCGCGCGCATGGGCGTGGCCACGCGGCTGATGGGGGCCGTGGGCGGCGACGACAGCGGCCTCAGCCTCAAGGCCAAGCTGGCCGGCTATGGCGTGCAGGTCGCCGACGTCATGGCGCTGGAGGGCGTGCCGACCGGCCAGGCCCACGTCTGGGTCGCCAACAACGCCGAGAACATGATCGTCGTCACGGCCGGGGCCAACGCCATGATCACGGCGCAGCAGGTCGCCGCCACGGCGATCGAGGGCCAGCGTGTGCTGCTCTGCCAGCTGGAGACCCCGCCCGTGGCCATCGAGGCCCTGTTCCGCCTCGGCGCGGCCAAGGGCGCGCTGCGGGTGCTGAACGCCGCGCCGGCCCTGCCGCAGGGCGCGGCCCTGTTTCCGCTGACCGACATCCTGATCGTCAACCAGACCGAGCTGGCCAGCTACGCCAAGCTGGACCGCGAGCCGATGCGCCTGGAGGAGGTGTCGGTGGCGGCCCGCAAGCTGATGAGCCGCCCGGATCAGACGATCATCGTCACCCTGGGATCCGCCGGCGTCGCCGCCGTGCGCCGCGACGAGGCGTTCTTGGTCGAGGGCAAGAAGGTCAAGGCCGTCGACACCGTCGGGGCCGGCGACTGCTTCTGCGGCAGCCTGTGCGCGGCCCTGGCTTCGGGCATGGACCTGCGCGAGGCCGTCGAGCTGGCCAACGCCGCCGCGGCTTTGTCGGTGCAGAAGGCCGGCGCGGCGCCGTCGATGCCGTCCCGGCGCGAGGTCGAGGCGTTTTTGGAGGGGTGAGACCCTCTGATTGCCGAAGCTGATAGGAGCCCGCGCATGGAGTTGATCAGCCTTCCGGTATCGCCCTTCGCGGCCCGAGTCCGCATCGCGATCTACGCCAAGGGCCTGCCGATCGACCTGGTCCCGCCGCCGGCGGACTGGCGCGAAAGCCGCCGCTTTCGGGACCTCAGCCCGACCGGTCGCATCCCGGTCCTGCTCGACGACCGCGGCCCGATCTGGGAGTCGGCGGTCCTGCTCGACTATCTGGAGGAACGGTTTCCAGAAGCGCCGTCTTTAATGCCGGTCGACGCCTTCGACCGGGCGATGGCCAGACTCCTGGTGCGGCACGTCGACCTGTACCTGATGCCGCCGATGGTGGTTCTCGCCCGGCCTGGCGTCGAAGACGCCAACGCCCGTCGGGCCGTCGAGGACCTGCTGGACGGCGTCGCCATGCTCGATGGGCTGCTGAAAGGGCCGCGATACGCCCTGTGCGATCGCCTCACGATCGCCGACTGCGCCCTCGCGCCCGCCCTCTTCGCCATCCGCGTGACGGCCGAACGCCTCGGGATGGACCTGGTCGAAGCCGGTTCGCTCACCGAGACCTATAGCCGGCTTTCAGGGCGGGATCCCCATGTGGGACGGGTGATCGAGGAGATGGAGGAGGGCTTGCGCCACCTGGTTCGGCTCGGCTAGCCGCCCCGGCTCCGTCGAAGCCCGGGCCTCAGGCCGCCCGGATGCCCGAGAAGCCCTCGGACTGGGAACCGACCACGGCGTCGTAGCCGAGGATCATGTCGACATCCTTGCCGTTGCTGGCCAGCGGCAGGCGCAGCCACAGGATCGACATGTGCGGGGCGCCGCGCCAGGCCAGGCTGTGGACGCCGACGCCGGGGCGGCGCTCGTCGACCACCTTGTCCAGTTCCTTGCGCCAGTAGTCGAAGGCGTCCTTGTTGTAGACGTCGCCGATCATCCGGCCGGTGATCTCGCGGCCATAGACGCCATAGAGGCCGGTGCCGGCCAGGCGCAGGCGATAGTCGCGGGGCTGGTTGACCACGTCGATCAACGACACCGTCGGCAGCAGCCGCTTCATGCTCGTGGGATGCAGGTCGACGCGCGCGGGGAGCCTCGCCCCCCGACGGAGGGACGCCCAGTAGGCGAACATCTCCTGGTGAGCGCGGGCCGCCGTGGCGGATGCGCTCAGTTGCGCGGACATCTTCAGAGTCCTTAACAAGTCGTTGGAATCACTTCGATTCACTATCGCTTAAGGAACGAATCGGCGGCAAGCGAAAAACATGTCGCGCGACAAGATTCCCGCGGAGAGTCAATCACCAACGAACACGCCCGCCGTCCGGGTTCGGACGACGGGCGTGATGATCTTCAGTTTGGCCCCAAGGCCAAGCTCTTGTTCGGACTCGGCTATTTCGTCTTGCGGGCGGGTTTGCGACCGCCCTGGCCCAGGCCCATCTGCTTGGCCAGGTTCGAACGCGCCTCGGCGTAGTTCGGCGCCACCATCGGGTAATCCTTGGGCAGGTTCCACTTCGCCCGGTACTCTTCCGGCGTCATGTCGTACTTGGTGCGCAGGTGGCGCTTCAGCGATTTGAACTTCCGGCCGTCTTCCAGGCAGATCAGGAAGTCGGGCGTGATCGACTTCTTGACGGCGACCGCGGGCTCCTTCGGAGCGGGGGCGGGCTCGGCCGCCGGCGAACCGACGGTGGCGAGGGCGCCGTGAACCTGCTGGATCAGCGCGGGAAGGTCGGCCGTGGCGACCACATTGTTGCCGACATAGGCCGAAACAATGCCCGCGGTCATCTCGATCAGGTCGGATTGATCTTCCATCATAGCCTCGCCAGTCGACAAATCTTTTTGTTGATGTCTCTGATTCCAAGATCAGTCGAGGGACGCATACAAAGATTGCAGACGCCCGGCAATACGGTCTCTACAAAGAGATCGCACGTAGTCTTCCAGTGTTCGTGAGATGGACATAACCGGCTAGAGGTTGTGTCCCGCATTTTGAGTTCCTGAACGACGTCCAGCGAACATATTGAGATACCGAAGATATCCCGAAACTAACGACCGAAGTCGCGGGACAGGGCCAGCATCGCCGCGCGCTGCGGCGCCGAGTATTCGTCCACGGCGGCTTCGTCGCCCTCGCGGATAGCCTTCAGCAGGGCCGGCGTCAGGGCCGAGGTCAGCGACCAGTTCCAGTAGCGCAGCACCGTCTGGGCGCGATCGACGGCGATGGTGTCATAGACGGTCAGCACCCGCTCCAGGGCTTGATCGGTCTGGCCGCTGTCATCGACTTCCTGGCGGCGCAGCCCACGCCACAACTGGCGCACGCAAGCGCGCGGCAGGCCGGTGGCCTTGCAAAGGATGGCCAGCGGCTCGCCGCCCGGATCGGTGAAGATCTTGGCGCCGGTCATCGGCTTCAGGCCCGAAAGATAAGAGATCTCCTCGGCGATCTCGCGGGTGATGCCGGTCTCGCCGGCCGCCACCGCCTCGTCCAGGCTGCCGTAGGGGCTCTTGGCGATGGCGGCGCGGTTGCGCTGGCGGCGCTCGATGAACTGCAGCGCCTTGCGCGACAGCGGGTCCTGCCACCCCTCGGCCGAGGCCAGGGCGAAGACGTCGCCCACCGCGTCCTGCAGGATCTCGCGCGACACCGCGAAGCGCTGGAGGATCGTGCGACGCGCCTCGGCGTCGGCCCACCAGAACATCACATAGGCATGGCTGGGCCGCAGCTCGGGCCGGCGCAGCAGCAGCGGGATCAGGTACTGGGCGTCGCGCGTGATGGCGACGATGTTCTCAACGCCCTGGTGGCTGAACTTGACCAGTTCGTTGCGCAGCAGGGTTTCGATGACGGCGGTCTCGCCCATGTCGATCAGCGCGTCGGCCACCACTTCGTTGACCCCGCGCCGCTTGGCGATCAGGCGGCGGTGATCGGTGGTCGACTGGTAGAGGCAGGCGATGAGGTCGGCGTCCGACAGCCGCTCGGCCTCGACCAGCAGGGCGCGGGCCACCGGCAGCTCGTCGCGCATCAGCAGGCGCGCCAGCACGCCTGGGATCTCGACGAGCGTAGCCAGGCGGCGGGCGACCCTCTCGCGCTCGCCGACATTGGCGTCGCGCAGCATCTCGACCAGCAGGTCGGCGGTCATCGAGCGTTCGAAGGCGTTGATCCGGCTGGTCGGCAGGCAGACGACGTCGGCCAGCCGCTTCAACAGCGCCGAGCGCGAGCGCGGCGCGGCCCTCGGGGCCTCCGGCTCGGGAAACGACAGGGACGCGGGCTCGCTCATCGCATCGACAAGATCAGATCGTGCTTAACGGGTCGTGAGCGAGAGCCGCGACAAACTCACCGAAAGTCGCTTAGCGGAACTGGGGCTCCTCCCACTCCGGCCAGATGTCCGGCAGGTCGGTCGAGACCTTGTTGGGATAGACCGGCGCGCGCTTTTCCAGGAACGAGGTCACGCCTTCCTTGGCGTCGCCAGAGGCGCCGCGCGACTGGATGGCCCGGCTGTCGGCCTTGTGAGCCTCCATGGGGTGCGAGGCGCCGGCCATGCGCCACAGCAGCTGCCGGGTCAGGGCGACCGAGACGGGGGCTGTGTTGTCGGCGATCTCGCGCGCCAGGGCGCGGGCGGCGGGCAGCAGATCCTCGGGCGCGTGCAGCGAACGGACGAGGCCCTTTTCCAAGGCTTCCGACGCCGGGAACACACGGCCGGTGTAGCACCACTCCAACGCCGTCTGCAGTCCGACCAGGCGCGGCAGGAACCAGCTCGAAGCGGCTTCCGGATTGATGCCCCGGCGGGCGAAGACGAAGCCGAACTTGGCCTCGGTCGAGGCCAGGCGGATGTCCATCGGCAGCTGCATGGTCACGCCCACCCCGACCGCCGCGCCGTTGATCGCGCCGATGATCGGTTTCAGGCTGTCGTACATCCGCAGGGTCACGCGGCCGCCGCCGTCGCGATAGATGTCGCCAACCTTGCCCTCTTCCCGCTCCAGCGCCTGGGGCGAGGTGCGATCGAAGGTGGCCCCGCCGGCGCCAAGATCGGCCCCGGCGCAGAACGCCCGGCCCGCGCCGGTGATGATCACCACCTTCACGGCGTCGTCGGCGTCGGTGACGTCCAGCACCTCCAGCAGGTCCTTCATCATCCGGGCGGTGAAGGCGTTCATCCGCTCCGGACGGTTCAGGGTGATCGTCGCGATCCCGTCCTCGACGTCGTACAGCAGGGTCTCGAAGGTGGGTTGCGACATGCAGGCTCTCCGCTTTTGGGGGCAGTCAAACATGCGTATGAACTCAGAGCAACGAGGAAGCCCTAACTAAAATCCGATCTCCCCGGCGAAAGCCGGGGCCCAGATTCAGCCTGAGCGGCTGGGGATGATCCGAGATACGCCGCGTCAGCTTGGCAGACGCTCATGGGTTCGATCTGGGCCCCGGCTTTCGCCGGGGAGACGGACGTTTTAGCTACCCCCGCTTCACCCCCAGCTTGCTGATCGCATGCACGAAATTGTTGGGCGCGATCTCGATGTTTCCGGTCCACTTCAGATCCGGGAGGCGGGTCAGGATCTGACGGTAGGCTTCCTCCAGCTGGATCTGGGCCACGCGCTTACCGATGCAGGTGTGGGGGCCATAGCCGAAGGCGATGTGCTTGCTGGCGTTGGGCCGCGTGACGTCCAGCGTGTCGGGCTCGGGGAACATCGCCGGGTCGCGGTTGGCGGCGCCGTAGTACATGACTACCTTCTCGCCCTCGCGGATCAGTTGGCCGTCGACCTCGACATCGCGGGTGGCCGTGCGGCGCATGTAGATCACCGGGCTGACCATGCGGATGAACTCGTCGGCCGCGCCGGGCAGCAGCGACGGATCGTCGATCAGCTTCCGCTTCTGGTCCGGAAACTCGGTCAGCAGCTTCATCGCGCCCGACAGGGTGTTGCGGGTGGTGTCGTTGCCGGCGAACACGATCAACAGCCACGAGCCGTCCAGATATTCGTCGGCCAGCAGGGCGCCGTCGACCTGGGCCCGTGCGATGGCGGTCATCAGGTCTTCCCGCGGGTCTTCGCGACGCCGCTTCAGCATCATGCGGCCGTAGTCGAACATCTCCTCGACACCGGTGTTGAAGTCCTGGACGAACTGCATCAGCTCCAGCGTCGGGGCGACGGGGGCGGCGGCGTTCTGGACGGCCAGGTCCTGGGCGCGCTCGAGATAGTGCATCCACTTGAGGAACCGGGGCCGATCCTCGGGCGGCACGCCCAGGATCTCGCACAGGGTGAACAGCGGCAGGTGCGACGAGAAGTGTTCGACCATGTCGATCTCGGCGCCGTTCGCCAGCAGCGGCTCCATCGCGTCCAGAAGCCGCGTCACCTCGGCCCGCACCCGCTCGGTGAGGCCGCGCAGATAGGCCGGCGTGAAATAGGGCATGTGCTCGCGGCGCAGCTGCAGGTGATGCGGCGCGTCGAGATTGATCATGGTGTCCATCGACGCCCGGAACAGCAGCGCGTGGCGCTTCTCGGGCGAGCCCATCGACATCAGGATGCCGCCGCGCTGGGACGAGAAGGTCTCCGGATCGCCATTGACCCGCTGGACGTCGTCGTATCGCGTCAGAGCCCAGAAGCCGGGGCCATCGAACGGCTCCGGATGCCACATCACCGGCGCCTCGGTCCGCATGCGCGCGAAGTCGGCCCAGGGCTGGCCCTTCGAGAACCGGAAGATGTCGGCGAGGTCCACGCCGGCAAGCGTCGGATAGGCCGGCGGCGCGCCGGGACCCGCCACGCCGTCCACCACTGTCTGGCTGATCAGGTCCATCGCACGCCTCCCGGATGGCGCCCATGTGAACGCCGTTCTTTCGGCGGACGATAGCCCGGAAACAGGTCGAACCAACGGCGCCGCGACGGCAACTTGCGTGATCGCGGATCCTGGGCGCATCCTGCCAACTGAACGCCGATCATGCGCAGACAAGCAGACGGCGACAGGGAGAGAGACGATGACCGGGATCATCGAGGCCGACTACGTCGTCGTGGGCGCGGGCTCGGCCGGCTGCGTGCTGGCGGCGAGGCTGTCCGAGGACGGCAAGTTCAAGGTCGTGCTGCTGGAGGCCGGCGGCGACGACCGCCCGACCAAGAACCTCTCCCAGTTCGCCTCGAACCTGATGATCCACATCCCGGTCGGCTACTCGTCGACGCTGAAGGATCCCAAGGTCAACTGGCTCTACCAGACCGAGCCCGACCCCGGCACCGGCGGCCGCACCCACGTCTGGCCGCGCGGCAAGGTGCTGGGCGGCTCGTCCTCGATCAACGGCCTGCTCTATATCCGCGGCCAGCACGCCGACTATGACGGCTGGCGGCAGCTGGGCTGCGAGGGCTGGGGCTGGGACGACGTCGCCCCCTACTTCCGCCGCGCCGAGCACCAGGAACGCGGCGAAAGCGACTGGCACGCCACGGGCGGACCACTGAACGTCTCGGACGTCACCGAGAAGAACCCGATCTCGAACGCGGTGATCGAGGCCTGCGAACAGGCCGGCATCCCGCGCAACGACGACGTCAACGGCGTCTCCCAGGAGGGCGCGACCTACTACCAGCTGACGGTCAAGAACGGCCAGCGCTGCTCGGCGGCGGTGGCCTATCTGCACCCGGCGATGAACCGTCGCAACCTGCAGGTCGAGACCAACGCCCTGGCCGGCAAGGTGCTGTTCGAGGGCAAGCGCGCGGTCGGCGTCGAGTTCACCCAGAATGGCGTCAGGCGCGTGGCCAAGGCGCGGGGCGAGGTCATCCTGGCCGGCGGGGCGATCAACTCGCCGCAGCTCCTGCAGCTGTCGGGCGTCGGTCCGGCCGAATTGCTGATCCGCAACGGGATCAAGGTCGTCGCCGACCTGCCCGGCGTCGGCGAGAACCTGCAGGACCACTACGTGATGAGCGTGCGCTATAGGCTTAAGGCCGGCGTGGTCTCGGTCAACGAGCAGTCCAAGGGCGGCCGGCTGGCCGGCGAGGCGTTGCGCTACCTCTTCCAGCGCAAGGGCCTTCTGACCCTGTCGGCCGCGCACATCGCCGCGTTCTGCAAGTCGCGTCCGGATCTGGCGGGACCGGATATCCAGTTCCACATCCTTCCCGCGACCATGGACCTGGACAAGCTGGTCAACGAACAGAAGATGGAGCTGGAGAACGCCCCCGGCCTGACCATCGCCCCCTGCCAGCTGCGCCCCGAGAGCCGCGGGCACGTGCGGATCAAGTCGGCCGATCCCAGCGGCTACCCGACCATCTTCGCCAACTACCTGGCCGATCCGCTGGACCAGGAAGTCGCCGTCGCCGGCCTGAAGTGGGCGCGCAAGATCGGCCAGGCCGCCGCGCTGTCGCCCTATGTCGAGAGCGAGATCAATCCCGGGAGCGAGTTCACCACCGACGAGCAGCTGCTGGCCTATGCCCGCCTGTCCGGTTCAACGATCTACCACCCGGTCGGCACCTGCCAGATGGGCCAGGGCGTGATGGCCGTGGTCGACGCCCAGCTGCGCGTGCGCGGGGTCGAGGGCCTGCGGGTCGTCGACGCCTCGGTCATGCCGCGCCTCGTCTCCGGCAACACCAACGCTCCCACGATCATGATCGCCGAAAAGGCCAGCGACATGATCCGCGAGGCGGCCCGCGCGCCCGTCGCCGCCTGAGCCGAAGAGGTCCCGGACATGCACCCCTACCTCCACGCCCAGACCCAAGGCGACAAGCCCGCCTACATCATGGCCGGCTCCGGCGAGGTGGTGACCTACGCCCAGTTGGACCAGCGCTCGAACCAGGGCGCGCACCTGTTCCGGTCGCTGGGCCTGTCGCAAGGCGACGTCATCGCCATCCTGATGGAGAACAACGCCCGCTTCTTCGAGGTCGCCTGGGCGGCGCAGCGGGCGGGGCTGTACTTCGTCTGCGTCTCGACCAAGCTGACCGCGGCCGAGGTCGAATACATCCTCGAGGACTGTGGGGCGAAGGTGTTCATCACCTCCACCGCCATGGGACCGCTGATCGACGAGGTGGCCCGGCTGGTCCCGGACCTGACCTTGTTCACGGTCGGCGGCGCCCAAGGCGCCTATGCCGACTTCGAGGAAGCCCGCGCCCCTGAGCCGACCACGCCGATCGCCGACGAGAGCGCCGGCTCGGACATGCTCTACTCGTCCGGCACCACGGGGCGGCCCAAGGGCGTGAAGCCGGCGCTGAACGGCGGCCCCATCGACGCGCCCAACGCCTTGCAGATGATGGCCCAGGGCCTGTTCGGTTTTTCGGGCGACAGCGTCTACATCTCGCCCGCCCCGCTCTACCACGCCGCCCCGCTGCGCTGGTGCATGACCGTCCACAAGCTGGGCGGCACGGTGATCGTGCTGGAGAAGTTCGATCCCGAGACCGCCCTGGCCCTGATCGAGCGGCACAAGGTCAATTGCGGCCAGTTCGTCCCGACCCACTTCGTGCGGATGCTGAAGCTGCCGGAAGAGGTCCGCGGCAAGTACGACGTGTCGTCGATGAGGTCGGCGGTCCACGCGGCCGCCCCCTGCCCGATCCCGGTCAAGGAGCAGATGATCGCCTGGTGGGGTCCGGTGATCTACGAGTACTACGCCGGCACCGAGGGCAACGGCTTCTGCTGGATCAACTCCGACAACTGGCTGACCCACAAGGGCAGCGTCGGCCAGGCGGTGCTGGGCGAGCTGCGCATCTGCGACGACGCCGGAGACCCCGTCCCGCCCCGCACCGAGGGCGCGGTCTACTTCGCCAACGGCCCGGCGGTGAACTATCACAACGCCCCGGAGAAGACCGCCGAGAGCTACAACAAGCACGGCTGGACGACGCTGGGCGACGTCGGCTGGGCGGACGAGGAGGGCTTCCTCTACCTGACCGACCGCAAGAGCTTCATGATCATCTCGGGCGGGGTGAACATCTATCCGCAGGAGATCGAGAACCTGCTGATCACCCACCCCAAGGTCGCCGACGCCGCCGTGGTCGGAGCGCCCTGCGAGGAGATGGGCGAGCAGGTCGTGGCGGTCATCCAACCCATGGACCACGCCGAGGATCAGGCGGCTCTCGCCGCCGAACTGATGGCCTTCGCCCGCGCCAACCTCAGCCACGTGAAGTCGCCCAGGCGGATCGACTTCATGGCCGAACTGCCCCGGCACCCGACGGGCAAGCTGTACAAGCGCCTGATCCGCGACGCGTACTGGGGCAAGGGCGAGAGCCGGATCGTCTAGGTCTCGGGAAAGTTATACGCAGATTTCAGATTTGCGTATAACTTGCCTCCATGATCCAGCGCCTGCCGCTTTCGGCCAGCACCAGCTACGCGGAGTTGATGGAACGCCTGCGCCTCGCGCGCCTCGGCGAGTTTCCGGCTGGGTCGAGCTTCGTCTCCAAGACGGTGAAAGGCCGGATCTACTGGTACGTCCAGATGCCGACTGGCGGCGCGAGCAGCCGTAAGCAGGTCTATGTCGGCCCCGACAGCGAAGACCTGCGCGAGCGGATCGCCCGCCACGGTGAACATCGCGCCGACGTCGAGGATCGTCGCCGACTGGTGGCGGCCATCGTCGCCTCGGGCGCGCCCCGCCCCGATCGCACCAGCGGCGAGATCGCCGCCGCCCTGGCCGAGGCCGGCGCGTTCCGGCTGCGGGCCCTGGTCATCGGCACCACCGCCTATCAGACCTATGCGGCGCATCTGGCCGTCCGCCTGCCGGTCACCAGCCTGGCGACCCTGGACCTCGACATCGCCCAGGACTTCGGGATCGCCACGCATGTCGACGACAAGCTGGAGCGCCCCGTGCTCGATATTCTGCGCGGCCTGGATCCGCGCTTCCGCCCTGTCAGCTACGCCTTCGACGCCGCCCGCACGACAAGCTACGCCCTGGGCGAGCGCTACCGGGTCGACGTGCTGACCACCAATCGCGGCGCGCCGCGCGACAAGCCCTCTTTCCTGCCGACCTTGGGAAGCGACGCCGTGCCCCTCCCCTTCATGGACTATCTGCTGCGCGAGCCGGTCGAGACGGCGATGCTGCATGGCGCCGGCGTGCTGGTGAACGTCCCCGCCCCCGCTCGCTACGCCGTGCACAAGCTGATCGTCAGCCGTGATCGCAAGGTCAATCCGGAGAAGGGCCTCAAGGACCGGCTGCAGGCCGCGCAGCTGATCGAGATCCTGACGGAGGACGACCCCTTCGCCCTCCGTGACGCCTATGCCGAGGCCCGCGAGCGCGGCGAGACGTGGCGGACCCTGCTGGACCAGGCCGTCAGCCTGCTGCCCGAGGCCGCACGCGCGGCGTTGGAGCGCTAAGCCGCGCCTTTGGTTCTATACGTGCGGCGAATCCACGCTAACGCTTGGCCATGCTCGCCGCCCTGCTCGACCGCCTTCCCAAGACCGCCACCGCGCCATTCTGTCCGGCGGAGGTTCGGGGCGCGGTCGCCGTGCCCGATGGCCTGCCAGCCTGGAAGCGGATGCTGCGGGTCGCCGGCCCGGGCCTGCTGGTCAGCGTCGGCTACATGGACCCCGGCAACTGGGCGACCGACATCGAGGCCGGGTCGCGCTACGGAACGTCGCTGCTGTTCGTGGTGGTGCTGTCGAGCCTGGCGGCGATCGTGCTGCAGACCCTGTCGATGCGGCTGGGCCTGGTCACCGGCAAGGACCTGGCGCGGATGTCGCGCGAGCGGTTCGGGCCACGCACGGTCAAGGTCCAGTGGCTGCTGGCCGAACTGGCCATCATCGCCTGCGACATCGCCGAGGTGCTGGGTTCGGCCCTGGCCTTCAAGCTGCTGCTGGGCATACCGCTGTGGGGCGGGGTGCTGCTGACCGCCTTGGACACGGTCATCGTGCTGGGTCTCAAGGGCAAGGGTTTCCGGCAGCTGGAGGCGATCATCCTGGGCCTGATCTCGACGATCGGGATCTGCTTCGCCGTCCAGCTGATCCTGGCCCCGCCCAATGCCGGCGACGTGGCGCGCGGTCTCGTTCCCTCGCTGGACGCGCTGAAGCAGGGCAACGCCCTCTACCTGGCTATCGGCATCCTGGGCGCGACGATCATGCCGCATAACCTCTATCTGCATTCGGCGATCGTGCAGACGCGGGCAGCGCCGGCCGACGCGCCGGGCAAGCGCGCCGCCATCCGCCTGTCGACCATCGACACCGTGGTGTCGCTGTTGCTGGCCCTGTCCATCAACGCCGCCATCCTGATCCTGGCGGCCTCGGCCTTTCACGGCTCGGGCCTGACCGAAGTGGCCGGCATCGAGGAGGCGCATCAGCTGCTGGCCCCGGTCACCGGCGGCGCGCTGGCCGGCGTGCTGTTCGCCATCGCCCTGTTCGCCTCGGGCCAGAGTTCGACCTTCACCGGCACCATCGCCGGCCAGGTGATCCTGGAGGGGTTCCTGGACCTGAAGATCCCCTGCTGGCAGCGGCGGCTGATCACCCGGGGTCTGGCCATCGTCCCGGCCCTGATCGGCGTGCTGACCCTGGGCGAACACTCGGTCGGCAAGCTGCTGGTGCTGACCCAGGTGGTGCTGAGCGCCCAGCTGCCGTTCGCCATCTGGCCGCTGCTGCGCTTCACCGACGACAAGGCGCTGATGGGCGTTTTCGCCAATGGCTGGCTGACCAAGACGGTGGCGTGGTTCCTGTTCGTGGTGATCTCGGCGGCGAATGTCTGGCTGGTGGTTTCGACCTTCTCCTAAAATCACCGATTTCCCCGGCGAACGCCGGGGAGATCGGTTGGAATAACGGCTACCGCTTGCCCTTAATCACCACCCATGCGACCTATCCAAACAACTGTTCGAGGGAGAAAACACCATGAAGGAAGTCGCCTACGCCGACGTCGCCAGCCTGGTCGGCCAGGAGATCGGCGTGTCCGACTGGGTCGAGGTCACCCAGGAGCGCGTCAACCTGTTCGCCGAGGCCACGGGCGACCACCAGTGGATCCACGTCGATGTCGAGCGCGCCACCCGCGAGATCGGCGGCCCGATCGCCCACGGCTACCTGACCCTGTCGCTGATCCCGATGCTGGGCGCGGACATCCTGCGCGTCACCGGCGTCACCCGCGGCATCAACTATGGCTGCGACAAGGTCCGCTTCACCGGCATGGTCCGGGTCGGCAAGCGCGTGCGCATGCGCCAGAAGCTGCTGTCGGCCGAGCCCAAGTCGGGCGGCCTGCAGATGAAGAACGAATGCACCATCGAGATCGAGGGCGAGGAGCGCCCGGCCTGCGTGGCCGAGACGATCTCGGTGATCTACGGAGCGTAGGTCGCCCACGACCCTCGGACCGCCGGAATCGCGCTAGCGTCCAGCGGTCCGAGGAGCGTCTGATGGCCAAGCAACACGACTATACCAGCCTGATCGAATGGACCGGCGACCGGGGCCAGGGCACGCGCACCTATCGTGGCTACGATCGCACCTGGACCATCGCCACGCCCGGCAAGCCGCCGGTGCCCTGTTCCAACGACCCGCTGCTGGGCGGCGACCCGACACTGCACAATCCCGAAGACCTGCTGCTGTCCTCGCTGAGCGCCTGCCACATGCTGTGGTACCTGCACCTGGCCTCGGCGGCCGGGATCGTGGTGCGCGGCTACCGGGATCAGCCGATCGGCGTCGGCGAAAGCACGCCGGACGGCGCTGGCCGGTTCCTGAGCGCGACGCTGAAGCCCCATATCCGGGTCGAGCGCGGCGCGGATCTCGCCAAGGCCGACGCCATCCACCATGAGATTCACAAGGTCTGCTTCATCGCCAGGTCGGTGAACTTCCCGGTGGCCTATGCCGCGACCTACGAGGAAGCGGCCGCCTGACAGGGCTCGACCCAAACGCAAAGCGGCCGCCGGATCGCTCCGGCGGCCGCTTCGGTCAGTCATAGGCGGGTGGTCACTTCTTGATGGCGTCGCCGATCTTGTCCTGAACCTGGCCGACCTTGTTCTGCACGTCGCCCTTGGCCTTTTGGGCCATGCCTTCGGCTTCGAGGCGTTCGTTGCCGGTGGCCTTGCCAGCGGCTTCCTTGACGGCGCCCACGCCCTTGTCGATGGCGCCTTCGACACGATTGGTGCTCATGGCTTACTCCTGTGTGGTGTTGTACTCCCCACAAGAACGGGCCCCGCGCGCATCGCGTTCCGAAATAGTCGCTAGAGCGCGGCGGCGGAAAGTGTGAGCGGTTTCGGCGCCCGCCACGCTCAAGGCTAGTGTGAAGCCCCCATCGCATTGGCCGAGATCGCCACCGCCGCGACCGCGCCAAGGATGGCCGGCTCCGGCTTGGTCAGCCGCGCCTGGGTGACCGGCGAGCCGGGAACCTTGTCCAGCAGGGCCAGGGTCTCGCGGATGAACTTGGCGTGGGTGACGATGCCGATCTCCAGGCGCTCGCCCGAAAGCTCGACCTGCTGGGTCAGGAGGCCGGCCACGAACTGGACTTCCTGGCTTTCGCTGGCGCCCGGCCGACGGCGCGCGCCCTCGGCCATGAACACCGGTCCGCCCGAATTGCCGGGGAACACCGAGAAGTCCATCAGGAAGGTCGGGAAGTTGGCGGCCGGCGCCAGCGGGTACGACGCCACCCGGCCCGAACGCAGGATCGGGAAGCCGGCCGGATTGGCGGAGAGACCGCGCGGGAAGCCCAGCGCCATCATCTCGTCGCCGGGGCCGAGGTTGAACTTGTTGAAGGTGTCGTCCTGGGCCAGGTAGTTGATCGGGATGGCGGCCTTGACGAACTCGGGCGGCGCCTCGACCACCATGACCGCGATGTCGCGGGTCGGGTGTTTGACCCACAGCGGGTGGTCGCCGTCGCGGATCTTCAGGGTCTCGGGATCGAAGCGCCAGACGCCGTCGCCGCCTTCGATGCGGTAGCCGATCTTGGCCGAGACGGAAGGCATCTTGTCGAACACGTGGGCGGCGGTGACCAGGATGGTCCGCGGCTTGCCGTCCGGGGTCGGGTCGGAGATCAGAAAGCCGGTGCCGACCGTCCGCGTACCGTCACCCAGCGGCTGCTCAATCTGAACCGTCGCCTTGATCAGGTCGACGGAGAGATCCCAGGCCATATCGCCCCCTTGGTTACGCTTAACTCGACTACTCGCCCGACTACCGAGTGAGTTTGACCACAGGATTCTCGCGCCGCAAGTTGTCGTTCTGCCGCAGTCGCGCGTTAGAGCCTGTTGGGGAAAATTCTGGCCATGAACCGGCGACAGATGATGACGAGCGCGGCCGCGACGCTTACGTCATCCCCCACAGTCCTCCCTGGAATAGCTTTCGGATCCGCCATGTCCTCAGACGCAGTCCGCCCCGTTCCCCCGGTCGCGCGCAAGATCCCCAAGACGATCGAGCAGCTGGGGCGCACCCGCGTCGACGACTATGCCTGGATGAAGGACGACAACTGGCAGAAGGTTCTGCGCGACCCGGCCCTGATCAAGGCCGACGTCAAGGCGCACCTGACCGAGGAGAACGCCTACGCCAAGGCCATGCTCGCCTCGACCGAGGCGCTGCAGACGGCGATGTTCGAGGAGATGAAGGGCCGCATCAAGGAGGACGACGCCAGCGTTCCCGCCAAGGATGGCCCGTTCGAGTACTACACCCGCTTCGAGAAGGGCGCGCAGCACCCGATCCACGCTCGCAAGGCAGTTGGCGGCGGCGCCGAGGAGATCCTGCTCGACGAAGAGACCGAGTCGAAGGGCAAGGCCTTCTACCAGGTCGGCGCGGCCAGCCATTCGCCGGACCACAAGCTCTACGCCTTCGCCGTCGACGAGCAGGGTTCGGAGGTCTACCGCGTCCATGTGAAGGACCTGGCGACCGGCGAGGTCCTGGAAAGTCCCGTCGAGAGCACCACCGGCGACTTCTGTTTCTCGCCCGACAGCCAGTGGCTGTACTGGACGTTCCGGGACGACAACGGCCGGCCGGCCAAGATCTATCGTCGCCCGGCCAGGGGAACGGCCCAGGACGACGTGCTGATCTATGACGAGCCCGACGAAGGGTTCTTCATCGGCGTCGGCGTCACCAGCTCCGAGAAATATGTCGTCATCTCCTGCGGCAACCAGGAGACCAGCGAGAACCTGCTGATCCCCGCCGCGACGCCCACCGCGACGCCGGTCGTCTTCCACCCGCGCGAGGTCGGCGTCCGCTACGAGGTCGAGCACTGGAACGACCACTGGGTGATCCGCACCAACGCCGACGGCGCGGTCGACTGGAAGCTGGTCACCGCGCCGGAGAACGCCACCGGCAAGGCGAACTGGAAGGACTGGATCGCCCACCAGCCGGGCCGCCTGATCTCCGGGACCATGGCCTTCAAGGCCTGGTTCGTGCGGCTGGAGAAGGTCGACGCGCTGAACCAGGTCGTGGTCACCGCCGTGAACGGTGACGAGCACACCATCTGCTTCGACGAGGCGGCCTATGCGCTCAGCCTGGAAGGCGGCTACGAGTACGACACCGCGAGCCTGCGCTTCGTCTACAACTCGATGACCACGCCCCGGCAGTGGTTCGACTACGACATGGCCTCGCGCCAGCGCACCCTGCGCAAGACCCAGGAAATCCCCTCCGGCCACGACCCGGCCCAGTACGAGACCCGCCGCCTGAACGCCAAGGCCAGCGACGGGACCGACGTGCCGGTGTTCATCCTGATGAAGAAGGGAACCCCGCTGGACGGCTCGGCCCCGCTGCTGCTCTACGGCTATGGCAGCTACGGCATCGCGATGGAGCCCAGCTTCTCGATCCGGAACCTCAGCCTGGTCGACCGCGGCTGGATCTGGGCCACGGCCTGCCCGCGCGGCGGCTCGGAAAAGGGCTGGGGCTGGTTCCTGGACGGCAAGAAGTTCAAGAAGAAGAACACCTTCACCGACTTCATCGCCTGCGCCGAGCACCTGCACGCGGCCGGTTACGGCGCGCCTTCGAACACGGTCGCCTATGGCGGCTCGGCCGGCGGCCTGCTGATGGGCGCCATCACCAACATGCGCCCGGACCTGTTCGCCGGGATCATCGCCGCCGTGCCGTTCGTCGACGTGGTCAATACCATGAGCGACACGTCCCTGCCCCTGACCCCGCCGGAATGGCCCGAGTGGGGCAATCCGCTGGAGGACAAGGAGGCCTACGACTACATCGCCAGCTACTCGCCGTACGACAACGTCTCGGCCAAGCCCTATCCGGCCGTCCTGGCCACCGGCGGCCTCTCCGACCCGCGCGTCACCTACTGGGAGCCCGAGAAGTGGGTCGCCAAGCTCCGCGACTTCACGACCAGCAGCAATCCCGTTCTGCTGAAGATCAATATGGACGCCGGCCACGGCGGGGCCTCGGGACGCTTCGATTTCCTCAAGGAGATCGCGCTCGACTACGCGTTCGCCGTCTGGGCGGTGGAAAAGGGCTGGTCGAAATGAGTTCCGTCGTTATCCGCCCTTCCGTCGACGCAGACCTGCCCGCCATCACCGAGATCTACGCCTGGAACGTCCTGAACGGGCTAGGCACGTTCGAAGAGGTTCCGCCGGACCAGGCCGAGATGACCCGCCGCCGCGCGAACTTCCTCGATCGCGGCCTGCCCTATCTCGTCGCCGAGCTGGACGGCGAGGTTGTCGGCTACTGCTACGCCGGCCCGTTCCGCCTGCGCGCGGCCTATCGCTACACGGTCGAGGACAGCGTCTATGTCTCGCCCAAGGCGGTCGGCAAGGGCGTTGGTCGGGCGCTGCTGGAGGCGTTGATCCTCCGTTGCGAAGCCTTGGGTCTGCGGCAAATGTGCGCGGTGATCGGCGACAGCGGCAACACGGCCTCGATCGGCCTGCATGCGGCGCTTGGCTTTGAAAAGAAGGGCGTTTTCCCGGACATGGGCCACAAGTTCGGCCGCTGGGTCGACCTGGTGTGGATGCAGCGCCCGCTCAACGGCGGCGGCGAGACTCCGCCGGACGCGCCCGGCATGGCCCTCAGCGGCGTGTAATTGTAAAATATTGTTACGCCAGAACGAAGTTTAACCAGTCCCCCCCATAGCTTTCCCGCCTGGGAAGGTTCGGGAGAACTTCTGAGATGGACGAAAAGCGGCGGACGACGACCGCGCTGATGCGGGCTTACGTGCCAATCGTACGCGGCTACCTGATCGCGGCGGCCGTTTACTATGCTTTGATCAGCCTATCCCACCCCTTCTACGAGAAGGGCGGCGAGCTTCTGGTGCTGGAAGGCCTGGCCGTAAGCTCCGCGCTCTATGCCTTGTGGAGTTGGGTCGCCCTTAGCCGCGGCAGGATCATGGGCCTGTCGCTGGAAGCCGTCAGCTTGGGCATGAACGCCCTGTTCCTGGCCAACACCCTGGCCTACCAGACCCTGCATTTCGAAGCCCAGAAGCTGGTCTATTTCGTGCTGATGGCCCTGGTTTTCGCCACCTCGGCCCCCAGCCGCCGCGTGGCGCTGATCAGCGTGGCCGCCGCCATCGCCAGCCTGACCTGGATGATCCGCCACGCCTCGAAGGAGATGATCGACCAATTCATCTTCGTCGGCCTGGCCGGCGCCTTCTCGGCGGTCGGCATGTCGACCCTGATGCGTGGCGTCGTCCGCCGTGAAGTACGAGCGCGTCTGGCCAGCGAGACTCTGAACGCCGAGCTGCAGCGCGAGCTGATCGAGAACCGCCGCCTGAAGACCGAGGCCCAGGCGCTGGCCTTGGCCGCCGAGACCGCCAACCGCGCCAAGACCGAATTCCTGGCCACCATGAGCCACGAGATCCGCACCCCGTTGAACGGCGTGCTGGGCATGGCCCAGATCATGGGGACCGGCGACCTCTCGCCCGACCAGCGTCAGCGCCTGGAAACCATCGCCGCCTCGGGCCAGTCGCTGCTGGGCGTGATCAACGCCATTCTCGACATCTCCAAGATCGAGGCCGGCAAGATGGAGATCCGGCCCGCCCCGTTCGACCTCTGCGCCCAACTCAATACGCTGCGCCAGCTCTATGGCGGCCTGGCGCGCGACAAGGACCTGGCGTTCAGCCTGGAGGTCGCGCCCGACGCTGGCGGCTGGCGCCTGGGCGACGCCGAGCGCCTGCGCCAGGTGCTGTCGAACCTGATCTCCAACGCCGTGAAGTTCACCGAGGCCGGCGCGGTGCGGGTGATCGTCGAGGGCGACGCCACGACGCTGACCGCGCGCGTCATCGACACCGGTGTCGGCATCCCCGAGGACCAGCGCGAACGGCTGTTCACCAAGTTCGCCCAGCTGGACAGCTCCAGCACCCGCCAGGCCGGCGGCTCAGGCCTGGGCCTGGCGATCTGCAAGACCCTGATCGAGCTGATGGGCGGCGCGATCACCTTCTCGGCCCCGGCCGAGGGCGGCGCCTGCTTCACTGTTGTCCTGCCGATGGCCAAGACCGCGCCCGCTCCGGCCCTGAACATCGCCGCGCCCGAGCTCGAGGACAAGGCCAGCGCGCCGCGGATCCTGGTCGTCGATGACAACCAGACCAATCGCGCCGTGCTGCTGACCCTGCTGAGTCATCTGGGCGTCGACGGCCACTTCGCCGTTGACGGCCGCGACGCGGTGGCGATGTGGGAGAGGGACCGCTGGGACGCGATCCTGATGGACGTGCACATGCCGGTCATGGATGGGGTAGAGGCTAGCAGGGCCATCCGTGAGGGCGAGCGCCGGACAGGCCGGCCTCGCACCCCGATCATCGCCGTGACCGCCAGCGTGCTGACCCATGAGCGGACGCTCTATGCCGACGCCGGCATGGACGCCATGGTGCCTAAACCCGTCGAGGTTCCGCGCCTGGTCGAGGCCCTGGCCCAGGCGCTGGCGATCACGGAGGTCGATGAGACCGAGGGACGCGGCGCCGCCTGAGCCCGCCAAAGGGCGGATACGAAAAAGGGGACGCTCGCCGGCGTCCCCTTCGTCGTTCTAAAGGCTGATGAGCGATCAGCCCTTGCGCGAGCGCGTAGCCTTGCCCTTGCGGCCGCCCTGGCCCAGGCCAAGGGCCTTGGCCATCGCCGAACGGGCTTCGCTATAGGCGGGCGCCGTGGTCGGATAGTCGTTCGGCAGACCCCACTTGGCCTTGTACTCGGCCACGGTCATACCGTGGGTCGTGAGGTGGCGCTTCAGAGTCTTGTAGGGCTTGCCGTCTTCGAAGCTGATCAGAGCTTCCGGCGTAATGCTCTTACGGATCTGAGCCGGAGTCGCCTTGGTCACGGCCTCGACCGTGGGCGCCGGCGGCGCGCCAATACCGGCCAGAGCGTCGTGCGTAGCGCGGATCAACGCAGGAAGTTCCGAAACCGGCGTAACGTTATTGGCCACATAGTTGGCCACGATCTCGGCGGTGAGCTCGATTAAGGTCGCTTTATCTTCCACGATCACAACTCCATTCCCCTTTGATCCGCAATTACACGGTCGCCTGAGAAAGACAAGTAGTTTACCCACGATTTGTCAGCCAATTCGTGAAGTACCGTAACAATTGACTGTCGTTGAGCGCGCTCAGCAGCGCTAATTTTCGCCAACTATAACGATGACAACGCTGTTATCAGGCATCGATTCGGTAGCTAAACCCCAACGTGAGTCCCTCTATCTCGCAACTGCGAACTCGACTTGGATGAGTTCTGACACCCCAGGGGCCAATACCGCGACATGCGCCCGCTCAACGCTCGCAGCGGCGCCGATTGCCCCTCGTCGCCCAGGAATAGGCTTTCGCCGACAAGATCATTGCGCGGCTGGACTTGCCAATCGATTGTATCCTCGCCGCGCTTGACCTTTTGGGACCTCGGCGACGAGACTGCGGTATCGCGAACTTCGGAGATCCGCCACGCGGGCGCGGAAACGACCGCCGCGCTGATCAAGAGCGGAACGCGCCCAAGGGCTGAAGATCAGCCTGACATTGATGGAAGGAAGTGGCTGGGGAACTAGGATTTATCGCCCACCCGCATAAAGTTAGACAATTAAACCAATAAAAACAACAATCTATACGACGCGCGCCTCATCAGCCAAAGGCAGCCATCCGTAGCAGATAGTCGTTGCTGATTCGCACGGCCAGTCTCAGGCTTCACAGCGGATAAGCCGCCGCCTTACCGCCGCCTGTCACTTGCCGTACCGGCAGCGGCCTCCTGAGTCGACGCCACCCGTTTTGAATTCCCCTCGGCTGCAGTAGCCTGGCGTTCACATTCCGCAGCCTTATCGAATCGTCCAGCGCGGCTCCAAATCCTCGCCTCAGCCTTTAAATCAATCGACAACGCGATCCATTGCTGAGGCGTCCAATCTGCGCGCGCCTGCTTTGGAACCGGCCCGAAGTCCGAGCGATCCATGTGCAGGTCATTCAGACACCGAGCTATCAAGGCTTCTTTCGCTGCGCTCGGGCCCATACGCCTTATCTGCCTCGCGATTTCCCGCTTTTCGCGCTCCAGCTCGTCGCTAGCACGACGGATTTCTTCCAACTGTCGGTTAAAGCTTTTCACCCCGGCGTCGCCCCCAATCGCGAGTGTGGGCTCGCACCTAGTCATGGAAAGATGCACCAGGGAAGCAGATCTCGACGCCCCATCATGCTGGGACGAATGCAGCCTCGTCGTTGCTGATGCGCTGCACCGATCTCGGCCTCACAGCGGGTAAAATAGCTCATCAAGGCGACACGCCGCACGTCGCACGTGACTTAGCCCGGACGCTGTGGGCGTGGCCTCCACCAGCGCGAGGCAGCGCGTGAGGAGGCTGAGAAGCTGTTCGGCCACAAGCCCGTGACCATCCCTCAAGCCGCAAACGGCCATGGCGGCGTTGATTGCTCCCTTTGCATCTGTCGGCGTCACGTCATCGCCTGCCATAAGCTTCTTGAGGATCGTGGCGGGCGTAAGCGCTTATGGCGGCGGTTTTCGCGGCCGGTGGCTGTCCGCAGGACGGAGCCGAAGGCGACCGAGTGGAGCGACAGCGACGGCCGAAGGCATCCAACGAGTAGAGGCGAAAGCCGTTGACCAAGTGGATTGCCGAGCGAGCGCGTGAAACGCGCGGAGCGAAGGCGTAATCCACGCCGGTCTGGCTTTCTTGTGTGGAGTTCGTGGTGGTGAGGGAGTGTCTGAAGGCATCATCTATCTTCGATAGATGGTCTTAAGTTACTGCTTCGCCGTCAGGAAGTCCGCACAGGATTTCCACTTATTATGATGGTCTTAAGTTACTGGTCGGCGGAAATTCCGCTCAAGCGGTCCCCGAAAAATGTCAGGTCATAAATATAGGCGAAGCAGCAGGGGCGAAGTCTGCCGCTTCGGCAGAAAGTTCCTGATCGCTTTCCTTCAAGAAGAAATGCCAGGCCTTGCTGCGCGTCGCCCCCGCGTGGTGGGGCCTTTCTTCTTAGGAGTATCAACGTGATGACATACGATGAATATCTCGTGGTCTGGTATGACCGCAGCCGCCGCTATCAGCTGGGGTGCGGGCGAACCTTCAACCTGAATTTCGACGAGTTCTGTGGCCTGGTTTCGAATTATCAGCGGGACATGATTACCAGGCGTCTCGAGCAAATGGAGGGCACCGCAGCTACCCCACAGCGCGTCGGCTACGTGCTTGGCTGGGCGTCGCCGGAAGCTCACGCTAGCGATGCCGCGCGCGCCCAGAGCTTCAACCAAGCGCTGATCAAATTCTTCAATTTCGGACCATTTGCGCTGTTGAAGGCGATAGAGGCGTTCTGAATGCGCCATGTCCTCCAGGCCGAAATCCTCGAAGGTGTGGCAACGCCGTTGAAGAAGGCGTTCTGCGCCCCATCGATCGTCGCGTTTCGCCATGCCTCGATGGCATCAAGCAATTGCTCACGCCGCACAGCAGGCCTAGCCGGCGACATGTTGGGGACCTTCGGCACTTCCACGCCGGACGACGGCGAAACCGCAACCGGAGCCCGCGCTGCGGCGATCCGTGCGTCAAGTTCGGCCAAGATGGCGGCCGCTTTGGGGAGAGCTTCGGCTTTACTAGCGGTGCCAAGCGATCGCCAGACCTGCGCCTTCCCGCCAAACGCCTGGCGAACGTCGGAAGGGATGTCCTTCTTGACGTAGAATGTGCGGCCCTTACCGCGCGTGCAGACGTTCTGCATGAACCGCATTCCGTAGCAGGCGTCCGTAGCAGATACAGCTCCGGAAACCCTTATGCTGTAAGGGTTTCAACGCCTACAACAGGTTAAGGGGGAGATGGCTGGGGAACTAGGACTCGAACCTAGAATGACGGTACCAAAAACCGCAGTGTTACCATTACACCATTCCCCAGCAGGAACGGCGAACCCCCTCAGGGCTCGGCGAGGCGGTGGAAATAGCTCACGACTCGGATGGATGCAACATCCCATTTCAGAACTTTTTTCGGGCCGTCACACGAACCTCGAAAAAGGCGCTTGCGCCCTCCGAAACCGCCCCCTATAAGGCCGGCCTCCAAGTCGGAGTGTGGCTCAGTCTGGTAGAGCACTGCGTTCGGGACGCAGGGGTCGCAGGTTCAAATCCTGCCACTCCGACCATTTCCTCCCCGCCAACCAGAGGCGGGAAAACAGCCCAAAATTCATAAGTTTAGGCGTCGCGAAAGCGACGCCTGACTTGCGACTCGCCGGAACTTGGGCGCGTTGCGCGCTGTTCATTTGGTCGCAACCCGAACAGCGGTTAGCTTGTCGCCGGTTTCGCTCACAGGACCTCCGATGAAGCAGTTCTTCCTGACCGTCGCCGGCGTCTTCGTCGGTCTTCTGCTGTTCGTGGTCGGCGTACCCTTTCTGCTCATCGTGATGGCCGCCGGCGCGGCGCGGCCCGCGCCCGTTCCCACCCACACCGTGCTGCAGCTGGACCTGCGGGGCGGCCTGTCGGACCAGGCGCCCCAGAACCCCTTCGCCGCGTTCGGCGGCGGCGGGAGTTCGGTGATGTCGATCATCGAGACGCTGCGGCGCGCCGAGAAGGACGACAAGGTCCAGGCCGTTCTGGTGCGCCTGCCCGAGGGCGGCATGGCCCCGGCCGCGGCCGACGAGTTGCGCCTAGCGTTCAAGCACTTCCGCGAGACCGGCAAGAAGCCGATCTACGCCCACAGCCAGGGGCTCTATCCGTCCGGCATGGTCACCTCGACCTACATGCTGGGCGCGGCCTCCAGCGAGCTCTGGATGCAGCCCGACTCGAGCTTCCAGGCGGTCGGCGTTTCGTCGGAGGCGATGTTCTTCAAGCGCTTCTTCGACAAGTACGGCGTCAAGGCCGAGTATGAGCAGCGCTACGAGTACAAGAACGCGGTCAATCCCTACCTCTACAGCGACTACACGCCGGCCCACCGGGAATCGACGCTGTCGTGGATGGGCTCGGTCTATCGCACGGCCCTGACCAGCGCGGCGATCGACCGCAAGCGCGATCCGGTCGCCCTGACCAGGACCCTCGAGGCGGGCCCGTACAGCGCCCAGGAAGCGCAAGGCAAGGGCCTGATCGACAAGGTCGGCCAGGTCAGCGACATCCAGGCCTTCGCCCTCGACAAGGCCGGCAAGGGGGCCAAGCTGGTCGACTTCGACGACTACGCCGCCCGTTCCAAGCCGCCGACCGTCAAGACGGGCCCGGCTATCGCCGTGATCGGGGCCGAGGGCGCGATCGTCACGGGCTCCGACGGCGGCGGCTCGCCGTTCAGCGGCGACGGCAACGTCTATTCCGACAACGTGGCCCAGGCCTTCAAGACGGCGATCGATGACAAGGACGTCAAGGCGATCGTGTTCCGCGTTTCCTCGCCAGGGGGTTCGGACACCGCCTCGGAGCAGATCCTGGCCTCCGTGAGGGCCGCCAAGGCGGCCGGCAAGCCGGTGGTGATCAGCATGGGGACCTATGCGGCCTCGGGCGGCTACTGGATCTCCAGCCAGGCCAATTCGATCGTCGCCCAGCCCTCGACCCTGACCGGCTCGATCGGCGTCTACGGCGGCAAGTTCGCCGTGGGCGACGCCCTGGCCCGCTTCGGCGTCGACACCAAGCCCCTGCATGTCGGCGGCGACTATTCGCAGGCCTTCGGCGCGGGCGAGGGCTTCACGCCCGAACAGCGCGCCAAGTTCTCCGGCTGGATGGACCGCATCTATGCCGGCTTCGTCGCCCGCGTGGCCGAGGGCCGTCACCTGCCGCCCGAGCGCGTGCGCGAGATCGCCAAGGGCCGCGTCTGGACCGGCGAGCAGGCCAAGCAACTGGGCCTGGTCGACGAGCTGGGCGGCTTCTACGACGCGGTCGACAAGGCCAAGGCCCTGGCCAAGCTGAAGGACGATGTGCGCCTCAAGCGCATGGATGGCGGCAAGTCGCCGTTCGAGGCCTTCGAGCGCTTCCTGGGCGTCAGCGAGACCTCGGCCAAGACCCTGGCGGCCGCCGCCTGGGTGCTGGGCGATCCGCGCTCCCAGACGATCCTGGACGAAATGGCCAAGGCGCGCCTGCGGGCCGCGCCGGGCGGCGCCTCGGTGCTGGCGGACACGCCAATCCGGTAAGGCGACCGTCGCATCCGTCAGAGACGACGAGAGCCCCGACGCCGCCAGCGTCGGGGCTTTCTGTTTGTGCGCCGTCCCTAGCGCCGTCAGTCCCGCACAGCCCCCCTGGTTCAACCGGCATGAGGCCGTGGATAGGCGGGCCTGGCCGGCCACAGCCCTACCCTTGCGGCAGACATGGGCTTCCCACCACAGGGGCGGGCATGGCGTGAGATCTGAGCGCGGAGCCACGATAGCCCCCGCCTCCCCCAGACACAGCAAAGCCGCTGACCTTGCAGTCAGCGGCTTGCAGCAAGGCCCAAAAGAAAGACGCCGGTGCTTGCGCACCGGCGTCCAACTTTAGAGCGGACTACTGGTTCGATTAGAACGAGTAGCGGGCGCCGAGGTAGAAGCGGCGGGGTTCAACCCAGCCGTTGGCGACCTTGAAGTTGTACACGCCGTCGCCGTTGATCAGCTTTTGCACGCTGTTGGCCGACTGCTTGTTCAGGATGTTGAAGGCGTCGAGGAAGAACTCGACCTTGCCGCCCAGACCCGGAACTTCATGCTCGTACTTAAAGCGCATGTCGAAGGTATAGTACGACGGGTTCTTCTCGCTGCCGACCTTGCCCGCTTGCGGGTAAGCCGCCAGGACGCCGCCGTAGTAGTACGCCGGATCGGTCGGGGCGAAGTAACGGCCCGAGATCGGAGCGGCCGGCGTGAAGAGCGCACCGCTGTTCCAGTTGAACACGCCCGAGACCTGCAGGCCGAACGGTAGGTCGTAAGCGCCATAAGCCTTGAACTGGTGCTTGATGTTACCCGCTTGCGGGCCCCACATGTTCGGCGCGCGCGGATCCACGGCGATCACGTCGCCTTGGAAGTCGGCGTTGCCGTCCGAGTTGGTGTTACCCTTCGACCAGTTGCGGGTGTAGGACATCTGACCAAACCAGTTGGTGGTCTTGAACTTCGTGACCGTCAGTTCGAAGCCCGTGTACTCACGCTTGCCGCCGGCCAGGGTGCCGAGGACGTAGTTGGCGTTCGGCTTCGACGAGAAGCCGAAGTACGAGTACGGCAGGTAGAACGGGGTGCCCGGCGAAGCCGCGCCATCCGGACCGCAGACCGCGACCGTACAGGTCGGATCCGAGTACACGGCCAGATCGTAGTCTTCGAAGATGTCCTTGGTGACGCGGCGCGTCAGCGAGGTCGAAACGTTGATCGAGGAACCAATCGTCGTCGAGCCACCGATCATGTACTCATCGGTGAACGGCGTCTTGGTGTTCGGACCGAACACCGAGTCCGGCGTCACGGCGCCGCCGCGGGTGCGGAAGGTCAGCCATTGGTTGCCGAGGTAGATCTGCTCTTCGGTGACCGGGCCGCTCAGGTTGCCGGCGAAGTTGGCCATGTCCGAACGGATCGGGTCGTAGTACCGGCCGTAGTACGCGTAGACCTTGCTGCGGCCGTTTCCGGTCACGTCGTAGACGACGTTGATGCGCGGAGCCAGCTTCCAGTCGAACGTGAACAGCTTGTCGCCGCCCGAGCTGAAGTGGCTCCACTTTTCGGCGCGCACACCAGCGGCGACCGTCAGTTGGTTCCAGGTCCAGGTGTCCTGCAGATAGGCCGTCTCGCCTTCGCTCTTGATCGTGTAAGGCGCGTCGGTCGTGCGCAGGGCGCGGTAGGCGTTCACGTTGCCGTAGGGGTTACCCGCCGTCGACCCGAAGGTGTAGGCGTTCACTTCCGTGGTCGAGATCGTACCGTCGCTATTGGAGTCCAGCAGGCCACGGAAATACGCGGCGTTCGCGCTGGCGTTGGCCGCCGAGATGATCCGCACGCGGTCATCGGCCGAGAACGGACGCGCCGTCCACTGCGAGTTGGTCGAGTAGTCGGCGAAGGTGGCGCCGCTGTTGGCCAGAGCGATCGATTGATATTGGGCGTTGCCCGGGATCGTGTTGTTGTTCTTGTAGATGTGCTTCGACGTCGTGTAGCCGCTCTTGAAGGTGTGACTGCCGAAGTCGGTGTCGAGGTAGTACTCGAGCTTCACGCCGTACTCTTCGGCGTTGCGGTGCGTTTCCGAGTTCGTACCGGCGCCGCCCAGCTGGCGTTGTTCGATGGTCGAGCCCGGACCGCGGAACGTCACGTTGTCACGGACGGTCTGATCGGCCGCCTGTGAGGTCAGCTCAGCCTTGTGGTTGTAGTAGTAGGCGTTGATCGACAGGTTGTTCCACGTGTGGGTGTAGTCGATCTTGTAGTTGTCACCGCCCTGCTTTTGGGCGGTGTCGCGGTTGTTCAGGACCGTCGCAACGCGCGAACCGCTGATATCGGTCGGGTCGTTGAAGAACGTGCCGACCAGGCGGTCGTTGTCGGTGATCTGCCAGGTAGCCTTGAAGAAGGCGTACTTTTCGTCTCTGGTGACCGAACGACGAACGGTGCCCGTGGTCGGGTTCAGCACTTCGTCCGAACGGTGCTTCTTCTGGTACGAACCGAAGACCCACAGCTTGTCCTTGACGATCGGACCGCCGAGGGTGAAGGCCGTGTCATAGGTCTTGAAGCCGCCCGAGGTCGAGTGCTTGTCCTTGGCGACCAGGCTGTCGTTCTGCAGGTAGTAGTTGACCGAGCCGTGCCACTCGTTCGAGCCCGACTTGGTGACGACGCGCGAGATCAGGCCCGAACCGCCTTCGTATTCAGCCGGCACGCCGCCGACGATGACCTGCTGTTCCTGGATGATTTCCGAGTTGAAGTTCGAACCGAACGTACCCGTCAGCGGGTCGGTCACGTTCACGCCGTCGATGTAGTAGACGTTGTCGCTTGAGGAGCCGATGGCGCCGCCGACGTCCGAATAGTTGACGCCCGAACGCGACGACGGGTTGCCGCCCGACGAGGGCTTCACGCCCGGAACCAACTGCAGGTAGCTCTGATAGTTACGGCCGGTGGGGAGCGATTCCACCGTCTGCAGGTTCAGGGTGGTGCTGACGGTGGCCGAGGTCACGTCGACCGCGGCCAGCGAACGGCCGGTGATGACGACTTCTTCGATCGTGTTGCCTTGAGCCGCCAGCGCATAGCCGACCGAACGGTCCTGACCCGACACGACGGCGACGTTGCCGGTGCTGAACTCGTTGTAGCCCGCCGAGGTCACCGTGACGGTGTAGTTGGTCGAGGGGTCGAGACCGCTGACGCGAACCTTACCTTCGGCGTCGGTCACGCCCGTGCGCGGCTGGATGCTGTCCGGCGACTTCACCAGGACCGTGGCGCCCGCGAGGGGCTGGCCGTTCGGACCGGTCACCGTGACGCGCAGGGCGCCCGACGACGCTTGCGCCAGGGCGACCCCGGCGACGCAAACGCTCAACGCAATGCCGAGCGCGGCGCGGCTCACGCCCTTCGCGAGGCGCGCGCGTGCGCTACCTTTGTTGAATTCCATGCTTTTCAAATCCCCTCTGAGCGTGGCGCGGGCGGCAAGTCGGACAGAACCCCTCGAGAAACTTTGTCCGACCTGGAGCGGAAAAACCGCCAAACGGCGCCACGAGATCACTGGTGTCCCGGAAAACATTTCTCCGGTTGTACGGACGTTAGGGGGGCGCGCCGCTGAGGGTCAATTGTCATTGCAAAATTGTAATTCACATCACGCCTCTCTGTCGCAAAATCGCCACAGGGTCGCCGCTTTTCCGGAGACCATTGCTCGTCCGGGATACCGAAGGCTCGGAAGACCGCGCAAAATCTTCGTCAGGCTTTTGTTTTATCGAGGTTATTCTGACCTCGAGGAACGCCGTTCAAGCCGTTGTCGTTTCGAAGAAAATCCGGCGAGAAAATTACCGGCCATAATTGACAGACAGAAAATCATGCCCGGAACAACGCGGTTCGGCACAAATCTCTTTTGAGAGCGAGGCAAAGGGCGACATATTCTCTTCACAAATGCCACCCCGGCGCGCACCTTGACCGGCAGCGCTGACCATTGCCTAGGCGCCCGTCGCCCATGAAGATGCCGACGCGGCGGAGCACGCCGCGCGACATGAGCCCCAAAGAACCGATGAGTGAATTTCGACGCGTCACCGACTCCCTTTCGGTCAGCCCGCAGGTGACCGAGGCCGACATGGCCCGCGCCGCGGCCCAGGGATTCGTCCTGGTGATCAACAACCGCCCCGACGGCGAGGACCCCAGCCAGCCGTCGAGCGCGACGATCGAGGCGGCGGCGCGGGCGGCGGGGATGAACTATCTGCACGTGCCGGTGCGGGGCGGCCCGACCCAGGAACAGGTGGACGCCGTTCGCGCGGCCGTGGAAGGCGCCGGCGGACCGGTGCTGGCCTTCTGCCGCTCCGGCACGCGCTCGATCGTCACCTGGTCGATCGGCCGGGCGCTGGCGGGCGAGGACCGCGAGACCCTGGTCAACCAGGGCCGTGAAGCGGGCTATGACCTGTCGGGCGTGTTGCCCGCTTAAGCCTGACTAGAAAGCGGCCGACTCGCGGGCCGCCATCGGCGTCGGTTCGGGGTGGCAGCTGGCCAGAACGAACTGCGCCATGATGATACACAGGATGGCGAAGGCCACGCGCTGGAGCCGTTTTGAGACAAAAATCGCCGCGTCCGCCGTCATGGCCGATCCCTCCAGGGTTACTGGAAGCTTAAAGCGCAAGACCGGCGCCGCCGCCGTGTCCCAGGAGCGAACCGATGATCCCCTTCGTCCGCGAGCTGGAATTCGAATACGGCCGCTGCGACCCGGTCTCGCCGCTGATCCGGCGGGTGATCGCCCGCAATCCCGGGCCGTTCACCTATACCGGCACCGGCGTCTACATCGTCGGACGGGGCGAGGTGGCGGTGATCGACCCCGGCCCAGACCTGGCAGAGCACTTCGACGCCCTCAAGGCCGCTCTGGCGGGCGAGCGGGTGACCCACGTGCTGGTCACCCATCACCACCTGGACCACTCTCCCCTCGCCCATCCTCTGGCCCGGGCGTTCGGCGCGAAGGTCTACGGCCTGCCCGCCCCCGCCGACCACGGCGAGGCGGCGTCCCCGGGACTCGAGGAAGGCGCCGACGGCCGGTTCAGGCCCGACGTCGCCCTGGCCGACGGCGACCTGCTTTCGGGCCCTGGCTGGACGCTGGAGGCCATCATGACGCCGGGCCACACGTCCAACCACGTCTGCTTCGCCCTGAAGGAAGAGAACGCCCTGTTCAGCGGCGATCACATCATGGGCTGGTCGACCACGGTGATCACCCCGCCCGACGGCGACATGGGCGACTACTTCGCCAGCCTGGAAAAGGTGAGATCGCGCGGATTCGAGATCCTGTGGCCCACCCACGGCGCGCCGGTTCGCGCGGTCGGACCGTTCATCGACGCCTATGTTGCCCACCGCCGCGCCCGCGAGGCGCAGATCCTCGAGGCCCTAGGCACGGGCTTCACGACCATCAAGGCGATGGTGCCCAGCCTCTACGCGACCGTGGACCCCAGGCTGCACCCGGCGGCGGCCCACTCGGTTTTCGCGCACATGATCCAGCTGGTCCGCGAGGGGCGGGTGACAACGCCGGGCGAGCCAGGGTTGGATTCGGAATATCGGCTCGCCTGAGACGGACTGGCCTACTCCCCACGCACCGCGCTCATCAGCGCGCCGATCCGGGCGCAGTTGCGGCCTTGGTCCGGCCCCGCGTCACGGCCGATCGAGCGCATGTCGAGGCGCGAGCCCCTGGCGTCCGGACGCACCCGCACCACCAGGTCGTCGGTCAGGCCGTACCAGAAGCTGCTGCCCGTGGCCTCCAGGCGGCCATCCATCGGATCGTCGGTGACCAGGGTCATGCCGGAGGCCAGGACGGCGGCCTTGACCGACTCGTAGACGTCGCCCGGCGCCCGCTCGCTGACCAGCGGTCGGGCCGCCGGGCAGGTCTCGGCGTTGATCTCGGCCAGGCGGCGACCGGCATAGGCGGCCGAACCCACCGGCAGGCTGGGATCATCGACGACGATCTCCGCCGAGCCGCCGCGGGCGGCCATCGCCGCGTCGGAGAAGCCCAGCGGCGTCTTCCAGTCGGTGGCCACGTCATGGATCGGCGGCGACTGGCCGCCCAGCGCCTTGGCCGCGAACATCGCCCCGAAGGTGGCCGCCGTGATCACCAGGGCCAGCACCGCGCCCTTCCACAGGCGCGCGAAGCCGGCGCTCAGCGCGATGACCAGGCCGATCAGACCGGTGGCGACGCTGATGAAGGCCATGCGCGGCGCCCAGTCCAGGGTCATGGACGTATAGCCCAGCGGCAGGGGGATCATGCCCAGCTTGACGCCCAGGGCGCCGCCGGCGGCCAGGATGGCGGGGGCCAGGGCGATCAGCAGGGCCAGGTCCAGATACAGCGACGCCCAGCGGGGCGACTTGCCTGAGACCTTGTCCGTGGTCACGACCTTGTCGGTCTTCTTCTTGCCCTTGCCGCGCTTGCCCGGCGTGATCGGCATGGCGAACGGCAGGGCTTCGCCGGCGTCGGCGAGGACGGGCTTGGGCGCCTCCGCCTGATCCGGATCCCGCAGGCGCAGAGGCGGTTCCGGCGCGATCCCGACCCCGCCCGGCTCGGGCTCCCGCGTCACGATGTCGGCGACGGCCGTGGGCGCCGGCTCGGCGGGCTTTTCGACCGGGGCGGCGGCGGCGATGGCGGCGGCCTCGGCGATGATCGCGTCAGTCGCCGAGACCGGCTGGACTTCCGGCTCCGGCGTCGGGTCGACGACGACCTCCGGCTCCGGCTCGGGCTCGGGCTCGGGCTCGGGCGCGCGCAGCGCCGCTTCGGCCTCGACCTCCTCCACGGGCTCGGGCGCATAGATCACCGCCGCGTGGCCGCCATCGGCGGCGGCCAGGGTCGGGGCCAGCGCGGGCTCCGGTTCAGGCGGCGGCGGAGACGGCGCGGGCGACGGCTGCACCGGGGTCTCCGGCAGCGTGTAGCCCTCGTCCTGCAGGCGCTTGCGGATCACCTTCTTGTCGATCTTGCCGGTCGCGCCGAGCGGGATGTCGTCGACGAACAGCACGTCGTCCGGCATCCACCACTTGGCGATCTTGCCCTGGAGGTAGTCGATGAACTCCGCCTTGGTCGCCGTCTCGCCCGGCTTCAGCTTGACCAGCAGCACCGGCCGCTCGTCCCACTTGGAATGCGGCATGCCGACCACCGCGGCCAGGGCGGCCTTGGGGTGGCCCACGGCGATGTTCTCGATCTCGATCGTGCTGATCCACTCGCCGCCGGACTTGACGACGTCCTTGGCGCGATCGGTGATCTGCATGAAGCCGTGCTCGTCGATCGTGGCGATGTCGCCGGTGTCGAAGAAGCCGTCCTCGTCCAGGATCTTGCCGCCGGCGCCCCGGAAGTACTCCGCGGCGATGATCGGGCCGCGGATCTTCAGGTGGCCGAAGGCCTTGCCGTCGTGCGGCAGGATCTTGCCGTCGTCGTCGGTCAGGCACAACTCCACGCCCAGCGGCGGCCGGCCCTGCTTCAGGCGGTAGGGCATCTGCTGGTCGTAGGGCAGCTTTTCCAGTTCGTCGGTCATCACCGACAGGGTCCCGACCGGCGAGGTCTCGGTCATGCCCCAGGCGTGGACGACCTCGACGTCGTAAGTCTCCTGGAAGGCGCGGATGATGGTCTCTGGGCAGGCCGCCCCGCCGATCACCACCTTCTTCAGCACCGGCAGCTTGGCGCCGGTGGCCTCCAGGTGCTGCAGCAGCATCTGCCAGACCGTCGGCACGGCGGCCGAGAAGGTCACGCCCTCGGTGTCCAGGAGCTCGAAGATCGAGGCGCCGTCCATCTTGGCGCCCGGCATCACGATCTTGGCCCCGGCGCCGGGACCCGAGAACGCCACGCCCCAGGCGTTGGCGTGGAACATCGGCACCACCGGCAGGATCACGTCGCGCTGCGACACACCCATCACGTCAGGCTGCATGGTGATGAAGGTGTGCAGGAAGTTCGAACGGTGAGAGTACATCACCCCCTTGGGGTCGCCCGTCGTGCCCGAGGTGTAGCAGAGACCGGCCGCCGTACCCTCGTCGAAGCCGCCCCAGGCGCATTCGGCGCCGTGCTGCTCCATCAGGTCTTCGTAGGCGATCAGGCCCTTGAAATGCGGCGCCTCGCCGGCCAGCGGGAAGTCGGCCGGCATGTGGCCGCGATCGGTGAACACCACCACGTGCTCGACATGCGGCAGCCGCGGCAGGATCGCGGCGATGATCGGCAGGAAGGTCAGGTCGGTGAAGATCAGCCGGTCGCCGGCGTGATCGGCGATCCAGGCGATCTGCTCGGGGAACAGGCGCGGGTTCAGGGTGTGGCAGACCGCCCCGATGCCCATGATGCCATACCAGGCTTCCATGTGGCGGCCGGTGTTCCAGGCCAGGGTGCCAACGCGGTCGCCGGGCTTGATCCCCAGGGCCAGCAGCGCGTTCGACACCCGCTTGGCGCGGTCGCGAATCTCGCGATAGGTCGTGCGCACGATCGGCCCCTCGACCGAACGGCTGACCACTTCACGCCCGCCGTGCCACTTGGCGGCGTGATCGATAATCTTGTCCAGGGTCAGGGCCCCGTGCTGCATCAATCCCTGCATCTGAACGCTACGCTCCCGGCCGCTTATCATTGTTCACGCAAGGCTATCGTTGTGCGGCGCAACACGCAACGCGCCGCGCCCTTCGGGAGAAAAGACAACGCTCGCGCGCCGCGCCAATCGGCCGCAGGGCGCGTTTAAAGACTCTTCGTTGCCGTGGGCGGATAATTCCCCCTAGGCGAACGCGGTTCGTGGGCGGGAGACACGACGTGGGCTGGCTGGCCGACACTCTGGCGGATGAAAGACTGGACGAAGTGGGCGCCGACATCCGGCGGCTCGGCGTCTCGCGTCTCATCTCCGGCTGTCTGGCCGCCGGGGCCGTTTGCCTGGGTCTGGGCGCGGCCACCGCCTTCACGTGGCTGGCCGGCTTCCTGCTCGCCGAAGGCCTGGCGACCCTGGCGACCCGCAACTTCGGCCGAGGCCGTCCGGTGTCGCGCGGCGACCGCGCCGTCTTCATCCTGGCCGCGATCCCGGTCAACGCCAGCTGGGCCGCGCTGGCCAGCCTGCTCTGGCTGCAGGGCTCCGACAAGCTGAAGATCGCCGCGGTCGCCATCTGGTGCGGCCAGCTGATCTTCGCCCAGCAGTACCGTCACCAGCCGCTGGCCCTGCTGATCATCAGCGGACTGCTCCCCGTGACCAGCCTGATCATCTTCCCGTTCTTCTTCATGCCCGGCGCTGACATGAGCACCCAGTCGATGCGCTGGTCGCTGGCGCTGCTGATCGCGGTCACGATCAACGTCGCCCTGCGCAATCGCGCCGCCGCCCGCCGCATGGACGCGCTGACCCGGGGCCTGCGCGAGGAACGCGAGCGCGCCCTGGAGGCCGCTCGCGCCAAGTCGACTTTCATCGCCGTCACCAGCCACGAGCTACGCACGCCGATGAACGGACTCTTGGGCATGGCCCATGCCCTGGAGCGCTCGCCCCTGAACCCGGCCCAGCGGGAACAGGTCGCCCTGATGCTCAAGTCGGGCGACAGCCTGATGCAGCTGCTCAACGACGTGCTGGACATGTCGCGGATCGAGGCCGGCCGCGTCGAGCTGGCTCCCGAGGCGGTCGATCCACGCGCCATGGTCGCCGACGTGGTCGACGCCTGGCGCGACGCGGCGGTGTTCAAGAACCTGTCGCTGTACGCCGATTTCGGCGCCGGCACGCCAGCCTGGATCGTCGCCGATCCGCTGCGCATCCGACAGATTCTGACCAACCTCGTTTCCAACGCCGTCAAGTTCACGACCCACGGCCACGTCCGGGTCAGCGTCGAGGCCGAGCGCGCCGGCGACGCGTGGATGCTGCGCTTCGCGGTCAGCGACACCGGCCCCGGCGTGCCGGCGGCGGCGGCCGACCGGGTGTTCGACAGCTTCACCCAGGCCGACGAAACCATCTCGCGCAGCCACGGCGGCGCGGGCCTGGGCCTGACCATCTCACGCGCCCTGGCCCGCCAGCTAGGCGGCGACCTGGAACTGCGCCCAACCCCGGTCGGCGCCTGCTTCGTCCTCAGCATCCGCGCCGAGGAATCCGAGGCGGCCAGCCCGGCGCCGGAGCTCGAAACCAGGGACGACGAGACGCTCGACCAGATCCGCGTGCTGATGGCCGAGGACAACGCCGTCAACCAACTGGTCGTGCGCACCATGCTGGAGCCGACCGGCGTGGCCCTCACCGTCGTCGAGAATGGCGAGGAGGCGCTGAAGGCCATGGCCTCGAGCCAATACGACTGCGTGCTGATGGACATCAACATGCCGGTGATGGACGGCATCACCGCGCTGGAGGCGATCCGCCAGGGCCGGGCCGGCGATCCCGCCCTGCCCGTCATCGCCCTGACCGCCTCGGCCATGGCCGGCGATCGCGAGCGGTTCCTCGGCATGGGCTTCGACGACCATCTGGGCAAGCCGGTCAAGCCGATGGACCTGATCACCGCGATCATCCGGGCGGTGAACCCGGAGCCGCCGGACGAAGATCGGCAGGCGGCGTGAGCCTTAGCCCATGGTCTCCGCCAGCGCCCGGGCCTCGTCCTCGAACGCATTGACCGTATCGACCTTGCGCCAGGCGATCTCGCCGGTCTCGCGGGTCAGCTGGTTCTCCAGCACCGCCACATCGGCGTCCGAGGCGTCGTTGACCCGGGCCGCCACGCGCGCGCGCAGCACCTCGGGCGGGGCCTCCAGCCAGACGCCCAGGAAGCCGACGTCGCAGCGCGTGGCCAGGGCCTCGGCGCGGGCGCGCTCCTCGGGTTTCAGGAACACCGCGTCCAGCACCACCGAGCGTCCGGCCTTCAGGCACAGCTCGGCGTCATGGAACAATTGATCGTAGACCTTGGCGCTCATCTCCGGCGTATAGGCCTCGCGCGGCAGGCGCTGGAGGGACGGCGCGCCCCACAGGCGCTTGCGGATCTCGTCGGTGCGCAAAACGACCGCGCCGGGCGCTGAACCCAGGCCCGGGGCGCAGACGCGCGAGAAGGTCGACTTGCCCGAACCCGACAGGCCGCCGGCCGCCACCAGGCTGACCGGCTTGGGGGCCAGGTGTTCCAGAGCGGTGTTCAGATAGGCCCGGGCGGCCTCGTCATCGCCGGTATAGGCCCAGACGTGGGTGCGCACGGCGGCGCGGACGCTCAGCATCAGCGGCAGGGCGGCCAGGCCCATCCACAGCCCCTCGCCGAACGTGCGGGCGGCCTCGTCCAGATAGGCGTTCAGCACCCGGCCGGCGGCGTCGCGGCGACGGCGGAAATCCAGGTCCATCAGCAGGAAGGCCAGGTCGTACTGCACGTCGATGTCCGACAGGGTGTCGTTGAACTCAATGCAGTCGAACAGGATCGGCTGGCCGTTCTCGATCAGGATATTTCCGAGGTGCAGGTCGCCGTGGCAGTGACGGGCGAAGCCGTCCTTGGCGCGACCATCCAGCAGCGGGCCCAGGCGCTCCAGCGCGATGTCGGTCTCGTGCACCAGACGCTCGACCGCTTGCTTGCCCAGGCGCGCGGACAGGCCGCGCAGCAGGTTGGCGTTCGAGCGGATCGTGTAGCCCAGGGCCGAGACGCCGCCGCCTTGCGGACGCAGCGACGCGCCGGCGTGGAAACGGGCCACGGTGCGGCCCAGCGAATCCTCCAGCGCGTCGTCGATCGCCCAGGGCTGGGTGGCCAGCACGCCGTTCTGGTCGAAGCGGCGCATCTCCAGCAGGTACTCGACGATCTCGCCCTCGCCGTCGATCTCCAGGCCGCCGTCGGCGGTGCGGTTCAGTTGGCGGACCTCGCGATAGATGTCCGGCGCGGCGGCGCGGTTGAAGGTCAGTTCGCGCTCCAGCGCCCAGCGCCGCAGCTCCAGGGTCGAGTAGTCCAGAAAGCCGAAATCGACCGGGCGCTTCACCTTGAAGGCCGAACCGTCGATCAGGAACACCCGGGCGCACGAGGTCTCGATCGTGCTTTCCGCCCGCTCGCCAAACCAGGCGGCGACTTCCTGCTCGCGCGCGGCTTCCGCGTCCTTGATCACGCCCAGCGTCCCATCTCGTCGCGCCCGAAGATCGGCGCCGGGGCTGCATAGCCGAAACGTGCGCCCGCGTCCTCTCGCGCAAGCCTTGCCGAGTCGTGATTTTCGCGGTTAGATTGCATGAAAGCCATTGAGTGCGAGTGTCACATGCTTGTCGGTGCGGGTCTGAAGCGGTCTGGACACAAGCGCGAGGAAATCCTCGCCTCGGCCCGATCCCTATTCCTGAAGGAAGGCTACGCCGACACCGGCATGGAGGTGGTCGCCCGCGCCGCCGGGGTCTCGACCGCCACCCTCTATGCCTATTTCCCCAGCAAGGCCGACCTGTTCAAGGCGATCGTGCTGGAGACGGTCAGCAGCGTCGGCGCGCCGGTGCGCGAAGCCGTTCGGGTGAAGGGCGACGCCCGTACGCGCCTGGCCGCCCTGGCCATCGCCTACGCGACCTTCCTGTCACGCGCCGACACCCGGGCCATGTTCCGGATGGTCACGGCCGAGCGCCGCCGCTTCGAGGATGTCGCCGAATATTTCCTGCAGAGCGCCCGCGACGAACTGGGCGGCGCGGCGATCTCGGTGATCAACGACCTGACCAGGACCGGCGAAATCAGGGTCGAGAAGGCCTCCTGGGCCGCCGGCCAACTGCTGGGCCTGCTCGATCACGTCACCCTGGTCCTGGGCATCACGGCCGGCGACGACGTCCTGCCCCGCCGTCCGATCAAGGACATCGCCGAGGACGCGGTCGAGACGTTCCTGGCGCGCTATGGGGTAAGGTGACCGGGCGCGAGCCTAGGGAAACAGCCGCTTCGTGGTCCAGCCCCCGTCCGCGCGGTCGAACACCAGCCGTTCATGCAGGCGGAACGGCCGGTCGCGCCAGAACTCGATGGTGACGGGGATGATGCGGTAGCCCGACCAGTGCGGCGGGCGCGGAACCTTGGAGAGGCCGAACTTCAGGCCCATCTCGGCGACTCGCTTTTCCAGGGCTAGGCGGTCGGGCAGCGGACGCGACTGGTCGCTGGCCCAGGCGCCCAGCTGGCTGGGACGGGCGCGGCTGGCGAAATAGGCGTCGGCCTCGGCGTCACTGACCGGCTCGACCACGCCGCGGATCCGCACCTGGCGGCGCAAGGACTTCCAGTGAAACAGCAAGGCCGCCTTGGGCTGGCCGTTCAGCTCGCGCCCCTTGGCGCTCTGGGTGTTGGTGTAGAAGACGAAGCCGCGCGGATCGACGCCCTTCAGCAGCACCATGCGCGAGTCCGGCATGCCGTCGGCGTCGACGGTCGAGACGGTCATGGCGTTGGGGTCGTTGAGCTCCTTCTTGCCCGCCTCCTCCAGCCACTCGGCGAACAGGGCGAAGGGATCCTCCTCCGACAGCAGGGCCGGCGGGACCGCCTCGGTGACTTGACGGACATACTCGTCCTCGCTGGGCGAGGCGGGGATCAGGGTCGGGTCAGCGCTCATGCCCTTCGATATAGAGCCTGGCGCGACCGAGAGCCACATCAGGGCGAACCCTGTGAGGACCTGGCCTCTAAAGTCTTAACTTAACCCGCCGTTGACCATCCGGCGCCACGGTCGAACCATGACGACCCGTACGCCCGCCCTGACGCTTTCGGCTGCTCGCGCCCTCCTGGGTGTCGCGTCCACCGCCGACGAGCGCGAGCTGCGCATGGCCTATCGCGAGGCCGCCAAGCGAGCCCACCCCGACCGTCCGACCGGCGATGCGGCCCTGTTCCGCGACGTGCTGGCCGCCTATCGCCTGCTGCAGGACACGCCGGTCGTTCAGCACAACTTCCCGCCGACGGTGCAAGCCGTCCCGATCGCCGACCGCGTCTTTCTCGAGATCGACATCGCCACGGCCGTCGCCGGCGGCGCCGAGGAGCTGGCCATCGACGGCCGCCGCCTGAGGCTGAAGCTGCCCGCCGGCCTGCGCGAAGGCGACAAGGTCCGGGTCGAGGGCGTGCTGTTCGAGGTCCGCCTGCGGGCTCAGGACGGCGCCCTGGTGCGTGGCGACGACATCTGGCTGACCGGCAAGGTCGATCCGCGCGTGCTGGCCGAAGGCGGCCGCGTCGACGCCGACACCCCGCTGGGCCCGCGCCCGGCCTGGATCTCGACCAAGGCCGCCGCCCGCGGCCTGGTCCGCCTGCCCGGCCAGGGCCTTCCCGCCCGCGCGGCGCACAAGGCCGGGGATCTGTTTCTGCGCCTGGAAGCCGCCGAAGCCAGCGTCGAGAGCCCGGCGCGCTCGCTGCTCAGGCGCTTCGCGGCGGCCTGGGCGGCTTAGAACCTAGCGACAAATGCCTCTCCTCCCCTTTTGGGGGAGGTGGATCGGCGCGGATACGCGACGAGACGGAGGGGGCTGGTCATGACTCAGTGGCGCGGTGCTGCCCCCCTCCACCGGCGAATTAAGTCGCACGCGATCTTTTTCACCGTAGCGCTCTTGCAATTATATCGTGCGCGATTAAATCGCTTACATCACTTCAAGCCAAGGAGGCTCCCATGACCACCCTCTACACCACCCGCGCCACCGTCGTCGGCGGCCGTGACGGCCACGCCCGCAGCGAAGACGGCCTGCTGGACGTTCAACTGTCGATGCCCAAGGCCCTGGGCGGCAAGGAGACCGGCACCAATCCCGAGCAGCTGTTCGCCGCCGGCTACGCCGCCTGCTTCCAGAGCGCCATGGCCCACGTCGCCCGCACCCAGAAGATCGCGCTGACCGGCTCGACCGTGACCGGCCAGGTCGGCCTCGCCACGCAAGAGGTCGGCTTCAAGCTGGAAGTCGCCCTGGAGGTCGAAACCCAGGGCCTGAGCCAGGCCGACGCCGAGGCGCTGGTTGCGACCGCTCACCAAGTCTGCCCCTATTCGAACGCCACCCGTGGCAATGTCGACGTGGCCATCACCGTGAAGGCCGCCTAAGCCGTAGTGTCATGACCCAGAAGAAGTCCGCGCCGTCCGATGCTCCGATCGAGGTCCTGCGCCTCGACAACCAGCTGTGCTTCGCCCTCTACGGCGCGGCCAACCGGATGACGCGGCTCTACCGGCCCATGCTGGACGCCCTGGGGCTGACCTATCCGCAGTATCTGGCCCTGCTGGTGCTGTGGGAGGCCAGTCCCCGGACCGTCGGGGCCCTGGGCGACGCCCTGGACCTGGATTCCAGCACCCTGACCCCGCTGCTCAAGCGTCTGGAAGCCGGCGGTCTCGTCCAGCGAACCCGGGATCCGGAGGACGAGCGGCGGGTCATCGTGGCGCTGACCGATAAGGGCCGCGCCCTGCGCGACCAGGCCGTCTCTATCCCCGAGAAGCTGTTCTGCGCGCTCGACATGCCGCTGGAGACGATGAGCGCGCTGCGCGATCAGCTGAAGACCGTCGCGAAGTAGCGGCCTTAAACCTGAGAACGCGGCGGCTGCGCCGCCTGGCGAGCCCGGATGGCGGCATGGTCGGCGTCGCTGGTCTGGCGCAGGGCCCGCAGGTCCTCGCTGATCCGGAAGATGGCGACGTAGAACTCGCAGAAGGCGCGCCACAGCAGCACCAGCGCGCCCGCGACCAGCAGGCCGGCGACCAGCACCGGGAAGGCCAGCAACAGCGAGCCGACGCCCGGCTCCTTCAGCGCCAGGCCCACGGCGGCGCCGACGACCGAAAAGCCGAACAGGGCCACGACCCCGAGGCCAGCCCAATAGATGAAGTGAATCACCGGCCCGGTGACCAGGCGATCGAACGTGAGCAAGTCCCACAGCAGTGAGTTAGACCCACGCTTAGTCTTATTGGCCGGAGGCATACTGAACCCCAAGTCGGCGATGACCGCCCCTCTTGATGGTCATCGCTATCAGTGACGAGCCCGCTCGGCAATGCCGAGCGGGCTCGCTGTCGCATCCGTGCGGATACGGGTCGCTTACTGCGGCTTGGCGCCCGCGACCGTGGCGTCGATCTGAGCCTTGGTGGCCGTGGTCGATACGCTGCCGTCGGCGGCCGCGCTCAGGCTGTTGGCCGGCAGGGCGAACTTCACGCCCCCATTGGTGACGATGACGTTGGTCGAGCCGTCGGCGCCGGTGCTGGTGCCGGTGATCTGACCGACCGAGACGCCGGCGGCGTCCTTCACGGCCGAGCCGACCTTGAAGCTGGCGACGCTGGCCGAGGTCGGCGCGCCCGCGGTGTCAGCGGACGGGGTGGTGGTCTGAGTCGTCGTCGAAGCCGACGGCGTGGTCGTGGTGGTCGTGCTCTGGGTCGGCGTCGTCGTGGTCGTGGACTGAGTGGGCGCCGGCATGGTGGTCGAGGCCGGCGGCATGGCGCCGGTGGTCGGCGCGGCCGGGGTCGTGGTGGTGGTCGTGCTCTGGGCGAAAGCGGCGCCGGCGAACGTCAGGGTCGCGGCGGCGGCGAGCAGGGCGATCTTGTTGGTCATGGTCACTCTCCGTCGAAAGGGGCCCCTCCCTTGCCGGAAACAACGTGACCTTGCGGACACGGTTCCGTCGGCGAGTCGACGCCACGTTCTACCGGGGCGAGCCGCCGTCGCCACGAGGGGCCATGACCAGGGCCCCGATATAGGCCTCCATCAGCCGCACCAGCTCGTCCTCCAGCCGCGCCGGGTCCAGCGCCAGCTCGGTCTCGGCGGTCGCGGCGCGCAGCAATCCGACCACCGCGTGGGTCAGGACGAAGCCGGCCTCGGGCGACAACGGAAAGCCGAAGGCGGTCTTGCCGGCGATCGTGTCGAAGAACGTCAGGTGGTGACGCATGACCACGTCGTCGCCGCCCGCCAGGGTCAGGGCGTCCAGCAGCGCGCGGCGGGTGGCGGGCGAGCCCTCGAAGGCCGTGGCCAGGGTGCGGACGATCAGGCGCACCGCCCCCAGTTCAGGTCCCGCGATGACGATCTCGGCGATGCGGTCGCGGGCGGCGGCGGCCCGCCGCTGAGCCAGGGCCGCCAGAATCGCCTGCTTGCCGGCGAAGTACTGGTAGAGCGTGCCGACGCTGACCCCGGCCCGCTCGGCGATGTGGTTGGTGGTCAGGGCTTCGACGCCATCGGCCTCGAGAAGTTGAAAGGCCGCTTCCAGAATCGCGTCCACCGTCGCCTCGGAGCGCGACTGGCGCGGCGTTCGCCTCGTCTTTTCAGTCACTTGCGGCTTGGCCTCCGAGATGCGGGCAAGGCGAGTAGCGTCGGGGTCCCGTGGGCCTAACCTAGCGCCGAACAGTTGGATCCGTCTCGGTTCCGCTACGCCAGGAGTCCCCATGAACGCCGCCCTCGAAAAGGTCCGGGCCAAGGTCGCGTCCCAGAAGACCGCCCTGCCCGCGCTCTATGGCGAGGTCGATTTCGACGCCACGCCGGAGCGCTTCACCGACGATCCGAAAACCAGCGTCGCGCCGCGCCTCCGTAAACTCGATCCGGACAAGGTCGCCCTGATCAAGGCCTACACCCTGCTGGGCGACGTGGTCGCAGACGCCTATGCCGCGCTGATGCCCAGATATGGCTTCCGTCCGCTGATCCAGATGCTGACCAGCGCCTGCGACGCGGGCGTCACCGCCGTGCCCAACGCGCCGCCGGAACTGGCCGCCTTCATCGCCGACATGGAGGCCACGCCGGCCTGGGTCGACATGGACCTGGTGCGCGAGGGCCAGCGGCTGGACCGCAACGCCGCCGCCAATCTGGGGCCGTTCGCGATCCGGGGCGCGTTCATCGCCACCTTCATGAACAAGTACGCCGCCCTGCCGATGGCCCTGACCGGGACCCTGTCGAACGACACGGCCGCCCGCCGGGTCAACGAGACGGCGACCTTCTTCACCACCACCCTGCTGCCCGGCTCGCTGGAGCGCCACGGGGCGGGCTTCAAGGCCGCCGCCATGGTGCGACTGATGCACTCCATGGTGCGGTTCAACGCCCTGAAGCGCTCGGACCGCTGGGACGTCGGCGTGTATGGCATTCCGATCCCGCAGGTCGACCAGATGCCCGCCGGCCTGATCCCGATCTTCCTGATGAGCTACAAGATCGTCGCCCAGGGCCGGAAGACCTTCACCGCCGAGGAGCGCGCCCGGGTCGAGCTGGCCCGCTACCGCTGCTTCCTGCTGGGCCTGCCCGAGGACCTGCTGGCCGACACCCCACAGGGCGTGGTCGACACCATGAACGCCCGTAGCGGCACCCTGCGCGCCGGCTTCGACGACGCCACCTGCGGCGAGCTGGTCCGGGCCACGCTGAACGCCTACCTGCCGCCGGACGAGCGCCCCGAGAACCGCCTGTTCGACAAGGTCGAGCGCCGCTTCTCCAAGGTGTTCTTCCTGCGCAACTTCATGAACGGCGACGTCGCGGCCGCGAGGCGCATGGGCGTCGAGATCGGTCCCCGCGACTTCATGATGTTCGGCGTCGTGGCGCTGCTGGTGACCAGCCAGCTGCTGGCCTACCGCCTGGCGCGGAACCTCCCCGGCGTCTCGGACCTGGCCGACGCGCGCCTGGTCGCCAAGCTCAAGCGCCAGCTGGCGCGATACGGCCACGCCGAATTCACCAGCGACGCCGAGAAATACCGACCGGCGCCCGGCGCGGCGGCGAGAGCGTCCTAAAGCCGGGGACGGCTAAGCCGACCTTTCGAGAGGCAGTGATGGGTGGAAGTCGGCCTTTATTCGTCCACCACCCACCGGACGACGACGAGCATGGCTAGAATGACGCCGACGGCCATCAAGAGGATCGCAGGACCAAAGAGGAGCCAGGCACCAGCTGTCGTGTTTGGGACAAGTCCCGCGCCTGCCACGACCCAAGTGAACGCAAGGAGGAGCGCCCCCAAAGCGTAGGCCTTTCCAAACTTACGCGAGAAGGGAATCCAGGCGCCGCCGCCGACAAAGGCGTCCCGAGCCTCGGGCCACGCTCTGAAGACTTCGCGCGCTGCCGTCGCATACAGAGCCGGCCACAACGCCGCCGATGCGATGGCCAAAAGCAGAAGGAACAGGAGCAGGATGTCGGCTAGCACCGCACGATCTTAGGTCGATTGGACACGTCCGACTAGGGTCGAAAGCCCCCCGGGGCGATGACCGAAAGTCACCGTATCCCTAGACCATCCCCACCGTCTTCAGGCGGGCGCGGGGGTGGATCTCGTTCTGGCTCATCACCACGGTCTGGCCGCGGAAGCGTTCGATGATCGAGCGGACATAGGGGCGGACGCCTGGGCTGGTCAGCAGCACGGCGTGTTCGCCAGCCAGGGCCGCGCGCTCGAAAGCGTCGCGGACGCCGCGGATGAAGTCCTGCAGGCGTGAGGGCGGCAGGGCCAGCTGCTTGTCGTCGCCGGGACCGATCAGGGCCTCGGCGAAGGCCTGCTCCCAGTCGGCCGACAGGGTGATGATCGGCAGGGCGCCGTCGTCGCCGCGGTTGGCCCAGCACAGCTGGCGCGACAGGCGAGCGCGCACCTGCTCGACCAGCAGGGTGACCGAGGCGGTGTGCGGCGCGGCCTCGCCGATGCCTTCCAGGATCTGCGGCAGGTCGCGGATCGAGACCCGCTCCCGCAGCAGCGACTGCAGCACGCGCTGCACCGTGGCGGCGGTGGCCGTGCCCGGTATCAGGTCGTCGACCAGCTTCTTCTGCGACTCGGGCAGCTCCTTCAGGAGCTTCTGCACCTCGGCGTAGGACAGCAGGTCGGCCATGTTCTCCTTGAGGATCTCGGTCAGGTGCGTGGTCAGCACCGTGGCCGGGTCGACGACCGTGTAGCCGCGGAAGGTGGCTTCCTCGCGCAGGTCGTCGGCGATCCAGGTGGCCGGCAGGCCGAAGGCGGGCTCGCGCACGTGCTCGCCGGGCAGCTCGACCTGGCCGCCGCGCGGGTCCATGGCCATCAGGGAGCCCAGACGCACTTCGCCAGCGCCGGCTTCCATTTCCTTGATGCGGATGGCGTAGCCCTGGTTGGCCAGGCGCATGTTGTCGAGGATCCGCACCGGCGGCATGACGAAGCCGAACTCGCCGGCCAGGGTCTTGCGCAGGGCGCGGATCTGGTCGGTCAGCTTGCGACCGTCCAGGTCGTTGATCAGGGTCAGCAGGCCGTAGCCCAGTTCGATCTTGACGTCGTCGATCGCCAGCGAGGCGCTGATCGGCTCCTCTTCCGCCTCGGCGGGCGCGGAGGCGGCCTCGAGCAGGGATGGATCGATGGGCTTGGGCTTCTTGGCGTCCTGGATGCGCTTGTAAGCCAGGGCTCCCGCGCCCAGCGACAGCACCGCGAACGGGATGATCGGCATGCCCGGGATCAGGGCGATGATGCCGGACGAGGCGGAGACCATGCCCAGGCCCGCCGGGTTCATGGCCAGCTGGGTCGTCAGAGCCTTGTCGGCCGAGCCTTCGACGCCGGCCTTCGAAACGACCATACCGGCGGCGATCGAGATGATCAGGGCCGGGATCTGGCTGACCAGGCCGTCGCCGATGGTCATGATGGTGTAGGTCGAGGCGGCCTGGCCGATCGGCAGCTTGTGCTGCACGACGCCGATGATGATGCCGCCGACGACATTGATGCCGGTGATGATCAGGCCGGCGATCGCATCGCCCTTCACGAACTTGCTGGCGCCGTCCATGGCCCCGAAGAACGTGCTTTCCTGTTCCAGTTCCTTGCGGCGCAGCTTGGCGCCTTCCTGGTCGATCAGGCCGGTCGACAGGTCGGCGTCGATCGCCATCTGCTTGCCGGGCATGGAGTCCAGGGTGAAGCGGGCCGCGACTTCGGCGATCCGGCCCGAACCCTTTGTGACGACCATGAAGTTCACCACCACCAGGATGATAAACACGATCACGCCGATGACGAAGTTGCCCTGCATCATCAGGTGACCGAAGGCCTCGATGACCGCGCCGGCCCCGCCGGTGCCTTCCTGGCCGTGGCCCAGGATCAGGCGGGTCGAGGCGACGTTCAGACCCAGGCGATACAGGGTCGAGACCAGCAGGACGGTCGGGAACGAGGTGAATTCCAGCGGCCGCTTGATCAGGATCGCCGTCATCAGGATCAGCACGGATCCGGTCACCGAGATGGCCAGCAGCATGTCCAGCAGCATCGGCGGGACCGGCAGGATCAGCAGGACGATGATGCCCACGACGCCCAGGGCCAGGCCCATTTCGCCGCGCAGAAAGCCATCCAGCAGCGACCGGGCGCTGGGGACGGATCGGGCGGTCGGGGCGGCGGCGTCGGCCATGCTGAACCTTGAACCGTTGATGGGTAAGCTAGACCAGCGCTTGAAGCGATTTGCGGTCCGCCGCCATCTCCTTAACGAGAATTAGCCATGTTCGGCGCCGGACGGATGGTCGCGGCGCCGCGACATGTTGGCCCCAGGGCCGTCTTCTTCCTTGCGTCGTCCTCGTCCTTCGACGAGCTCAGGATGAGGACGATGGTCGGCGCCGCTTCAGTAGAAAACCTCATCCTGAGCTTGTCGAAGGACGGGGTTTTCGGCTCCGCGACGCCAACGAAAATCACTAAGCGGCCGCGCCCACGCCCCCTTGCGGCGGCGGCACCGGAACGCCGGCGTCGCTGTATTCCTTCAGCTTGTTGCGCAGCGTGCGGATCGAGATGCCCAGGATGTTGGCGGCGTGCGTGCGGTTGCCCAAGCAATGCTCCAGCGTGTCGATGATCAGCTTCTGCTCGACCTCGGCGACGGTCGAGCCGACGAAGGCGCGCGAGACGGCGTCGGCGGCCATCTGGGCGCCGCGGGCGACCGCGACATCCGGCGCGGGGGCCAGTTGCTGACCGTCCGGCAGGCGGATGGCGAACTCCTCGATCTCCGGACCGGTCGACAGCAGCACCGCGCGGTGCATGGCGTTTTCCAGCTCGCGGACGTTGCCCGGCCAGCGGTGGGCGATCAGGCGACGGCGGGCCTCGGCCGAAATCGGCTTCTCCGGCACGCCATTGGCGGCCGAGTACTTCTTCACGAAGAACTCGCACAGGCTGATCACATCGCCCGGGCGCTCGCGCAGCGGCGGCAGGCGCAGGTTCACGACGTTCAGGCGATAGAGCAGGTCTTCGCGGAAGATGCCGTCCTTCACGGCCTGGACGAGGTCGCGGTTGCTGGTGGCCAGGATGCGGATATTGACCTTGACCGGCTTGGAGCCGCCGACGCGGTCGATCTCGCGTTCCTGGATGGCGCGCAGCAGCTTGGCCTGCAGGCGCACGTCCATTTCCGAGATTTCGTCCAGCAGCAGGGTGCCGCCGTCGGCTTCCTCGAACTTGCCGATGCGGCGGGCCATGGCGCCGGTGAAGGCGCCCTTCTCGTGGCCGAACAGCTCGCTTTCCAGCAGGTTCTCGGGGATGGCGGCGCAGTTGACCGAGATGAACGGGGCCTTGGCCCGGCGCGACTTGCCGTGGACGTAGCGGGCCATGACCTCCTTACCCGAACCGCTTTCGCCGGTGATCAGGATCGAGGCTTCGGACGCGGCGACCTGGTCGGCCAGCTTGATCACCGACTCCATGGCCGGGTCGCGGACGACCATCGGCTTTTCATCGTCGGTGACGGCGGCCAGGACGGCGGCGATCAGCTCGGCGTCCGGCGGCAGCGGAATGAATTCCTTGGCCCCGGCCTTGATGGCGGCCGCCGCGCGGGCGGGGTCGGCGTCGACGCCGCAGGCCACCACCGGCACCCGCATCCGCTCGGCCTCGTTGGCCGCGATCAGGCCGGCGATGTCGAGCGAGTACTCGACCATCAGCAGGTCGGCGCCCTGCCCTGCCCTCAGGGCATTGGTCGCCTGCTCCGTCGTTTCGACGTGCGACACCTTCGCGCCCGCGTTCATCGCCATCTTCACGGCGACCGAGAGCTGCCCGTTCAGTTTTCCGACGACCAGAAGCCGCATTTTCTACTCTCCCTCACGGACGGCAGGGCGTTAGCCCTGGTCGCCGTCCTTGATGATTTCCGTCATGGTCACGCCCAGGCGTTCGTCGACGACGACGACCTCGCCACGGGCGACCAGGCGGTTGTTGACGTAGATGTCGATCGCCTCGCCGACCTTGCGGTCCAGCTCCAGGATCGAGCCCTGGCTCAGCTGAAGCAGCTGCGCCACGGACATGTGCGCGCGTCCCAACACCGCCGAGATGTTGACCGGCACGTCGAAGACCGGCGCCAGATCCGACGCGGTCTTGTCGCTGAGCTCGACCGGCATTTCGGAGGCGAGCATCGAGCCTCCGAATTCGTCGAGCGGGAGATTGTCTTCGGCCATCTTGGATCAGCCTTTTCAGGAGAACAGGGGTTCGGCGTGGAGACCTTCGGCGGCGATGGCCGCTTCCAGCGCTTCGGCGACGCGTTGGGCGGCGCCGTCTGGATCGAAGGCCGCGCGGCCCTCCCCCCAGTCGAAAGTGAAGGCCGCCGGGGCCATGGCGCCGTCGGCGCGGGCGACGATCTGGCCTTGGAAGCCAATCTGGGTCGCCACCTGCTCCAGAGCCTGTTGGGTGCGCTCCTCCAGCTCGGGCGACACCCGGACGAAGATGCGCGGCTGGGCCTCGACCTCGCGGGCCAGGGCTTCGAGGGCCGCGGAGACCGGGGCCTCGGGGAAATGTTGCAGGGCCGCGTCGGCGATCTTGCGGGCGCAGGCCAGGGCCAGCATGGCCGCGCCTTCACGGTGCTCGTGCGCCACTTGGGTCAGCGACCCGAACGCCTCGCGGATGGCGTGGGCCACCTCGTTCAGGGCATGGGCGGCCTCCTGCTCGGCGCGGGCCACCGACGAGCGCTCGCCCTCCTGGTAGGCCTGGGCCTTGGCCGCCTCGACCTCCTCGAGGGTGAAGCTCTTCTTCACCTTCGGCGGGGTGTAGGCGACGCCGCCACGGTCGTCGAAGACCGTGTCGAAGCCAAATCTGCGGTGAGGGGTGTCGGTCATGCCATCCGCCTCAGTAGATCAGCTCGTCGTCGCCGCCGGAGCCGGCCAGCATGATCTCGCCCTTGGCGGCCAGATCCTTGGCGACCTGCACCATGCCCACCTGAGCGGCGTCGACGTCCTTCAGGCGCACCGGGCCCATGCTCTCCATGTCCTCGCGCATGATCTTGGCGGCGCGCTCCGACATGTTGGAGAAGAACATGTCGCGCAGCTTGTCCGAGGCGCCCTTCAGGGCCAGGGCCAGCTGTTCCTTCGGCGTGCCGCGCAGCAGGGTCTGGATGCCGCCCGGGTCCAGCTTCGACAGGTCCTCGAACACGAACATCAGGGCCCGGATGCGTTCGGCCGCCTCGCGGTTTCGCTCTTCCAGGGCCGCGATGAAGCGGGCTTCGGTCTGGCGGTCGAAGTTGTTGAAGATCTCGGCCATCATCTCGTGGCTGTCGCGCTTGGACGTGCGCGCCAGGTTCGACATGAATTCGGTGCGCAGGGTCATCTCGATCTTGTCGAGGATCTCGCGCTGCACCGGCTCCATCCGCAACATGCGGGTGACGCATTCCAGGGCGAAGTCTTCCGGCAGGCAGGCCAGCACGCGGGCGGCGTGATCGCTCTTCACCTTCGACAGCACCACCGCGACGGTCTGCGGGTATTCGTTCTTCAGGTAGTTGGCGAGCACCGCCTCGTTCACGTTGCCCAGCTTGTCCCACATGGTTCGACCCGCCGGACCGCGGATCTCTTCCATCAGGGCGTCGACCTTCTCCTGAGGCATGAAGGAGGCCAGCAGGCGCTGGGTCTGCTCGTACGAACCCATGATCGCGCCGGTCGCGCTCATGCCCGAGACGAACTCGACCAGCAGATCCTCGACGACGCTGGCCGAGACCGTGCCGAGACCGGCCATGGCCTGGGAGACTTCCTTGATTTCCTCGTCGTCCAGGGCTTCCCAGATCTTGGTGTGATCTTCACCAAGGGCGAGCAGAACGATCGCGGCCTTTTCCGGCCCCGAGAGGTTCTTGATATCGTTGACGGCGACTTTCATGGCCATCAGGTCGACTCGTGCAGCCAGTTACGGAGGATCGCGACCGATTCCTCCGGATGCTTTTCGACGAACTCTGACACCCGCTTGATCGACGAAGCCTTAACCTGGCCCTCGATCTTGGCGATATCGATGCGCGAGTCGATGTCGGAGACCGGACCGGCGATGGCGATTGGCTCACCCGACTGGTCGACCACGACCTGCTGCTGGGTGCCGTCCGACAGGGTGACCAAGCGGGTCACCTGGCCGCCGGGACCGGCCAGGGCCATCGGGCCCGGCGCCGGCGTCGACAGGTTCTTGATGAACGGGCGGACCGCGAACAGCAGGACCAGCAGGGCCACGACGCCCAGGATGCCCAGTTCTGCGAAGCGCATGATGTCGTTCTTGTCGAAGCCGGCCAGCAGGCCTTGCTTCTCCAGGCCCTGGTCTTCGGGCTGCGGGAACTTGATGTTGGTGACCTTCACCTGATCGCCGCGCTGGGCGTCGAAGCCCACGGCGGTCTTCACCAGCTCTTCGATCTGCGCGATCTCCTGAGCCGTGCGCGGGGTATAGGCGCCCGGCTTGCCGTCCTTGCCCGGAGGGGCGGTGACGCCGTCGATGGCCACGGCCACGGCGACCTTGCGGATCGCGCCCGGCTCGCGGACGGTCGTGGTGACCGACTTGGAGATCTCGTAGTTGGTGACGCTCTCGTTGGCGTTCGAGCGCGAGCCCAACTGCTGGAAGCCGTTGGCGCCGCCCTGCCCCGGCACGTTCGCGGTCGCGGTGACGCCCGAGGTGTCGTCGTTCTTGGTCTCGCTGTTGCCCTGTTCGTTGGTGCTTTCCGAGCGGACGACCTGGCCGTCCGGGTCGAACTTCTCCTCCTGGGTGGTGACGCGGTTCAGGTCGAGGTCGGCGGTGACGTTGACGCGGGCCTTGCCCGGGCCGAGCACGCCTTCGATCATGTCCTTGACGGTCTTGGCGATGCGGGCCTCGGCTTCGGTGCGGCGATCCTCGGCCATCTTGCCGGCCAGGCTGTCGTCGCTGGGCGCCGACAGGGTCTTGCCGTGCTGGTCGATGACCGCGACCTTCTCGGCCTTCATGTTCGGGACCGACGACGAGACCAGGTTCTGGATGGCGCGGACCATTTCCGAAGACGGCTCGCGCGAGCCGACGCCGATGGTCACGGCGGCGGACGGTTGCTCGGCGTCTTCCTCGAACAGCTGGCGCTTGGGCAGCACCAGGTGGACGCGGACGCTGTTGACGCCCTGCATGGCCTTGATCGTGCGTTCCAGCTCGCCCTGTAGGGCGCGCTGACGGTTCAGCTGCTGGACGAAGTCGGTCTGGCCCAGCGCGTTGTTGCCGTCGAAGATTTCGTAGCCGATGGAGCCGGAGCTCACGAGACCCTTGCCGGCCACCATCAGGCGGGCGCTGGCGACCTTGTCGCGCGCCACCATGATCGTCGAGCCGTCGCCCTTGGTCTCGTACTTGATGCCCGCCTGGTCCAGCGCCTGGGTGACCTGCGAGGCTTCCTTCAGGTCCAGGTTCGAATACAGCAGCTCATTGGGCTCCTTGCCCATGAACATGACGAGGGCCACCAAGACCGCGACGACGCCGGCGCCAACGCCGAGCATCGCGGCCAGACGGCCGACGCCAAACTGCTTGATCGAACCCAGAAAGCTTTCCACGAAGCCTCACCCTTGATCCCACGCCCCTCCGCGAGGAGGAACCGGCAGGCGAACGAGAACCGCCCGCCGGTAGGCAGGATTTACCCAGTACAAGGTAAACGAGGCGTTTATATCTGGGTCGGGAAGGCGGCCGGGACGGCGCCAAAACGTCGCGGCCGCCCCCTTTCGGGAGCGGCCGCTGAACGTCTTCAAACCCTTGTGGCGCAAGGCCTCGGGGTTCTCGGGAAGAGCAAGGGGCGGTCATAATATCGCACCCCATGGCCTAACGAGCGGCCCTTAACGGTACTGCTGGATCCGGGTGGTCCGCAGGCCCGCCAGGCCGTGCCGGTCGATCGACTGCTGCCACGCGAGGAACTCCTCGTTGGTCAGCTTATAACGATCGCAAGCCTCGTCGAGCGAGAGCAGGCCCCCGCGGACGGCGGCCACGACCTCGGCTTTACGACGGATAACCCAACGTTGGGTCTCCGGCGGCGGCAGATCGGACAGGGTAAGAGGCGCACCGGTCGGACCGATAACGTACTTTTCACCCCGGCTGTTCGTGCGCTGCTGTTGCAACATGGCTTTACGCCTTTCCCACAACCATCACTGTTGAAGGCCACTATAGGCGCCGCCTAATAACAGCGACTTAATCCCAATAGTAAAGAAGGCCTGAACAGAGTGGCTCCCTTAGCAGTTCGTAGTGTCTCGATGTGAAACACAAGAATTAAAGAGCGTTAATCCCTATGATCAGCGCTTAATATTCAGAAGTTCTTCAAGCATCTGATCGGCGGTCGTGATGATCTTCGACGACGCCGAGTAGGCGCGTTGCGTGGTGATCAGCCCCGTGAACTCAGTAGACAGATCGACTGTCGAAGCTTCCAGCGTCGAGGGCGCCAGACCACCGGCCCCGCCCTGGCCCGGAGCCTTCAGGCTGTAGGTGCCGCTTTCGTTGGTGACGCGATAGGCGTTGCCGTTCACGCCCTTCAGGCCGTTCGGGTTCGAGAAGGTGGCGACGGCGACCTGGGCGATCCGGCGGGTGACGCCGTTGTCGAAGATGGCCGAGACGTAGCCGTCGTCATCCACTTCGATATTGGTCAGGTTGCCGAAGGCGGTGCCGTTGGTGTTCACCGACTGGACGACCGACTGGCTGTTGTACTGGGTCAGGCCGCCGGCGGCGTTGGCCAGGTCGATCTGGACGTCCTGGGTGTCGATGCCCAAGCTGTCGGCCCAGATCGGCGGCTGCGGCAGTTGCGGGGCCGGCGGGGCCGGCTGGACCACCAGCGGGGTGCCCGAGGCCTTGAGCGAGATCGAGGTCGGGTTGGTGCCGCCGAACAGGTTGCCCGTGCTCTGCAGCTTGCCGTCGGTGGTGAACTTCACCACGCCCGTGCTGATCAGGCCGTTGGCGTTGTTGGCCAGGTCGCCCGGCTTGGCGCGCAGTTCGGCGTACCACTCGTTGGGGCCGGGTCCCTTCAGCAGCGACAGGGTGACCGTGCGCTGGCCGCCCTTGGAGTCCGACAGCGGAACCTGGATCTCGAAGTCCGGCTTGACGCCCTTGGTGTTGTCGAGGGCGTAGTCCGACATCGACCAGGTCGACGGATCGTACAGCTTGCCCAGCTTGACATCGGCGTCGGTCATCAGACCAAGGTCGGCCAGGATAACCTTGTCGCCCGCGGCGTTAATCGCCGTGTCCGTCAGGTTGCCGGCCGGCGTGGCCGCGCCCTTGTAGTCGATGGTCGAGCTGTTCAGCGCGCCTGTCGCCGCGTCGTAGCCGACCTTGCCGCTGGCGACGATCACGCCGTTTTCCTTGATGTCGACCAGGTATTCGTTGTCGCCCGAGGCGGCCGGATTGGCCGAACCCGTCGAGCTGTAGACGACGTCGAAGTTGTGGTTGACCAGCTTGTCGTCCTGGACGTTGGGCTTCGACGGCGAGCCGGCGGTGCCGACCTTGTACGAGACGGCGGCGGCGACCGGCTGTTCCGAGCGCAGGTTGGCGTTGATGCCGACGCGGGTGGTCTTCTCGGCCGTGCCGCCGACGCTGCCGACGTTGATCGACGACAGTTGCATCAGGTCCGACGGGTCGGGCGTGATCATGCCGCTGACCGGATCGGCTAGCCAGCCCTGCAGGTAGAGACCGGCGTCGTTGCGCAGGTAGCCCAGGTTGTCCAGCTGGAACGAACCGGCGCGGGTGAACGAGCGGGTGTCGGTCGCCGTCAGGTTTTCCGGCTTCTCGGTGGTGACGAAGAAGCCCGAACCCGAGATCGACAGGTCGAGGTTCGAGGTGGTGGACTGGGTCAGACCCTGTTGGCTGACGTACTGGTGCGTCTGAGCCTTCACGCCGCCGGCGCTGTAGGCCTGGTTCTTCGAGCCCGAGGTCACCAGGGTCGAGAAGTTGGCGCTGGAGCGCTTGTAGCCGACGGTGTTGACGTTGGCGATGTTGTCCGAGATCGCGGCCAGGGCCGACGAGTTGGCGATCAGGCCGGAGACGCCGGCGAGCATGGCGCTGTTGATGCTCATGACTGAATTCCTGCTTCTAAATGGGGTTCGAAGGGTTCAGCGCTGTTTGCGTTTGGGTCCGGGGGAAGACCGTCTTCCGGGGACCGCGTCGGCGTCATTCTGACGCCCGTTCGATAGGATGGCGGGAGGCCTAGGCGGCTTTGTCTTCCGTCTTGGTGTCCGTCTTGTCGTCCGTCTTGTCGTCCGTCTTGGTGTCGGAGTTGGCGGCCACGGCGGTGACGCCGATGACGTTGTCGATGGGGACCGGCTTGCCGTTGATGATGACCTGCGGCGAGCCTGTGGAGTTGTCGACCGCCGTGACCACGCCTTCGGTGCGGCCCTTGATTTTCGTCGCCTTGATTTCCTTGCCGTCGGCGCCCTTGGCGGTGACGGCGATGGTGTAGACGCCGCCGTTTTCCAGCTGGGCGCCGCTGTCGTCCTTGCCGTCCCAGGTGATGGTGTGGTCGCCGCTCTTCTGGTCGTCGGGGTGTAGCGTGCGGACCACCTTGCCGGCGGCGTTCTTCACTTCGACGGTCAGCGAGGTCGAACCGCCCGGCTGGCTCCAAGAGAAGACCGCCTTGCCGTCCTTCAGGGTCGAGTTGTCGGTGGTCGCGGTGACCTGCTTGCCGATCATGTTGACGCCCTCCGACAGGCCCGTGCCGGTGTTCATGCCGACCAGGGCGGCCAGCAGGTCGTTGGTGACCAGTTGCTGCTCGACGCCCGTCATCTGCGTGATCTGGCTGGTCATCTGGGTCGTGTCGGTGGGCGAAAGCGGGTCCTGGTTCTTCAACTGGACGGTCAGCAGCTTCAGGAACGTCTGCTCGTTGTTGGCGAGCGACGTGCGCGAGTTGTTGATCTTGTCGAGGACCGAAGAGGTGTTCTGAGACGAGACGGCGGAGGCCATGACTCGGTCCTTCCTTAGATGCGGATGTCGAGACCGCTGTCGGCGACCGTCTTCAGGCCGGGCAGCAGGTCAGCGGGGGCGATGGCGATGTCTTCCTCGCCGGTCAGCGAGGCCTGGAAGGCGCGGCCCGAGAAGGCGCGCCGTCCCTGGTCGCCGAAGTCCTGGAAAGCGAGGAAGGGGTTGGAATTCTGGCCGTTGTTCTGGCTGGAGACGTCGAACGACAGGCCATTGTCGGCGACGCTGAAGCCGGCGTCGTTCAGGGCCTGGCGCAGCTCGCCCGCCTTGCTGCGCAGTTCCTGCGCGGCATGGACGGTGTCGAACCTCATCGAGGCGGTCATCGCGCCGTCGCGGCCGATCTCGATGCGCACGTCGACCTTGCCCAGGTTATCCGGGGTCAGGGTCACGTCGAAGCGGGTGGCCTTGTCCGCGCGCTTGAGGATCTCGGCCGACAGGGCCGCGACGGTCTCGGGCGAACCGCGCACTGGGGCGGGTGCCGCGGCCGGCGCGGCGGCCCTGGCGGCCTGAGCCTGGGCGACCGGAGCCGGGACGGCCATGGCGTTGGTGTCGACGGCGGCGGCGGCCGCGGCGGCGGCCGGCGCTTCGACCGAAGCGATCGTCGCGGCGGCCTTGTCCGAGCCCTTGGCGTCGGTGGTCGTTTCCCCCTTGTCCGCGGCGACGGCGGTGACGGCCTGGGCGGTCTCGACGGCCACCGCGTCGGCGGCCTTGGCCTGGGCGGCCAGCGGCGACGGCGCGGCCTTGGGAGCCTCGGCGGTCTTGGTCGTGGTCTGGGCGGCTTCCGGCTCGGCGGCCTCGGCGGCGGCAACGGTCTCGGCGACGACCGGAGCGGCCTCGACCACCGGCGCCTCGATCACCTCCGCGGCGACCTGGACGGCCGGCGCGGCGACCGGGGCCACGGGCGCTTGCGGGGCGGCCGGCTGGGGGGCGGCGGCCTTGGCCGCGTCGGCGGTCTTGGCGTCGCCGGCCTTGGCGTCGACAGCCTTGGGCGCGGTCAGGTCGTCGGTCGAGACCGGGGTCGCTTCGTCGCTGGCGAGGGCGGCCAGAGCCTCGAGCGCGGCGGCGTCGACGGCCTGACCTTCCGGCGCGGCGGCGGCCGGCGTGGCCGTCTGGACCGGCGCCTGAACGGCGGCGGTCTGCTGCTGGGTCGAGGCGGGCTGAGCGGCTTCGGCGGCGACCGGCGCGGTCACCTGGGCTTGGGTCTGGGCCGTTTGCACGGCGGCGGCGAAATCGACGGCCTGATTGGCGACGGCGGCCGTCGCGTCCGCGGCCGGCTGAGCGTCGGCGGCGGCTTCAACGGAGACCGGAGCCTGGACCGGCGCGGTCATGGCGGCGATCAGGGTGGCGGCGGCCTGGGCCGCGGCGTCGGCGGCGTTCGCCGCGTCATCCTTCTGGTCGGCGTCCTTGTCCGAGGCCTTGTTGTCCGCGGCGTCGCTCTTGCCGTCCTTGCCGCCGTCGGCCTTGTCCGAGGCCTTGGCGTCGGCGGCGTCGGCCTTCCTGGAGTCCTGAGCGGCCTTGGCGTCCTGAGCGTCATCGGCCCTGTCGGCCCTGTCGGCGCGGTCGGCGCGCTTGGTGTCGGTCTTGCCGTCCGTCCTGGTCGGCTTGTCGGCCGCCCTGGTGTCACGGTCGTCATCGCGAGCGTCGCTCTTCGACTCCGTACGCGACGGGGCGCGGGGCGCGGGAGCCTCATCGTTCTTGCCGGCGATGGCCAACAGGGCGTCGAAGCCGTCGCCCGGCGACTTGCCGTTCGCGGCCGGAGGCGGCGCGGCGGGAAGAGCGGCGGTGGGTGCGGCGATCGCGGTCATTCGCAGTCGTTGCTCGGTTGAGACGGCGGTCCATGACGAACACGCCTTTGTCCGGCCTCCTTACGCAACGGTCGGGCCAACTCGCCGAAATGGCCTCAAGCCTTTATTTTAGCTCATCTTAATGGCTTGTTTACGAAGCAAAATCGCTCTCCGTGCGGCGCTTTTTGCCGGGCCCGCCCGGTCGAAAGGGACGGGAGTTGCCGCGTCGCCCGGTCGCGGGGCCAGTTGGCGCCGTCCTTGCGCATGATCCCTCGTCGAACTTCCGACCGCCGGAACTTTTCGCAATGAATTTCAATAGCTTGGCAAATATCGGGAACTCCATTCCCTGCGTGACCCGGCAAGTTTGGCCGGGCAACGACGCGCCCTGCGTTGCGCGGTTTGCCCAGCACGAGCCTGTCGAAGCCGGACCTTTCCGTCGGGTTTCGATGAGCAGGCTCGATCTACACAAGTTCGAAGTGGGCTTTGGGGGCGGTGTCGCCCTCGACGCCCACTTCTAGGGGAGCTGCCGCATGTCGCTGAATGCGATCATGAACACGGCGACGTCCGGCATGATGGCCGCGCAGACGGGTCTGCGCGTCACCTCGGACAACATCGCCAACGTCAACACCACCGGCTACGTCCGCAAGACGATCAGCCAGTCGAACCTGCTGTCCAACGGCATGGGGGTGGGCGTCAGCATCGACGCCATCAAGCGCGCGACCGACCGCTTCCTGCAGTCGGCCAGCCTCAACGCCGCCTCGGACAGCGGCCGCACCTCCGTGGTGGCCGACACCCTCAACCGCGCCCAGCAGCTGTTCGGCGATCCCAGCGGCGACAGCAGCTTCTTCTCGACCCTGGACGACATCTTCTCGGCCTTCTCGTCGGCCCAGGACGATCCGTCCTCGTCCCTGCTGCGCACCCAGGCGCTGACGCGGGTGGACGACTTCCTCAGTGAATCCAGCCGTATCACCTCGTCGCTGTCCAAGCTGGGCAAGGACGCCGACACCCGCATCTCGGCCGATGTCGACCGCGTCAACGACCTGCTGAGCCAGATCGACGGCCTCAACACCGACATCACCCGCGCCAAGGTGGCCGGGGCCGACGCCACCGGCGCCGAGAACGTCCAGAGCAGCCTGGTCGACGAACTGTCCAAGCTGATGAACGTCCAGGTCACGCCCCGGCAGCTGGGCGGGGTCTATGTCCGCTCGACCGAAGGCCTGCCCCTGGCCGGCGACGGCGCGGCCAAGATGACCTACCAGACCTCGGCCACCGCCACGGGCTACCTGACCGTGCAACTGGCCAACGGCTCGGTGCAGCCCACGCCGTTGAACATCTCCAGCGGCGAGATCAAGGGTCTGCTGGACGTGCGCAACACCGAGCTGGTCAACCTGTCCGACCAGCTGGGCGAATTCACTTCGCGCGCGGCCGAGGAGATCAACCGCGCCGCCAACGCCGCCTCGTCGGTGCCCGCCCCGACCAGCATGACCGGCCGCAACACCGGTCTGGACGACACCGCGGCCATGACCGGCTTCACCGGCAAGACCACGATCGCCCTGACCGACAGCAGCGGCGTCATCCAGCGCCGGATCGACATCGACTTCGACGCCGGCACGATGAGCGTCGACGGCGCGGCCGGGCCCAGCTTCAACCCGTCCGACTTCATGGCCCAGCTGAACACCGCCATGGGCGGCATGGGCGCGGCCGGCTTCTCGGGCGGGGCCATGACCCTGACCGGAAGCGGCGGCCTGGGCGTGGCCGTCCAGGACGACGCGACCAGCCCGTCGAGCAAGGCCGGCAAGGGTTTCAGCCACTATTTCGGCCTGAACGACATCATCCGCACCAACGGCTACTCGCCGTACGAGACGGGCCTGACGTCGGCCGATCCGCACGGCTTCACTTCGGGCTCGATGACCATCCGCCTGACCGACGTCGAAGGCGGCCGCATCCGCGACATCGTCGTCGCGCCCCCCCTCCCCCCCGCGAGCGGCACGATGCAGGACATGCTGGACGCGCTGAACTCGCGCGCCTCGGGCGTGGGCCTCTACGGCCAGTTCTCGCTGAACGCCAAGGGCCAGATCGGCTTCACCTCGAACGGGACGACGCCGGTGTCGATGTCGATCCAGGCCGACACCACTGAACGCGGCGTCGGCGGCCCGTCCGTCAGCCAGCTCTTCGGCCTGGGCCCGGCCGAACGCAGCACCCGGGGCGAGAAATTCTTCGTCAGTCAGGCGATGAACGAGAACCCGAAGCTGCTGCCCCTGGCCCAGCTGGACCTGACCCAGGCCGTCGGCGGCAACCCCGCCCTGGCCGTTGGCGACGGACGCGGAGCCCTGGCCCTGGCCAAGTCCGGCGACAACGCCGCCGGCTTCTCGGCCGCCGGCGACGCCTCGGCCGTCAATATGAGCGTCAACCGCTACGCCTCGGACTTCAGCGGCTCGATCGCCCGTAAGTCCGCCACCGCCGCCAACCGCAAGGACGCCGCCGACGCGGTGTCCAGCGAGGTCGACAGCCAGCGGCAGTCGGAAGAGGGCGTGAACCTCGACGAAGAACTGATCAACCTGACCACCTACCAGCAAGCCTTCAATGCCTCGGCCCGCCTGATCCAGGCGACCAAGGACATGTTCGACGTGCTCACCGGAATCCTGAGGTAAGCCATGACCCGCGTCTCAACGGTTCAGAACTACAACATCATGACGTCTAACCTCATGAAGGCGCAGATCCGCCAGAATGACGTGGGCGCCCAGGTGTCGAGCCAGAAGGTCGCCAATGACCTGAAAGGCTACGCCAAGAACGCCGAGATCCTGACCGCCATGCGTGGCACCCAGAACCGGATCAACGGCTTGCTCGACCAGTCGAAGCAGGTCGGAAACCGGTTGGAGATGCAGGACACGGGCCTCGGCCGCGTGGCCGACGGAACCCAGAAGGCCCGCGAGGCCATCGCCAACGCCCTGGCCGCCGGCAACGCCACCACCCTGATGCAGCAGATGCAGGCCAGCTTCGGCGACGTGATCCAGGGGCTGAACACCAAGTCGAACGGACTCTACGTGTTCTCCGGCGCCAAGACCGACACGGCCACGACCTCGGCGACCACCATGGCCGACCTGACCGCCGCGCCGACCACCGCCGACCTGTTCCACAACGACCAGTACATCACCACCAACCGCATCGACGAGCAGACCAACGCCAAGACCGGCGTGCTGGGCGACGCGATCGGTACGACCGTGTTCGACGCCTTCAAGCAGGTTCAGGCCTATGTCGACGCCAACGGCGACTTCAGCGGCAAGCTGAACGACACCCAGGTCCAGTTCCTGACCGGCCTGCTGTCCACGTTCGACACCGCCCAGAAGGGCGTGGTCGACCTGCAGGGCAAGAACGGCGTGACCCAGAAGCGCTTCGAGGCCGCGACCGCCGACCTGTCGAACCAGGCCGACACCCTGACCGGCATGGTCGGCGGCATCACCGATGTCGACATGGCCGACGCCGTGACCCGCCTGGAAGCCGCCAAGCTGGCCGTCCAGGCCTCGGCCCAGGTGTTCTCCAGCCTGCAGGCCTCGTCGCTGCTGAACGTACTGAAGTAGGGGGCGGCGACAAGCCGCCCTCCCCCAACCTCGCAAAACCGGCCATCAACCGCTATATGGCGGCGATGGACGCCGACTTGCTGACCCCCGCCGCCACGAACGACGCCGACTCGCTCATCGCGCGCGCGGTCGAACAGGTGCGCGCGGCCGTCGGCCTGCCGGAGGGGACGCGGATCGTCGCGGCCATGTCCGGCGGCGTGGACTCCACGGTCACCGCCGCCCTGCTGGCCCGCGCCGGCTATGACGTCGTCGGCGTCACCCTGCAGCTCTACGACCACGGCGCGGCGATCACCAAGAAGGGCGCCTGCTGCGCCGGCCAGGACATCCTGGACGCCCGCATGGCCGCCGAGCGCATCGGCATACCGCACTACGTGCTGGACTACGAAAGCCGCTTCCGCGAACAGGTCATCGAGGAGTTCGCCGACGCCTATCTGCGCGGCGAGACGCCGATCCCGTGCGTGCGCTGCAACCAGACCGTCAAGTTCCGCGACCTGCTGGACGTGGCCCGCGACCTGGGCGCCGAGGCCATGGCCACCGGACACTACGTCCAGCGCGCGTTCGCGGGTGGCGGCAACCGTCCGCAGCTGCGTCGCGCCGCCGACCCGGCCAAGGACCAGAGCTACTTCCTGTTCGCCACCACGCGCGACCAGCTGGACTTCCTGCGCTTCCCGCTGGGCGGCATGGACAAGCCCACCGTGCGCGCCGTCGCCGCGGGGCTTGGCCTGGCCATCGCCGACAAGCCCGACAGCCAGGACATCTGTTTCGTGCCCGAGGGCAAGTACACCACGGTGATCGACCGCATCCGCCCGCAAGGCGCGGAAGCGGGCGATGTCGTGCACCTGGACGGCCGTGTGCTGGGCCGCCACGAAGGCGTGACCCGCTACACCATCGGTCAGCGCCGGGGCCTGAACATCGCCGTCGGCGACCCGCTGTTCGTGGTGAAGATCGACGCCGACAAGCGCCAGGTCATCGTCGGTCCGCGCGAGGCGCTGCTGACCGCCGCCCTCACCCTCAAGGAAGGCAGCTGGCTGGGCGGCCAGGACAGCCTGGAAGCGGCGGCGCAGGACGGCCAGCCCGTGCTGGCCCGCGTCCGCTCGACCCGTGAGCCCGTCGCCGGCCGCCTGGCGATCCGCGACGGCGAGGTCTGCGTCTTGTTCGACGGCGCCGAGGAAGGCGTGGCGCCCGGCCAGGCCTGCGTGCTCTACGATCCGGCCGATCCCGAGCGTGTGCTGGGCGGCGGTTTTATCGCCGGCACGACGCGGACGATGGACCTCCAGGAGGCCTGACGGGCGTCCCGATCGCTGGATCCAGGATGGCCAGCGACCATAGTCATCCGATGACCCGCCGGTTCGGACAGCTCGGCCGAAATACGAAAAGCCCCCGCCGGCGAACCGACGGGGGCTTTCTGCGTCAAGCTGACGAAGCGATGCTTACGCGCCGCCCGGGAAGCGGAAGGGAACCTTCACCGAACCGGTCTTGGCGCCCATCGGCAGCTTCTCGGCGATGCACATGGCGGCCTTGTCGAAACCCTTGCCGGCGGCGCTGTTGTCGACGACCTTGCAGTCCGACAGCTTGCCGGCGTCGGCGGTGCATTCCAGCATCACCTGAGCGGCGTCGCGGGTGTTCGCGAACTGCTGCAGGCAACGGCCCATTTGGTCTTCGAAGCCGCCGGCGGCCGAAGCGGCCTGAGCGACGAAGAAGCTGCCGGCGATACCCGCGGCGATCGCGATCGAGAATTTCATGGTTAGCTGCCCCTTGCGGCGTTCAAATCTGATGGGACTGTTTTCGCAGGCAGACGCCAAAGAATGGCTAAGGTTCGCGGTTAATCATTTCCAAAAATGGTGAATGACCGCAGGCGGATGAAAAGCCGGTACGGCGCGCGCGGGGACGGTCGAGCTCAGTCGATCGCGTCGAACGTCAGGCCGATCCGGAACAGGCAGTAGCCGGTCTCGTCGACCAGCCGCGCCACATCGGGATTGGTGTCCGCGCGCTCGCGGGCGCGGGTGAAACGCCAGTCTTGCTCGCGTCCTGCCGCCGGAAACGGCGCGCCGCCGGCGGTGACCAGGCGGTATTCCGGCTTGGTAAGGTGAACGTGGAACCTGTAGCGGCTCATTCCGCCGCGATCTTGGTGGCTTCCAGCGCCTCGCCCACGGTCAGCCCCCGTTGGAGCGGCGCGCCGCGCTCCAGGTCGCCGCGTTGAACGACCTCGCCGCATTGCTCGCAGGCCAGGACCGGGTGGAAGGCGCAACCGCAACCCTTGTGGGTGAACAGCACCGGCGACTTGTCGCGGCCATAGACGTAGCGGTCGCCCCACTCCGACATGGTCAGCAGCACCGGCGACAGGGCTAGGCCCTTCTCGGTCAGCCAGTATTCGTGGCGCGGCGGACGCTCGGAATAGCGGCGGGTTTCCATGACCCCGTGGGCGACCAGGGTCTTCAGGCGAGCGGCCAGGACGTTGCGGGCGACACCCAGCCGTTCCTGCCACTGCTCGAAGCGTTTCACCCCGGCGAAGGCGTCGCGCAGGATCAGCAGGGTCCACGGATCGCCCACGACTTCCAGCGTGGCGGCGACCGAGCAACGTTCGTTCGTATAGTCAGCAGTGCGGCCCATTTCGTGAGGTTGAGACGTTCCGCGAGGGAAAGCAAGAGAGCGTTGCGTTTGAAGATGAACCGAAGTAGGTTTTTTATCGCAATTGACTCTCTCGGTTGCCACCTGGCGAGGCGTCACTCGAGTTTTTCTCTGATGACGCCTCGCCCCTTCTCATCACGGCATCGCAAGCCTCTTGCCCTGTGCGGGCGGATGAAGGCCTATCTCGCCTCGAATACGTCTTCAGGGAGCTAAACCATGTCCGCGTCCGATCCCGTCGTCATCGTCTCCTACGCCCGAACGCCGATGGGCGGCTTCCAGGGCGCCCTGGGCGGGGTGAAGGCCACCGAGCTGGGCGCGACGGCGGTCAAGGCCGCCATCGCGCGGGCTGGCGTCGCGGGCGACAAGATCGAGCAGATCTTCATGGGCTGTGTACTGCCGGCCGGCCTCGGCCAGGCGCCGGCCCGCCAGGCGGCGCTGGGCGCGGGCCTGCCGCTTTCGGTCGAAGCCACCACCGTCAACAAGATGTGCGGCAGCGGCATGCAGGCCGCGATCCTGGCCCACGACGCCCTCAAGGCCGGCTCGGTCGATGTCGTGGTGGCCGGCGGCATGGAGAGCATGACCGGCGCGCCCTACCTGATGTCCAAGCACCGCGGCGGGGCCCGCATCGGACACGACCAGCTGTGGGACAGCATGTACCTGGATGGGCTGGAGGACGCCTACACCCCCGGCAAGCTGATGGGCGCCTTCGCCGAGGACACCGCGGCCCAGTACCAGTTCACCCGCGAGGCCATGGACGACTACGCGACCAAGGGCCTGATGAAGGCCAAGGCCGCCGTCGAGAGCGGGGCCTTCAAAGCCGAGATCACCCCGGTCACCGTCGTCAGCCGCAAGGGGACCGAGGTGGTCGACACCGACGAGCAGCCGGTCAAGGCCGATCCGGCCAAGATCCCGACCCTGCGCCCGGCCTTCAGCCGCGACGGCGGCGTCACGGCGGCCAACAGCTCCTCGATCAGCGACGGCGCCGCCGCCCTGGTCATGACCCGGCAGAGCGTCGCCAAGGCCATGGGCCTGCCGATCCTGGCCCGGGTGGTCAGCCACGCCGCCCACGCCCACGAGCCGTCCCTGTTCGCCACCGCCCCGGTCCCGGCCATGCGGAAAGCGCTGAAGAAGGCCGGCTGGTCGGTCGAGGACGTCGACCTGTTCGAGATCAACGAGGCCTTCGCCGTGGTGCCGATGGTCGCCCAGCAGGAACTGGGCTTCGATCCGGACAAGCTGAACGTCAACGGCGGCGCCTGCGCCCTGGGCCATCCGATCGGCGCCTCGGGCGCGCGGATCCTGTGCACCCTGATCTCGGCGCTGCAGGCGCGCGGCAAGACCAAGGGCCTGGCGTCCTTGTGCATCGGCGGCGGCGAAGCCACCGCGATGGCGATCGAGCTGGTCTGAGGCTTAAATCCTCCCCCTAGCGGGGGAGGTGTCGGCTCGAAGAGGCGACGGAGGGGGAAGGTCGCGTTGAACGTCCCCATATCTTCCCCCACCGGCGCTTCGCGCCACCTCCCCCGCCAGGGGGAGGATCGCAACGCCTCGGCCTCACTCGCGTTGGAAACTGCATGACCGACACCTTCCGCCATAACCCCGAACTCAGCCGCTACGAGCTGGAGGTCGACGGCCTGCTGGCCGTGGCCGACTATCAGCGCGCCGGACACCGGCTGGTGATCCCGCACGTCGAGGCCGACATGGCCCTGCGCGGCACGGGCGCGGCCGGACGGCTGATGACCAAGGTCGCCGAGACGGCGCGCGCGGAAGGCATGCGGATCACCCCGCTGTGCTCCTACGCCGCCGCCTGGCTGAAGCGGAACGATCCGGACCTGATCGCCTAAGGCGTCTTGGGCGCCGGCGGCGGGCTCTCGAAGCTGCCCGCCGGCCCTGGGAACACGACCGGGCTCTCCCAGCCGTCGGCGCTGACCGACGAGACCCCGAAGAAGAAGTCGTCGATCACCACGTCCTTCAACGTCGTGGTCGTCGCCGCGTCCGGAACCCAGCGGCTGAAGCGCCAGGTCGGATCGGTCGTGCCGCGCCCCCACACCCGATGCCCGGCCGCGCCCGGCGTCGGCGCCCACGAGACCTTGGTGTCGGGGCTGACCGCGCCGGCGATCTTGACGTCCGTCGGCGGCGTCGGGGCCGAGGCCAGGCTGGCCATGGCGATGGTGTTCAGCCGCGTGACCTGGGCCAGATAATTGAAGTCCACGCCCTCGATCACGTCGCCATAGGGCTTGCCGTTCTCGGTGCGCAGGTTCTGGTGCTGGCGGTCGTAGTTCTCGACCGCCTCGGTGACGCGCACGGCCGGATAGCCGGCCTCCAGCAGCGGAACCTGGTCGCCGCCCCGGCCGTAGCGGTCGGTGCGATAGACCATCATCACGTCGAAATTGGTCAGGTAGCGGTCGGCCAGGCCATCCAGGAAGCGGGCGAGGTTGCGCGACGGGCTGTCGACCTCGCCGCCGTTGTAGCGGCGGCCGTTGGCCTGCTCCGGCGTCTCGACGGCCTTGGCGCCTTCGGAGAAGACGCGGACGTGGGTGTTGTCGATCACCCCGCTCTGGCCGCGACTGTTGCCGACGATGTCGTTGTTGAGGTCGGCCTCGACCTTCCAGCCCTGAGCGCGCGCGTAGTCGGCCAGCACCTTGCCGCCGTAGAGGCCCTGCTCCTCGCCCGACAGCACCGCGAACACCAGGGTGGCCGGGAACCTGTGCTTGCTGAGCACGCGCGCCGCCTCGATCACCGCCGCCGTGCCCGACCCGTCGTCATTGGCCCCCGGCGCGTCGCTGGTGAAGTCCATCACGTCGGTGACGCGGCTGTCGATGTGGCCGGCGATGATGATCACCCGGTTCGGATCGCTGGTCCCCTTCTGGATGGCCAGGACGTCCTCCACCACGACGCCATTCGGCGCGCGCTTGCCGGTGAAGGTCCGCGAGGGCGTCTCGATCGTCAGGCAGCCGCCGCAGTCCTTGGAGATCGCCTCGAAGCGGGCCTTGGTCCAGCGGCGGGCCGCGCCGATGCCGCGCTTGTCCGACTTGGTGTCCGACAAGGTATGGCGGGTGCCGAAACCAACCAGCGACCGGATAGTGCTCTCCAGCGCCTTGGGGTCGACGTCGGCGGCGATCACGCGCAGCAGGGGCTGGTCCGTGGAGGGCGCCGGCGTTTCGGCTTGGGCGACCCCGGCGGCCATCAGGGCGGCGGCGAGAGCAAGAGACAGGCGCATGCGAGCTCCGGGGACAGCGCGACTTCGAGGCGCGCACGTTTCCGGCCAAGTTCGTCCGGCGCAAGCCCTTTTCACCCCTTGGCGCGTCCCTCGGCCATGAAGGCCACCCGGTTCAGCACCTCGGGTCCGGCCGCCGGTCCGGGGGCGTAGGCGAAATGCTCGTTGGTGATCGGCTTGCCGCTGATCCGGTCGACCATGATCGGCTCGGCGGCCAGGCCCGTCTCGCGGTCGATCAGCTGGCCAGCCACGCCCTCGACGGCGAAGTGGCGGTTGCCGAAGGCCAGCATCGCCGTCAGCACCGGCGCGAAGTCGCGGCCCAGGTCCGTCAGCAGATATTCATAGCGCGGCGGCCGCTCATTGTAGGCGCGCTTCTCGAGAAGTCCGTTTTCGACAAGCCCCGCCAGCCGCTTCGTCAGAATGTTGGGGGCGACACCCAGGCTCTTCTCGAACTGGTCGAAGCGGGTCAGGCCCTGGGCCGCGTCGCGCAGGATCAGCAGGGTCCAGCCATCGCCCACGCGCTCCAGCGTGCGGCCGACCGGACATTGGGTGGGAGGGCGTTCAGATTTGCTCATGACGAAAGATTTGGCCACTCACTTGCGAAAAGCAAGTTACCCCATAGCTAGAGCTGGAAGCCGGACCACCAGGGCCTTGGCGAGACACTGAGGACTAACACGATGAGCGACACCAACACCAAGGGCGCGGCCCTGATCACCGGCGCTTCCACCGGCATCGGCGCGGTCTATGCCGACCGCCTGGCCAAGCGCGGCTACGACCTGATCCTGGTCGCCCGCGACGAGGCCCGCCTGAACGCCCTGGCCGAGCGTCTGCGCGGCCAGACCGGCGTCAAGGTCGAGGTCATCAAGGCCGACCTGACCGACAAGGACGACCTGCTGAAGATCGAGCAGCGCCTGGCCACCGACGCGGCCATCACGGCGCTGATCAACAACGCGGGCGTCGCCGGCGCCAACGACTTCGTGGCCACCGATCCCGACGCGTTCGAGAAGATGATCCAGCTGAACGTCACCGCCGTGACCCGCCTGGCGGCGGCGGCGGCGCGCAACTTCGTGCCCCGCGACAAGGGGACGATCATCAACCTGGCCTCGGTGGTCGGGCTGATCCCGGAACTGGGCATGCCGGTCTATGGCGCGACCAAGGCCTTCGTGACCTACCTGACCCAGGGCCTGCGCGTGCAGTTCGCCAACTCGGCCGTGCGCCTGCAGGCGGTGCTGCCCGGCGCCACGCGCACCGAGATCTGGGAGCGCTCGGGCTCGGACATCGACGCGATGGATCCGAACACGATCATGGACGTCGACGACATGGTCGACGCGGCGCTGGCCGGCTTCGACCAGGGCGAGCTGGTGACGATCCCGTCGCTGCCGGACGCCGCCGACTGGGAGGGCGCCCTCGCCGCCAAGGCCAAGCTCTATCCGAACCTGTCGCGTCGCGAGCCGGCGGCTCGCCTCCGCAAGGCCTAAGATCGGAAAGCTCGCCGGCGCGGCGCTCACTCCCGCGCCGGCGAGTCCGCCCTGACGGGCTTTTCAGGTTTGATGCCGACCTGAAAAGCCCATCCGGAACGCGGGAAACTAGCTGAGCACCATCACCACGACGCGGCGGTTCTGGGCCCGGCCCTCACGCGTTTCGTTGGGGGCGACCGGGGCGTCCTGACCATACGAGATCGTCGCCATGCGGTTCAGGGCGACGCCGTGCTGGCTGAGGAACTTGCGCACGGTTTCCGCGCGCTTTTCGCCGAGCTCGTCGTTGTATTCCTTAGAGCCCGAATTGTCGGTGTGACCCTGGATTTCCAGGTAGACGTTCTTGTTGTCGGTCTTCAGCTTCTCGGTGAATTCCGACAGGCGCTGTTCGGCTTCCGGCGAGAGGTTCGCGGCGTTGACCGGGAACTTCACGGAGTCGTCGCTGAGCACCAGGGCGTACTGGAACTTGCCCTCGGCCAGCTTGCCGGCGGCGATGGCGCGATCCAGGGCGTCCTTGGAGGTCTTGTCGAGTTCGCCGATCTGGGTGTCGTGAGCGCTGACCCGCGTCTCGACCTGGCCGACCTGCTGGTTGACGAATTTCTTGGTCGCACAGCCGCTGACCGACAGGCCGCCCATCACCAGGGCGGCGGCGACCATCATGGTCTTCGTGCTAGCTATCATTGTTTGGGTCTCGTCCGTAAAATGGGGGCGCGAGACGTCCTGCAACGCTCGCGGTGACAAATCGGACAGCAGAACTTGACCAAAGATGGGCGCGATTCCGGCGCTTCAGGGTCAAGCTAGACCATTGATACTCAAGATATTTTCATTGACTTCTATACCGCGCGCAAGCGCAGCGGATGAAGATTGGTTCCGAAGATTTTTAGTTTTCGCGGAAGCTCGAAAGCCACGCCTGGAAGGCCCGCAGAGCCGGAGTCTGCCCCCTGGACTTCAGCCAGGTCAGCCAGTAGCGGCCGGCGCTGACCTGAGTCTCGAAGGGCCGGATCAGGCGTCCTTCCTGCAGATGACGCTCGAACATCATCGGCGGGGCCAGGGCCACGCCGGCGCCCTGCAGAGCCGCCTCGACCATCACCCAGGAGCTGTCGAACACCGGACCACGGATCGGCGGCGGCGACAAGCCAGCGGCGGCGAACCAGTCCGGCCAGTCGGCGGCGCGATAGCTGCGGAGCAGGGTCTCGCCGAACAGGTCGGTCGGATCGGAAAGTCGCTCGGCCACCGCCGGCGCGCACAGCGGGCTCATCGGGGCCTCGAACAGCGGCGCGGCCTCCGTGCCGTGCCAGGCCCCGTCGCCGAACCGCACCGCGCAGTCCAGCCCTTCGCCCGCCAGGTCGGTGCGGTTGTTGTTGGTGAACAGCCGCAGGTCGACGAACGGATGCGCCTCGCGGAAGCTCGGCAGGCGCGGCAGCAACCAGCCGACGGCGAAGGTGCCCACCACCCCGACGCTCAAGACCTCCAGCACCCGGCCGCCCTCGAAGCGGGCCAGCACGTCGCCCAGCTTGTCGAACGAGTCCCGCACGCTGGGCAGCAGGGCCAGGCCCTCGTCGGTCAGGGCCAGGCCGCGCGGCAGGCGGCGGAACAGCGCCGCGCCCAGCCGGGCCTCCAGTCCCTTCACCTGGTGACTGACGGCGGCCTGGGTCACGCACAGCTCGATCGCCGCCCGGGTGAACGACAGATGCCGGGCCGAGGCCTCGAAGGCGCGCAGGGCGTTCAGCGGCAGTTGGGCGCGGCTCATGCGGACCGGAACTCCAGAGACCCAAATTCAGCTAGGGGCTCCGCCAAGGTATCGTCGTTTGCGGCCAAGACCAGCCCCGGGCAGGTTCGGCGGGCAAGGAGACCCACCAATGCTCGATCGTCGCATGTTCCTGACGGCCCTGGCGGCCGCGCCCGTCCTCGCGTCCGTACCGTCCCAGGCCGCTGTCTTCGCCAGTCCGCCACCCTCCGCCCTTAGCTCACATATTAACGAATTGGAGCGACACAGCGGCGGCCGCCTCGGGGTGGCGGTGCTGGACACCCAGGATGGCCGTCGGTTCGCCTGGCGCGGCGACGAACGCTTCCGCATGTGCAGCACCTTCAAGATGCCGCTGGCGGCGGCCATCCTGCGCCGCGTCGACCAAGGCCGGGAGCGCCTGGACCGCCGGGTGACCTATGGCCGCGAGGTGCTGATGGGCAATTCGCCGGCGGTCGAGAAGCACCTGGCTCGGGGCATGACCATCGGCGAGCTCTGCGCGGCCACCATCACCCTCAGCGACAACGCCGCCGCCAATCTGCTGCTCGACGCCCTGGGCGCCCCCACCGACCTGACCCGCTTCCTGCGGGCGTTGGGCGACCAGACCACCCGCTGCGACCGCCGCGAGCCCGAGCTCAACACCGGCGCCCCCGACGATCCGCGCGACACCACCACGCCAACGGCCATCGCCGAGACCTGGAAGACCCTGCTGACCACCGACGCCCTGTCGACCGCCTCCCGCAAGCAACTGACCGCCTGGGTCGTGGCCAACCGCACCGGCGACAAGCGCCTGCGGGCGGGCCTGCCGCGCGGCTGGAAGGTCGGCGACAAGACCGGCAACAACGGCCGGGACCAGACCAACGACATCGCCGTGATCTGGCCGCCGGGGCGCAAGCCGCTGTTCGTCGCGGCCTTCCACGACCAGGGCTCGGCGGATGACGACGTGCGCAGCGCGGTGCTGGCCGACGCGGCGCGGGCGGTCGTGGGCGCGGGGTTTGGGGCGTAAGTTATCCACAGGGGCGGGGCGACCCGCGGCTCTCCTCCCCTGCTGGGGGAGGTGGCGCGGCGCGAATACGCGCCGTGACGGAGGGGGACAACGCGGACCCAATTGGCGCGGCGCAGACCCCCTCCACCGCCGTTCGGCGGTCCCCCTCCCCCAAGAGGGGGAGGAGAAAAGGATCGCTGCGCCCGCTCCTGTCCCCGCTCCGTCGCCACACTTTCCCAGTCTTCACAGCGCCTTACACAAAAACACCCGTTTCTTATCCCCGCCTGTCGCGGCGCCCTCATGCTCTTCCCCATGAGCCCGTCCCCCGCCCCCAGCGCCTGGTGCGCCGACCTGCAAGCCAAGCTGATGGCCGCCATCGACGCGGCCTGGGCCCTGGCCGAGGCCAGCGACGACCCGGCCGTCATCGCCAAGGCCCGCGACAAGGCCAGACTCTGCGGCCAGCTGGCCGCCGAGGCCCGCAAGGTCGCCGCGCTGGTTCCCCAGCCCAAGCCACGCCAATTGCCGGCCATGATTCACGAGGCCTTCGACCGGCTGGACGCGGCCACCGCGCCGCTGGTCGCCGAGGCCGCGCGCCAGGAAGCGCGCGACGCGGGCAAGCCGCCCGCCGCCCAGGCCCTGGCGATGCGGGCGGCGCTGAAGAAACTGAAGCGACGATAGCGCGAGCGCGCCCGAGACACACAGGCCCCGGGCGCCGCCATGCGAACCTAGAACGTCTCGCCGACCAGCTTCTCGCTCAGCGCCCACAAGGCCTGGGCATGGGCCGGGTCGAGGGCGTAGCTCCGGACGCCGGCGCGGATCTGCGAGGCGTCCTCGGCCAGTTCCGCGACGTGACAGTCTTCGCAATAGAGGCCGCCGACCGTCTCGACCGGGGCGACGACCCCGGCCCAGACGCTGGTGGCCGCGCCCTGCGGAATGGTCTTCCACTCGATGGGCGGCTGGCCCTGGGCCGCGGCCTGGGCGTTCAGCTGCTCGATCCAGCCTTGGATGAAGGCCGGGTCGAGGTGGCGGGCCAGCTCGGTCTGGATGCCGCCCGGATGCACGGCCACGGCCCGCACGCCGCGTTCCTTGTGGCGACGATCGAACTCGACGGCGAACAGGATGTTGGCGGTCTTGGAGCGGCCATAGGCCTCGAACGGCACGTAGTCGGTGGTCTCGAAGTTCGGGTCCTCGAGATTGACGTCCGAGAAGCGGTGCCCCGCCGAGGCCAGGGACACCACGCGCGACCCGGCCTTCAGCAGGCTAGCGATGCGGTTGACGAACACGAAGTGGCCCAGGTGGTTGGTGCCGAACTGGGTCTCGAAGCCGTCGACGGTCTTGCCGAACGGCGGGGCCATGACCCCGGCGTTGGCGATGACCAGGTCGAAGGCGCGGCCGTCGGCCACCAGGGCGTCGGCGGCGGCGCGGACGCTGGCGAGATCGGCCAGGTCCAGTTCGATCAGTTGCAGCGAGCCGCCGCTCTTGGCCGCCGCCTCGCGGACGACGGCGGTCGCGCCCTCGGCCTTCTTGAGGTCGCGGGCCGCGCCGACGACATCGGCGCCGTGGGCGGCCAGGGCGCGGGCGGTCTCGACGCCCAGGCCGGCCGAGACGCCGGTGACCAGCACACGCTTGCCCTTGAGGTCGACGCCGGCCAGGACGTCGTCAGTGGTGGATTTGGCGCCGAAGGAAGTGCTCATGACTCTCTCGATCCCTTGCAGGGTTGTTGTCCGAGCCGATCCGGAGGATTAAATGGAGGAAGGCTCCGGATACATATTCGGAGGCAACCTCCGCTTTTCAAGGTCGATGTCCGAAGATTCCGAAACCGCCGTGGAGAAGGCCCCGCGCAAGCCGCGCGCCGACAGCCTGCGCAACCGCGACCTGTTGCTGACGGCGGCCAAGACGGCCTTCGGCGAGGTCGGGGCCGAGGCGCCGCTGGAGGACATCGCGCGACGGGCCGGCGTGGGCATCGGCACGCTCTACCGCCACTTCCCCACCCGCGAGGCCCTGGTGGCGGCGGTCTATTCCCGAGAGCTGGACCAGTTGGCCAAGGCCGCCGACGACCTGCTGGCGCGGCGCCCGGCGGGAGAGGCGCTGGAAGCCTGGCTGAGCCTACTGATCGACTACATGGCCACCAAGCGCGTGGTGGCCCCGGCCTTGCGCGCCGATCCGGGCGAGGGCTCGCGGCTCTACGCCAGCTCGGGGGCGACCATCCTGCCGGCGCTGCGGCGGTTGACCGAAACCGCCCTCGCCGCCGGCGACATCCGCGCGGACATCGGCTTCGAGGACATCCTGCGCATGATGAGCGGCCTGAGCCTCGGCTACGAGCAACCGGGCTGGGACGCCGGCGCGCGGCGGCTGCTCAGCGTGATGATGGCGGGGCTGCGGGCGCGTTAATCTCTTTTAGCGAGAAATTTTCTTGGAAATCTTCCTTAGATTGATCTTGAACGGTAGAGCTTACGGCCACACAGTTGCCGGATGGACAAACCGAAGCGCCCGCCGCTTGCCGCCACCCCGGCCATGACCAAGGCCGTGGCCAAAGCCGTGCAAGTCTCGGCGATAAGGAAGAAGCCAAACTTAGAAATTCGGCGCTCGACGCGCGTTGGTGAAGTCTACTGGTGCGCCTTCAGTCCGCACAATTGGCTACCGGAGTTCGACGACCAGCATCTCGTGGTCGTGATCCGGGGTGGGAAGAAAGAGCATGATGCTCACGTCGTCGTGCCGCTGACGAAACAGCCCCAGCCAGAGAACCCTCACGGATATAGGCTGACCTCCAACCCTAATCCGAGCTCCGCGCCGGAAGCTTGGGCGGTCTGCAATCACGTCTACACGGTCGCGCCCGAACGGCTGAAATTGCTGCGAGACGCCAAGGGCGTGACCAAGGATCCCGACCGCCTGAGTCCTGTTGACCTCGCGGAAATCGCGCGTCGTGTTTTCAAAGCGCTGAAGCCTTTCTTCGACCATGGCTATCCACCGCGGGCGGTGGATGGCGCTTGAAAATTCAAGGTCCGTCGCTATGTTGTTCTCACGGCTTCGGCCGCCGGATCGAGAGATCCACGCCCCGGCGACGGGGCCAAATCAAAGGCCAGTCTTCGGACTGGCCTTTTTGCTTTGAAGACCTCCCCTAGGCCCCCTCCTCGTCCACATAGATCACCACCGGCTTGCCGCGCGACAGCGGTTCCCAGCCGGCCTCGATGGCCGAGGCGATCGCCTTGGCCACGATGCGCTCGGGAATCTGCGAGGGCTTCAGCGGCGGGGCGCTGAACTTGGGCTTGGGGCCGGGCGGGAACTCGATCAGCGCCTCGCGCTGGCCTTCCTTGTGACGGACGGCCAGCACCTTGCCGTGCCGCTCCGACGGGTCGTAGTTCCATTGCGGCAGGCGGTGCAGACGCCAGACATAGGGGTCCGCGTCGACCTCGATATCGAACTCGACGGTGAGCTTGGTGGTTTTGGCCATGCGGGGGAATACCCCGATGTGGCCTCAAGAAAAAGGGCCGCCCCTTCCGGAGCGGCCCTTCTCTTTTACTGCAGCGTCGCCTTGCCGAACGACAGCTGGCCATCCTGGACCCCGACGGCGATGACGCCGCCGTCCTCGATCTCGCCGGCCAGCAGCTTGCGGGCGATCGGGTCGATCAGTTCCTTCTGGATCACGCGCTTCAAGGGGCGCGCGCCATAGACCGGGTCGTAGCCCTTGTCGGCGATCCAGTTCAGGGCCTCGGCGTCGATCGCCAGGCTCATGCGACGGTCGGCCAGCAGCTTCTCGACCCGCTTCAGCTGGATCGTGACGATGTCGCCCATGTTGTGGCGCGACAGGCGCTTGAACAGGATGATCTCGTCGATCCGGTTGAGGAACTCGGGGCGGAAGTGGCCGCGCACCATGTTCATCACCATCGGCCGCACCGCCTCGACGTCTTCGCCTTCTTCCTGGTTGGCCAAGAATTCGGCGCCGAGGTTGCTGGTCATGATGATCAGCGTGTTGCGGAAGTCGACCGTGCGGCCCTGGCCGTCGGTCAGACGACCGTCGTCCAGCACCTGCAGCAGCACGTTGAAGACGTCCGGGTGGGCCTTCTCGATCTCGTCGAACAGCACCACCTGGTACGGACGCCGGCGGACGGCCTCGGTCAGGGCGCCGCCCTCATCGTAGCCGACATAGCCGGGAGGCGCGCCGATCAGACGGCTGACCGAATGCTTTTCCATGTACTCGGACATGTCCATCCGGGTGATGGCGTGCTCGTCGGCGAACAGGAACTCGGCCAGGCTCTTGGTCAGCTCGGTCTTGCCCACGCCCGTCGGGCCCAGGAACAGGAACGAACCGATCGGCTTGGTCGGGTCGTGCAGGCCGGCCCGCGCGCGGCGGACGGCGTCGGACACGGCCGCCAGGGCCTCGTCCTGACCGACCACGCGTCCGCGCAGTTCGTCCTCCATCTTCAGCAGCTTCTCGCGCTCGCCTTCCAGCATCTTCTCGACCGGCACCCCGGTCCAGCGGCTGACGACGGCGGCGATCTGCTCGGCGTCGACGACTTCCGGCGTCAGGGCTTGCGTATCGCCCTGCTCGGCCTCGGCCAGGCGGCGCTCCAGGGCCGGGATCTCGCCGTACTGGATCTGGCCGGCGCGGGCGAAGTCGCCGGCGCGCTGGGCGTTGGCCAGATCGGCGCGCAGGCGATCGAGGGCTTCACGCGCTTGCGCGGCGCCCCCGGCCTTGTCCTTCTCGGCCTTCCACTTGGCGGTCATCTCGTCCGACCGGAACTGCAGGTCGTCGATCTCGACCTCCAGGTTATCCAGGCGGTGCTTGGACGCGGCGTCGGTTTCCTTTGACAGCGCCTCGCGCTCGATCTTCAGCTGCACCAGGCGGCGGTCGATCTCGTCCAGCTCTTCCGGCTTGCTGTCGATCGCCATGCGCACGCGGCTGGACGCCTCGTCCATCAGGTCGATCGCCTTGTCCGGCAGGAAGCGGTCGGCGATGTAGCGGTTGCTGAGCATGGCCGCGGCCACGATGGCGCTGTCGCTGATGCGCACCCCGTGGTGGACCTCGTACTTCTCCTTCAGGCCGCGCAGGATCGAGATGGTGTCCTCGACCGTGGGCTCGCCGACGAACACCGGCTGGAAGCGACGGGCGAGAGCCGCGTCCTTCTCGACGTGCTTGCGGTACTCGTCCAGCGTGGTCGCCCCGACGCAGTGCAGCTCGCCACGCGCCAGGGCCGGCTTGAGCAGGTTGGAGGCGTCCATCGCCCCGTCGCCCTTGCCCGCGCCGACAAGCGTGTGCATCTCGTCGATGAACAGGATGATCGAGCCTTCAGCCGCCGTGGTCTCGGCCAGCACGGCCTTCAGGCGCTCCTCGAACTCGCCGCGATACTTCGCGCCGGCGATCAGGCTGCCCATGTCCAGCGACAGCAGCTTCTTGTCCTTCAGGCTTTCGGGCACGTCGCCATTGACGATGCGCAGGGCCAAGCCCTCGACGATGGCGGTCTTGCCGACGCCGGGCTCGCCGATCAGCACGGGATTGTTCTTGGTGCGGCGCGACAGGACCTGGATGGTGCGGCGGATTTCCTCGTCGCGGCCGATCACGGGGTCCAGCTTGCCGTCGCGGGCGGCGGCGGTCAGGTCGCGGGCGTAGCGCTTGAGCGCCTCATAGCCTTCCTCGGCATTGGCGCTGTCGGCGGTGCGGCCCTTGCGGATGGCGTTGGCGGCGGTCTCCAGGGCCTGGGCCGAAACGCCGGCCTCCTTGAAGAGCTTGGCCGCGTCCGCGCCTTCCTTGGCGATGGCGATCAGCAGGCGCTCGGTGGTGACGAACGCGTCGCCCGCCGCCTTGGCGCCCTTTTCGGCCTCGGCGAAGACGCGGGCCGTGTCGGGTTTCATGTAGAGCTGGCCGCCGGCGCCGTCGACGCGCGGGATCTTGGTCAGCAGGGTCTCGACGCCGCCGTCCAGCTGGTCGGGGCGGCCGCCGGCGCTCTGGATCAAGGCGCGGCTGAGGCCGTCCTTCTCCTCGAGCAGGACCTTGAGGATGTGTTCGGGCGCGAACTGCTGGTGGCCTCGCGCGAGGGCCAGGCTCTGGGCGGATTGGACGGCCTGTTTGGCGCGGTCCGAGTAGAGATCGATATTCATGATGTCCCCTTCCTAGGCGGATCGGGGCGCGCCGCCTTGACTAAGCACAACACGCTCCGATGGGGCATTTAAGTGTGGCGGATCCGCCACACAAGACCTACCACCCCTTGCTGGCGAGATAACGTTCCAGTTCCGAAATTCGTACGGCGTCAGAGGGGTGGGTCGAGCTCAATTCGCCGCCCGAGGCCTGGCCCGAAGCCGCGTCCTGGGCCTGCATGTTGCGCCACAGGACCACCGCCTCGCGCGGCCGATAGCCGGCGCGCTGCATGAAATCGACGCCCAGGCGATCGGCCTCCAGCTCCTGCTTGCGCGAGAACGGCAGCAGCACGCCGTACTTGGCCGCGTCGCCGCCGTGATCCTTGAGCAGCTTGCCGAAGTCGGTGCCGCCGGCCGCCGCGCCGGCGATGCCCAGCAGGATCTTGGAGGTCCGCTCCTGCGAGACCCGCTCGGCGGCGTGGTGGGCGACGACGTGGCCGGCCTCGTGGCCGATCACGGCGGCCAGTTGGTCGTCGTTCTGGGCCATGGACAGCAGGCCGACCGTCACCCCGACATGGCCGCCCGGCAGCACGAAGGCGTTCGGGGCCTCGTCCAGGAACACCGCGTAGTCCCAGGGCCGGCCCGCCAGGCCCGCGGCGGCGATCACCCGCTGACCCACGGCCTGGACGCGCGCGTTCTTGCGCGGCTCCTTGGAGATGTAGGTCGTGCGCAGCGTGTCGGCCCAGGCCTTCTCGCCGTCGGCGGCCAGATTGTCGTCATTGACGATCAACAGCTGGTCGCGCCCGAGATCGGCGTTATAGGCGCAGCCCGACACCGCGCAGGCGGCGGCCATCAGGAGCGGCAGGATCAGGCGGCGAAGGATCATGGGTCCGGCGAAGCGTTTCGAACTCGACATAAGCTTATCTCCGGCGGTCGCGTCGGACGCAACCGCTCAAGCTTAGAATGACTTCGCGCAGCCAAGGCCAAGGGTGGCGTCGGTTGCACCCATCAGGCCCGGCTTGATGCTCCCGACCGGCTTGCAGCCGTTCTCGGGCGGTCGGGTCAGATAGGGCCTGGCGTCTCGGGCGAAGCGGCCGGTCGGGTCGAGATTCGGGCGCGTCGCCCGCCCCTTGTCCATCGCCTGGGCCAGCCGCTCCTGGCAGCGGGCCCTCTCGTCGGCGGGAAGGCGATCCAGCGCCGCCAGTCGGCAGCCTCCCAGACCGCGCAGATCGGGCGCCGGGGTCTCGGCGGCAACGGCGCCTTCGGAGGAGGACGGCGAAGCGGGCGTGGCGAGAACGGCGATCGGCGCGGCTGGCGCCGCGTCGGTCTTCGTCGCCGTGCTCGGGGTCCTGGGTCCGCCTCGCAACGAGCGCCTGGGCCTGGGCGGTGTCGGAGCGCGCTCCAGAAAGATGGTCACGGCCGGCGGCGGCGCGGCGACAGGCGCCCGCGCCAGATCGCGCACGAACAGCGCGAGCAGCAGCGCGTGGAACGCCACCGAGCCCAGCACAACGCCCCACCGTCGTCGCCGCACGGCCGCCCCCTCTAAACCCCCGGTCGCGGCACTAGCGCGGAGGTCGGTGGCGGAAGTCGGGCGTTGGCGTGGCCTTTAGCTGTTGCTCAACCGCTCGATCACCCGGGCCAGATGGCGAGGGTCGATAGGCTTGGCGAGCACCGGCGCGTCGCGCAGATCCGCGCGCACGCCCTGCTCGCCGTAGCCGGTCACGAACGCGAAGGGCACGCCGCGCGCGCGAAGGATCTCGGCGGTCTCGAACGAGGTCTCGCCGTCGCCCAGGTTCACGTCCAGCAGCGCGAAATCGAACGTCTCGCGCTCGGCCGCCAGGAGCGCCTCGCGCGCCGAGGACACCGGACCCACGATGCTATGGCCCAGGTCGGTCAGCAGATCCTCGACCAGCATGGCCACGAACAGCTCATCCTCGACGATCAGGACCCTTAGAGGATCAGGCCGCCCCGCGGATGAAACGGTTTGACTGGCCGGTCTGGCCGAGCTCGGCGTCGATCTCGCAGATGACGCCGTTCGGCGGATAGTCGAGGCGGACCTCGCCCCCGAGCTCGCGGGCCAAGCCGCCGGTGATGAGACGGGTGCCGAAGCCCTGGCGCGTCGGAGGCGAAACAGGTGGCCCATGAATTTCTTCCCACGTCATGCGCAGCCGCTCGCCCGCGTCCGCCTTGCTTCGTCGCCAGACCAACCGCACCTGGCCATTTTCGTTGGAGAGCGAGCCGTACTTGGCCGCGTTGGTCATCAGTTCGTGCAGGGCCATCGACAACGCCAGGGTCGCCTTGGGCGCCAGCCGGACGGGAGGCCCCTCCACGGAAAAACGTTCCGTCTCGCCATGAGCGGCGACCACCGAGGCGACGATATCGGCCAGCTCGGCCCCGTCCCAGCTCTCCCGGGTGAGGATGTCGTGGCCGCGCGCCAGCGCCAGCAGCCGGGTCGTCAGGGCGTCCCGGGCGTCGCCCAGGTCCGCGGCGTTGCGCAGGGTCTGGCCGGCCACTGACTGCACCGTGGCCAGGGTGTTCTTCACCCGGTGGTTCAGCTCGTTGATCATCAGGCGCTGCAGTTCCTCGGCGCGCCGACGGTCGGTGACGTCGCGCATGACGCCCGTGAAGAAGCGCTTGTCGCCGTCGTTCCACTCGGCGATCGAGAGCTCCAGCGGAAAGGTCGTCCCATCGCTGCGCAGGCCGCTGACCTCCCGACCGATGCCGATGATCCGCCGCTCGCCCGTTTCACGATACCGCGCCAGATAGCCGTCATGCTCGCCGTGATAGGGTTCCGGCATGAGGATGTGGACGTTGCGGCCGACCATCTCGGCGGCCTTATAGCCGAACAGACGCTCGGCGGCGGGGTTGAAGGCCTCGATCCTTCCGCGTTCGTCGATGACGACGATCGCGTCGACGGCCGTGTCCACGATAGCCCTGTAGCGCGCGTCGACGGCGGCCGCCTTGGCCGCCTTCTGTCCCCCGGAGGTAGGCTTACGCGCACTCGCCATAACTGGCTCCGCCCCTGTAGCAGGCCAACCCTATCGGTGAAGTCGCGACATCGCCAGAGGGGACTCGCGCGCGCGCCGGGCATTGGTCGCGGCGACGTGTCGCGGCCCGTCCACGGCCTCGGCCAGCCGCGTCCGGAGCCTGGCGGCGGCCCAAGAAAAAAGGGAGCCGCTTTCACGGCTCCCTTTCGATCTTCAGCGGTGAAGCGGCCGATCAGGCCTCTTCCGACTCCGAGCTGGCCGGAGCGCCTTCACCGGCTTCGAAGCTGCGCGGGGCGCGGCGGCGACGGGGCTTCTTGACCTCTTCGCCGTCGACGGTCGAGGCCGGAGCCTCGGCGGCCGGTTCGGCGACCGCCGCGGCGGCGGTGGTGCGAGACGTCTTGCGCCCCAGGAAGGCCGGAGCCTCGCTGACGGCGCCGTCCTGGCCACGCAGCACCGGCGAGCTCTCGCTGGCGGGCGCGCTGGCGATCGGCAGCGGCGAGGCTTCCGGCTCGATCACGGCCATCGGGTCGCGGTCGCCGCGCGGCTGCCAGTCGCGATCGCGGTTGCGGTCGCGGCCACGGCGGCGGCCCTCGCGGAATTCGCCCTGACCTTCGCCGCCCTGCGGCTGCTCGCCCTCGGCGGCGGCCGGACGGTCCTCACGCGGACGATCGTCGCGCGGGCGGTCGTCACGGGGCCGATCATCACGAGGGCGGTCGTCGCGGTCCCGAAAGCGGTCCTCGCGCGGCCTGTCGTCACGGGGCCTGTCATCACGCGGACGGTCATCGCGAGGGCGATCGTCGCGAGGGCGATCGTCGCGAGGACGGTCATCGCGGGGCCGATCATCACGCGGTCGATCATCCCGGGGACGGTCGTCGCGGTCACGCCAGCGGTCGCGGCGGCCTTCGCCCTGATTGTTGTTGCGGTCGCGATTGTTGTCGAAGTTGCGGTCCCGATCGCGGTTGCGGTCCCGATCGCGATTCTCGAAACGGTCGCGGCGTTGCTCGCCGCCTTCACCGTTCTCGCCGCCCTCGCCCTGGCCTTCCGGCTGGGCGGGGGTCTCGGCGACCTCCGGCTCTTCCGGCGGCTCGGCCTCGAAATCGATTTCGTAGGCGGCGTAGACGTCCTTGCCGACGATGTCGGACACCGGACGATTCGGCTGGATGGCGCGCAGAACACGGAAATAGTGCTCGGCGTGCTGCAGATAGTTCTCGGCCAGCACCCGGTCGCCGGACGACGTCGCGTCACGGGCCAGCTGCTGGTACTTTTCGTAGACGCTCTGAGCCGCGCCGCGAACCTTGACCCCTTCGGGCCCGTTCGAATCGAAAGCGCGGTTGGCGTTGTGCTGTTGAGGCTTGCCGCCGCTGCCACCGCGATTGTTGCGGCCGCGCTGGCGCTTCATGCCTTTGAAATCTCTCATGGTCTCTCTGAACCTGTCCGGAGGTCAGTCTTGCGCTGGCGCGTCCGGCCTTGCTGGTCTCTGAGCGGGTCGAACCCTGTTGAGTTTCAGAGACACTGGTTTCCGTAGAGCCCCCGCCCTGCTCTTTTGGCGCGGCGACCGGCGGACCGGGCGCGCCTGCCAGGGGAGCGTCGCATGCGTTCAACGCCTAGGCGTCATGAACGTCTGCTTTTCCCGTCACCTGGCGATCTGGAAGGAGACAAGACTCGTCTAACGGTTCACGCCCCGGTTTCCAAGGGATTTTTCACCCCGGTGACGACACGGTCGTGCGTCGACAGGTCCTTGATCGTTTTGACCTGCTGGGCGCCGGCTGTCTTGAACAGCGCTTCGACCGCCTTGGACTGGTCGTGGCCGATCTCCACGGCGAACATCCCGCCCGGCTTCAGCACACGCAGGATCTCCGGCGCCAGCAGGCGATAGGCGTCCAGACCGTCGTCGCCGCCGTCCAGGGCGAGACGCGGCTCGTGGTCGCGAACCTCGGGCTCCAGGGTGTCGATCACCGCCGTCGGGATGTAGGGCGGATTGGAGACGACGACGTCGAAACCGCCATCGCCCAGGCCCGCCGTCCAGTCGCCGTGCATCAGGGCCGCGCGATTGTTGAGGTCCAGGCTGGCGGCGTTGTCGCGAGCCACGGCCAGGGCCTCGGCGGAGGCGTCGACCCCCAGGCCCTTGGCCGCCGGCCGCTCGGCCAGCACCGCCAGCAGGATCGTGCCCGAGCCGACGCCCAGATCCAGCATCGAGAACGGCATCTGCTCGGGGAAGGCCTTCAGCACCTCGTCGACGATGACCTCGGTCTCGGGACGCGGGGTCAGGACGTTCTTGTTCACCTGCAGCAGGATCTTCCAGAAGCCCTTGCGGCCGATGATGTGGCTGACCGGCTCGCGGCGGGCGCGACGGGACAGATACTCTTCCAGGGTCGCCTGCTGCTCCGTCGTCAGTTCGCGGTAGGGATCGGTGACGATCTCGGTGCGGGTGACGTTGGCGGCCACCTCCAGCATCAGGCGCGCGTCGATCGACGGCTGATCGATGCCGGCGTCCTTCAGACGATCCTTGGCGGCGGTCCAGGCTTTGACGAGGGTCAGGGTCATGATCGGGGTTTAGCGTTTTGGAGGGCGGGAGGCGAGATTGAAAGCGGTACCAGTTTTTGGTATCGTGGCATCATGGCCAGCAAGAACACTTCCGTGAGCCTAGGGGAGCATTTCCAGGCTTTCATCGACAGCCAAGTCGCCGACGGCCGCTACGGCTCGGCCAGTGAAGTCGTGCGGGCGGGGCTGCGGTTGCTCGAGGATCAGCAAACGAAGCTGGCCGCCCTGCGGGCCGCACTGATCGAAGGCGAAGAAAGCGGCTTTATCGAGAACTTCGATTTCGACGCCTATATCGAAGAGAAGCTGAAAGCCTCCTCCGCACCTCCAGGGTTCCACGAGGAATGACACGGTATCGGCTTTCGCGCCGCGCCAAAGCCGATCTCGACGAGATCTGGGACTATTCCCTAAATAGGTGGGGCGACCAGCAGGCCGCCGCCTATCATCGCCAAATCTACACGGCCATTGGCATGATTGCTGAACGACCAGACCTTGGCTGGCCTGACAGCAATCTGCGTCCCGGATACCGCCGACGCTCGGCAGGCTCCCACGTGATCTTCTATAGGGTCAGCGGCATGGTCGAGATCGTCCGCATTCTCCATCAGAATATGGACGCCAAGTTTCACCTGGGCTGATCAACCGACCGCCACCCCATCCCCCTCGCCCACCGCGCCGCCCCGCGTCACGTTCAGGTAGATCCCGCAGAACATGTGGCCGTAGGTGTCGAAGAGGACCTTCACCAACTCGACATCCCGCTCGGCGGTCGTCGGATCCACGTGGGTGGCGGCGCAGCGGACGATGGGCTTGAGGACCTCGGCGGTCGCGCCGCCGAGGGTCAGGGTCCTGCCGGTCCAGTCGTTCTCGACCCAGGCCGGCCAGCCCTCGACATAGAGATTGGCGCGGAACCGCAGCGGATCCAGGTCGCGGCCGATCCGTCGTCCCAGGTCGCGCACGCTGGCCAGGTTGACGATCGAGACATAGCCCGAGCGGCTGTCCATGAACCGGTAGGCGCCCGGTCCCTCGACCACCTTCAGCGGCCCCTTGATCTCGCCGTCCAGCAGGGCGGTCAGCCAGGCCTCCAGGCCCGCGCGGCCCGCATCCGTCCGAAGGTCGCCGGCGAAGTCGGGCGCGCCCTCCGCGCGAGCGCTGAACACGCCCGTCGTCTCGTCATAGGCCGTGCGGGCCTTGGCGACGGCCGGGATCTTGGCCAGCACCGTGAACTTCATCTTCGAGATGTGGGCCGGCGCGGCGGGATCGAAGCCGCTGGGGCCGTCCTCGACCGCGTAGAGCCGATCGCACGGAAAGCAGGCCCCGGCCTCCAGCGTGGCGGCGGTCAGCCGCTCGGGCGTGAAGCCCTTCACGGGATGGCGATAGATCGAGGCGATGCGGGCGTCCATGATCGCGAAAATCGTGGACGACGCGAGTCATGGCAAGGCTTGAGGAGCCCTTGGACGGGAACGCGACTCGCCGCGCGGGGTTCTGGTGGCCTGGAGAGCGCTTCATGACCGACGCTTCGCCGCGTCCGATCCTTAAATGGCTCAAATCGCGTCCATACCATCTGGCGCCATGGATCGTGCTGCTGGCGGCCGCGCCGCTGGTCCTGCCGCGCAAGAAGCCCATCGAAGAGCCGATCGTCGATCCGCCGGGCCTGTCCGAGGATCGCGCCATGCCGCCGGCCCAGTTCGACGAGGCCGAGCCGCAGCGCGGCCGGGCCGCGCGCCATCCCGGCCATATCCCGCTGCTGGGCTGGCGCGACATCGTCTGGCGCACCTGGCTGGAGATCGGCGTCGACCGCCTGCCGGCCGTGGCCGGGGGCGTGACCTTCTACACCCTGCTGGCCCTCTTCCCGGCCATCGGCGCCTTCGTCTCGCTGTATGGCCTGTTCGCCGACGTGCGGACCGTCGAGGCCCAGCTGCGCGACATGGCCGGCGTCTTCCCCGCCAGCGTCGTGCAGATCGTCGGCGAGCAGATGCTGCGCCTGGCCAGCCAGGGCCAGGCCAAGCTGGGCGTGGCCTTCGGCTTCTCCCTGCTGCTGTCGATCTGGAGCGCCAACGCCTCCATGCGCACGCTCTTCGACGGGCTGAACATCGCCTATGACGAGGACGAGAAGCGCCACCTCGTGCCGCGCACCCTGCTCAGCTACCTCTTCACCTTCTGCGCTCTGCTGTACGCGGCCATCGCCTCGGGCGTGCTGATCGTCACGCCTCTGCTTTTGAAGGCCGCGCGCCTCTCGGCGCTGGACGAGATCGTCTCGCCGCTGCGTTGGTTGCTGGTGTTGGCCATGACCGCCATCGCCTTCGCCGTGCTCTATCGCTTCGGCCCCAGTCGGGCGCGGGCCCGCTGGCGGTGGGTGTGGATCGGCGCGGCGGCGGCCTCGGCCGGATGGCTGTTCGGTTCGCTGGGCTTCTCGTTCTACCTGGCCAACATCGCCCACTATGACGCCACCTACGGCACGCTGGGGGCGGTGATCGCCTTCATGGTCTGGGTGTGGTTCTCGATCATGGCCATCCTGGTCGGGGCCGAGCTGAACGCCGAGATCGAGCACCAGACCGCCGTCGACTCCACCATCGGTCCCGAACAGCCGATGGGCGCGCGGGGGGCGGCCATGGCCGACACGGTGGGCCTGGCCTTCCATCCCTGGGAGATGATCAAGCGCGAGGCCGGCATGGTCCGGCGGGTGACCGGCGGGGCGTGGAACAAGGTGCGCGGCCGTTAGACTTCCCATGGCCGCGCTCGCCGCCTAAGGAACCGGCATGACCCTGCTCCTGCCCTACCGCGAAGACGAACTGGCCGACATCGCCGCCCTGGTGAACTCGGCCTATCGGGGCGAACTGGCGGCCCAGGGCTGGACCAGCGAGAGCTATCTGCTGGGCGGCCAGCGCACCGATGAAGAGAGCCTGCGCGCCGACCTCGCCGCCACGCCGGGCGCGACCATCCTGACCCTGCGCGACGCCGAGGGCGACAAGCCCCACGCCTCGGTGTGGATCCAGCCGTCGGAGGACGACGCCTGGTACGTCGGCATGGTCACCGTCTCGCCCTTGCGCCAGGCCAACGGCATCGGCCGAACGATGCTGGAGGCCGCCGAGGCCCATGCCCGCGCCCAGGGCGGCAAGACCATGGAGATGACCGTGATCTCGGTGCGCGACACCCTGATCGCCTGGTACGAGCGGCGCGGGTACCGCCTGACCGGCAGGACCGAACCCTTCCCCTATGGCGACGAGCGCTTCGGCGTGCCGCAGCGCGACGACCTGCATTTCGTGATCCTGGAAAAGGCGCTGTAGGCGCGCTAGGCTTGGATCACACGCCGCCGTCGCGGCGAGGATCCCCCATGCATCGCTACATCCTGACCGGCGCCCCGGGCGCTGGCAAAACCGTGCTGTTGCGCGCCCTGGAGCGCGCCGGCCATGTCGTGGTCGAAGAGGTCGCGACGGACGTGATCGCCCTCGCCCAGGCCGAGGGCGTGGCCGAGCCGTGGACCGATCCGGGCTTCGTGGACGCGATCGTGTGTCTGCAGAAGCAGCGCGAGGCGCGGGCCATCGGCGAGGTCGTGTTCTTCGACCGCTCGCCGGTCTGCGCCCTGGCCCTGGCGCGGTTCCTGGGTCATCCGGTTTCGCCGCTGCTGCGGGCCGAGCTCGAGCGGATCGAGGGGCTCTACCAGAGGCGGGTGTTCCTGGTGCGGGGGCTGGGCTTCATCACGCCCACCGCCGCGCGGCGGATCAGCCTGGAGGAGGCGCGGCGGTTCGAGGCCGTGCATGAAGAGGCTTATCGGGAACTGGGCTACACGCTGATCCCGATCGCGCCGGGCGCGCCCGCCGAGCGGGCGGCGGCGGTGCTGGCCAGCATTACCGAACCTTAAGTAGCCCTCGCCGAACGCCTGGCCTCACATGCCGGCGTTGTTGGCTCAGGGGCTTTTCATGTCGTTCATTTCCCGCATCGCCGTCGGCGCCGCGCTCGCGTTCGCCGTCACGGCTTCCGCGCAGGCCGCCGTCACCCCGGTTCCCGTCGGCCAGCCGCTGGCGCGGTTCGACAAGCTGCAGCCCGCCACCCATCGCTATCTGCGCTACCGCCAGATGGGCGACACCATCACGCCGCTGGACGTCTGGACCCGCGAGATCCGCGTCGAGCCCGACAAGGCCGGGGTCAAGCGCCTGCACATCGTCCAGCACTGGGACGGCTCGACGCCGGGCGTGGTGAAAAAGCTCGACAGCTGGTTCGAGCTGGGGACCTTCCGGCCCTACAGCCACGAGCGCCGCACCACCGGCAAGGACGGCCAGACCAAGATCGAAGGCTTCGACTTCAAGCCCGACCGCATCGTCGGGCTGAAGGATCTGGAGGCCAACACGACGGCCGCCTACGACGTGGCCTCGCCGCAGCCGGCCTTCAATTTCGAGACCGACATGGAGTTCCTGCAGGCCCTGCCGCTGGCCAAGGGCTACGAGGCCTCGATCGTCTTCCACCATCCGGGCGGCGAGGCCCCGGCGGCCTATGTGTTCAAGGTCACCGGCAGCGAAGTCCTGACCAGCTCGGCCGGCGGCAAGGTCGACTGCTGGGTGGTGACCACCGACTACAACCACCCCGAAATGAAGCCGACGACCTTCTGGTTGGCCAAGGACAGCCAGGTGGTGATCAAGAACGTCTCGATCGCGCCGGACGGCTCGACGTGGGTGAAGACGCTGTTGTGGTAGCCAAAAATTCCGTTTCCCCGGCGAAGGCCGGGGCCCAGATCGAACCCACGAGCGCATATTATCCTGACAGGTCGATAGGCGCGAACACCCCAGCCACTCCGGATGAATCTGGGCCCCGGCTTTCGCCGGGGAGACGGGGCGGGGTAGGTGGCTAAATCACCGCCCTAGACCGCTCCGAGACCTCGCTCGACAGCGCGCTGGCGACGATCTCCAGGCCCCGGCGCAGAACCTCGCGGTCCGGAACCGCGCCCAGGCAGACGCGGACGCCGCTCTCGTGGCCGGCCTCGACGACGGGCGCCGAGGGCGGGGTGACCTCGGCCCCGCCGCGCAGGGCGCGGCCGGCCAGGCGCTCGGCCTCCAGCTCGCTCATCGGCAGCCAGATGTGCGGCGCGGTCTCGGCATAGACGGTCTCCATGGCCGGCCCCAGGAGATCCCGCGCCATGGCCATGCGGACGCGCGCCTCGTCGCGGGTCTCGGCCAGGATGGCGTCGGCCGAGCCGTCCTCGATCCACTGGGTGGCGATCAGCCCGCCGAAGGCCGGCGGCGCGTAGACCGACACCCGCACCGCGTCCAGCACCCGCTCGAAGGTCTCGGCCGCCGGCACGACCAGGAAGCCGGCGCGCAGGCCCGGGGCCAGGGTCTTGGAGACGCCCGAGACGTGGAAGGTCCGCTCCGGCGCCAGCATGGCGAACGGCGGCGGCGCGCCGTCGGCATAGGCGCCGTAGATGTCGTCCTCGACCAGGGTCAGGTCGTGCTTGCGGGCGAGGGCGACGATGGCGTCGCGGCGCGCGCGGCTCATGATCCGGCCCGTCGGGTTCTGCAGGGTCGGCAGCACGGCCAGCACCCGCGCGCCGGTCGTGAGGATCGCTTCTTCCAGGGCGTCGGGGCGCAGGCCCTCGGCGTCCATCGCCAGGCCTCGGACACGCCAGCCGCTGTGCAGGGCCAGGGTCTTGAGGCCGTGATAGGCCAGACACTCGGTCAGCACCACGTCGCCCGGGGCCAGCACCGCGCCCAGCGCCAGGGCCAGGCCCTGCTGGGCGCCGGCGCAGCAGATCAGCCGCCGCCAGTCGACGCTCTCGTAGCTGCTGGTCCGCGCCAGCCAGGCCGCCCCGGCCCGCCGCTGGGTCTCGTGCCCCGCCGGCGGGGCATAGGTCAGGTGCTCCAGGAGATCCGGACGTCGCCGTAGCCGCGCCAGGGCCTCGGGCAGGCGCGCCCCGGCGGGAGCCTGGGCGGCGATGTTCTGGGCCAGGTTGATCGGACCGTCGCGCTCGTAGGGCCGGTGCTCGGCCGGCGCGTTGACGAAGCTGCCTCGGCCGACGTGGGCGCTGACCAGCCCCGCCCGCTCGGCCTCGACATAGGCGCGGGTGACGGTGCCCAGGCCCACGCCGAGGCGATAGGCCAGTTCCCGCTGCGGCGGCAGGCGCACGCCGGGGGCCAGGGCGCCCGAGGCGATGTCGGCGCGCAGCACCGCCACCAGCCGCTCGTAGAGCGGGGCGTCACCCTCGGGAATTGTCGGTGTCCAGGCCACGGGGCGTCGCGCGTCTCGTTTATTGTCATGATGACAATATGCAATTTGACTCACGATACAATGGAAATCATCACCATGACACCTCGGTTACTCGTACCGAGACACTTGTCAGGGAGACCGGAGATGACCCCCGAACTGCTGCTCGCTTACGTGCTGTTCTGTTTCGCCACGGCGGGGACGCCTGGGCCAAACAACATGATGCTGCTGGCGTCCGGGGCGAACTTCGGCTTCCGCCGGACCGTGCTGCACATCCTGGGGATCAGCTGCGGCCTGGGCTTCATGGTGCTGGCCATGGGCTTCGGCCTGGGCGGCGTATTCCGGGCCTATCCGGTGCTGCATGAGATCCTGCGCTGGGTCGGGGCCGGCTACATGCTGTGGCTGGCCTGGAAGATCGGGACGTCCAGCAAGGTCAGCGACAAGGACCTGGCCAAGCCGATGACCTTCCTGCAGGCGGCGGCGTTCCAGTGGGTCAATCCCAAGGCCTGGGCCATGGCGCTCGGCGCGGTCACGACCTACGCCCCCGAGGGCAGCGGCTGGACCCTCGTGCCGCTGCTGGCCGGAACCTTCATGCTGATCGGCGCGCCGTGCAGCGCGGCCTGGGCGGGGTTCGGCCAGGGACTGCGGCCGTTCCTGAACAAGCCGGCGGTGTTGCGGACGTTCAATATCGTGATGGCGGCGCTGCTGGTGGCGTCGCTGTACCCGCTGTTCGTCAGCCATGAGGCCAAGCCGGTGAGCCTGGAGGCGTTGGCGGACGTGGCCCCGCCGCCGCCGATGCGGTCGCACGGGTGAGGGCCCGAAACCTCGTCCTTCGACAAGCTCAGGATGAGGTTTCTACTGGTGTGGCCGCTCAATAGTCCTCACCCTGAGCCTGTCGAAGGGCGAGGACAGCCCCCACGGAGACTCCCCATGCGCCTGCTGCTCGCCCTCGCCGTCACGGCCCTGCTCGCCACGACGGCCGCCGCCCAGGACCTCAAGGTCACCGTCGCCGGCCGGGACACCGTCACCCTGAGCCCGAAGGACCTGGCCGCCCTGCCCCGCGCCAAGGCCACGATCACGGTCAAGGGCGCGGCCGTCACCTACGAGGGCGCCCGCCTCGACGCCGTGCTGGCCCAGGCTGGGGTGGTGCATGGCGAGCGGCTGATGGGGCGCTATCTGAACCAGGTGGTCATCGCCCGCGCCGCCGACGGCTTCTTCAGCGTGCTGTCCCTGGCCGAGACCGATCCAGTCTATCGCGCCAATCCGGTGGTGGTCGCCGACACGGTCAACGGCCACAGGCTGGACGACCGCGAAGGCCCCTATCGCCTGGTCGTGGACGGCGACCTGCGGCCCTCGCGGGCGCCGCGCCAGCTGGTGTCCATCGAGGTGAAGCCGGCGTTCTGATCCTCCCCCGCGACGCGGGGGAGGATCAGGTCAGCGTCCTAAGCCGTCTTCAGGCGCTCCGGGCCGATGCCCAGGAAGTCGCGCTTGCCCAGCGGCACGCCCTTGTGACGCAGGATGTCGTAGGCGGTGACGACGTGGAACTGGAAGTTCGGGATCACGAACTCCAGCAGATAGTCCTGGCCGGTGAATTGCAGCGTGAACGTGCCAGCCGGGACCACGACCTCGCGCGTCTCGGCGCCGTCGAAGGCCGAGGCCGGGACGCTCTCGACATAGGCCAGGGTCCTGGCGACCCGCGCCTGCAGCTCGGCGAAGGTCTTTTCCTCGTCGGCCATGGCGGGGGCGTCGAGGCCCGTCAGCCGCGACACCGCGCCCTTGGCGGCGTCGGAGGCGCGCTGGATCTGGCCGGACAGCGGCAGCATATCGTCGAACAGGCGCGCCTCGACATAGGCGTCCGGACTGGTCCCGGCGGCCTCGGCGTGGGCCTTGGCCTTTTCGAGCAGAGACGACAGCGTCTTGAGGCCGCGCGTGAGCGACGTCACGGTGACGGTCTGGATGGTGACGGACATGGAAATTTCCCTCGCAAAGCCCGCCGGACCTCTCCGCGCGCGCTGCATCGCGACCTAAGCACGTCCAGGTAAGTTTTCAATCGCCACGCATGACAATGAGCGTCAGCAGCGCGTCCTTGGCGTCCGCCTGGCTCAGGCGCGGGAAACATTCCCTTCGGCGGGGAAAAGCACTAGGAAGACCGACCCTATCCCTTAGCCATTGCGACATCTCCCTTGCGACTGCCCCAGGCCCGCCTCGACCAGGTTCTCGACCGCTTCCGCGAAGTGGAGGCCCGTATGGGCGCCGCGACGGATGGGACCGAGATCGTCAAGCTCTCCAAGGAGCACGCCGAACTGCGCCCGGTGGCCGAGGCCGTCGAGCGCCTGGCCAAGCTGTCGGCCGAACGCGCCGAGCTGGACGTCATGGCCGCCGATCCCGAAATGGCCGACATGGTCAAGGACGAGATCCAGGCCCTGGACGAGAAGCTGCCGGTCCTCGAGCGCGAGCTGGCCCTGATGCTGGCCCCCAAGGACAAGGACGAGAACGCCTCGGCCATCCTGGAAGTACGGGCCGGCACCGGCGGCGACGAGGCGGCCCTGTTCGCCGGCGACCTCTTCCGCATGTACCAGCGCTACGCCCAGCTGCATGGCTGGAAGGTCGAGATCGACAGCATCTCGGAAGGCGAAATGGGCGGCTACAAGGAAATCGTCGCCTCGATCACCGGCGACGGCGTGTTCGGACGGCTGAAGTTCGAAAGCGGCGTCCACCGCGTGCAGCGCGTGCCGGCCACCGAGGCGCAGGGCCGCATCCACACCTCGGCCGCCACCGTCGCGGTGCTGCCGGAAGCCGAGGACGTCGAGATCGACATCAAGGAAAGCGACCTGCGGATCGACACCTATCGCTCGTCGGGCGCGGGCGGCCAGCACGTCAACAAGACCGACTCGGCCGTGCGCATCACCCACTTGCCGACCGGCGTGGTGGTGACCAGCTCGGAAAAGTCGCAGCACCAGAACCGCGCCCGGGCCATGAAGAACCTGAAGGCGCGCCTCTACGACATGCAGCGCGAGGCCCTGGACAGCGCCCGCTCCGAGGCCCGCAAGAGCCAGGTCGGCAGCGGCGACCGTTCGGAACGCATCCGCACCTACAACTTCCCGCAGGGCCGGGTGACCGACCACCGGATCAACCTGACCCTCTACAACCTGTCGCGGATCATCGAGGGCGACGCCCTGGACGACGTGATCAACCCGCTGATCGCCGAGGACCAGGCCGAGCGCCTGGCCAGCCTCGAAGAAAGCTTCGGCTGATGGGTTGGACCCGCACCTACGACGAGGACGAGCCCCAGCGGGTCAACAAGTGGCTGGCCCAGAGCGGCGTGTGCTCGCGCCGCGAGGCCGAAGCGCTGATCTCCGAGGGCCTGGTGTCGATCGACGGCGAGGTCGTGGAAGATGTCGGCCGCAAGATCCTGCCGGGCCAGACCCTGGTGCTGGCCGACCGCGCCACGGCCAAGCTGGAATCGACCTTCACCTACATGATCCACAAGCCGGTGGGCGTGGTCTCGTCCCAGCCGGATCCCGGCCAGGTCCCGGCCGCCCGCCTGCTGACCCGCCAGAACATCTGGGGCGGCGTTCCGGCGCCGATCCCGCAGTCGGGCGACCTGCTGCCGCCGATCGGTCGCCTGGACAAGGACTCGCGCGGCCTCCTGCTACTGTCCCAGGACGGCGTCGTGGCCAAGGCCGTGATCGGCCCGCAGTCGGACCTGGAAAAGGAATACCGGGTCGCGGTGATGGGTGAGCTGACCGAGGAGAAGCTGGAGCTGCTCCGCTTCGGCCTGGAGCTGGACGGCCGCGAGCTGCGCCCGGCCGAGGTCGAGGTCATCTCCGACCAGCGCCTGCGCATCGTCCTGCGCGAAGGCCGCAACCGCCAGATCCGCCGCATGTGCGAACTGGTCGAGCTGAAGGTCGTCGACCTGTTCCGCGTCAGGATCGGTCCGCTGACCCTGGGCGAGATGCCGGAGGGGCGCTGGCGTCCGCTGACCGGCGAAGAGCGGGCGGCGTTGATCGCGGGCTGAGGCCGCCCTTCCGGTCGGGCGCGAACGCGCGCGGCGTCACGAAGCGCGGCTCACCCTCGCCGCCTCAACCGTCGAGGCGGAGCCGACGGAACGTGCCTAAGCCCTGGCCGGCTTGCGCCGACGCGGCACGCGGACCACGGCCTCGCCGTCCATGATCAGGTCCTCGCCGACATAGCCGGCGCAGCGCAGGGTGACGCGGGCGCTCTCGGCGTCGATGGCCGCGACGGTGATGCGGGCGATGACCACGTCGCCGACCCGCACTGGACGGTGAAAGGCCAGGGTCTGGGACAGATAGATCGCCCCGGCTCCGGGCAGGATGGTGCCGACCACCGCCGAGCCGAACGACGCCGACAGCAGGCCGTGGGCGATCCGCCCGCGATAGGCGGTCTTGGCGGCGAACGCCTCGTCCATGTGCACGGGATTGAAGTCGTCCGAGGCCTCGGCGAACAGGCCGATCCGCGCTTCGGTGACGGGGACGTGCTTTTCGGCGGTCATCCCGACGGACAGTTCGTCCAGGATATAGCCGCCCGAGGGGTGAGGTCCGATCATCCCACGCCGTTAGCCGTCATGACGCGCCGTGACTAGTAAAAACTCTTGAGTTCAGGGCTTCGGCTTCGGCTTGGCGTAGGGCACGAAGTCGCCGAGGTTCACGAAGCCCTTGGAGAAGTGCGACATCGGCTCGACCAGGGTGACGATGTCGGTATTGCACAGCTGGGCGGTGATGGTCCGCGTGACGAGGATGTCGTCGCGACGCAGCGTGTCGGCGCCGCTCCGAGGCCGGTTCACGTAGATGCGGCCGCCGGGTCCGTTGTAGAGGATCGCCGTGCCCTCGATGATCTCGCTGCTTTCCGTGGGATGCAGACTGATGCAGTGGACCGGCTTGCCCGGCACGAGCCCCTCGAGGCGTTTGGCCAGCTTGGCCTCGCCCTCTGGATTGGGACGGCCGGCGGCCAGGGCGCCCGACGCCGCCGCCAGAGCCAGGACCATGGTCAGACCGCGAACCATCGCGCGCATGGCGCTCACTCCCTATTCGGCCGCGAGAGTCCGCGCGGCGTTCGTGGCCTGGATCTCGGCCGCCTTCTTCTCAACGAGTTCGACGATGTGATCGATCATCCCGTCGTTGGATTGTTTGTGGTCGGGCTTGCCGGCCATGTAGACCATGCCCGCCCCGGCCCCGCCGCCGGTGAAGCCGATGTCGGTCATCAGCGCCTCGCCCGGGCCGTTGACCACGCAGCCGATGATCGACAGCGACATCGGCGTCGCGATATGGGCCAGGCGGCTTTCGAGCGCTTCAACGGTCTTGATGACGTCATAGCCCTGACGGGCGCACGACGGGCAGGCGATGATATTGACGCCGCGGTGGCGCAGGCCCAGCGACTTGAGGATGTCGAAGCCGACCTTGATCTCCTCGACGGGATCGGCCGCCAGCGAGACCCGGATGGTGTCGCCGATGCCGGCCCATAGCATCGAGCCGATGCCGATCGAGGACTTCACCGTGCCGGTCCGCAAGGCCCCCGCCTCGGTGACGCCCAGGTGCAGCGGGCAATCGATGGCCTCGGCCAGCTGGTAGTAGGCGGCCACGGTCATGAACGGGTCGGACGCCTTCACCGAGATCTTGAACTCGTGGAAGTCGTGGTCCTGCAGGATGCGGGCGTGGTTCAGGGCGCTCTCGACCATCGCCTCGGGGCACGGCTCGCCGTACTTTTCCAGCAGCTCGCGCTCCAGCGAGCCGGCGTTGACGCCGATCCGCATCGAGCAGCCGTGATCGCGAGCGGCCTGGATGACGTCGCGCACGCGGTCGGGGCTGCCGATATTGCCCGGGTTGATCCGCAGGCAGGCCGCGCCGGCCTGGGCCGCCTCGATGCCGCGCTTGTAGTGAAAGTGGATGTCGGCCACGAGCGGGACCTTGGCCTCGCGGGCGATGGTCTTGAAGGCCGCCGTGCTTTCGACGTCGGGGCAGCTGACGCGGACGATGTCGGCGCCGGCCTCCTCCAGCTGGCGGATCTGCTCCAGCGTCGCGGCGGCGTCGCTGGTCAGGGTGTTGGTCATCGACTGGACGGTGATCGGCGCGTCGCCGCCCACCTCGACATCGCCGACGCGGATCTTGCGCGATTGCCGACGCGTGATCATGCGCCAGGGACGGACGTGCGTGTGGTCTGCGGCCATGGCGCTAATTTAGAGGGTGTTGGGCAGGAACTGAAGGGCTTCCCCCGCCCTGCCCTCGATTTCCCTACACTCGTTTCCCCGGCGAAGGCCGGGGCCCAGATTCATCCGGTGAGGTTGGGGCGAATGCGCCTACGGCCCGAGACAGGCCCGTGAGCGCTCGTGGGTTCGATCTGGGCCCCGGCTTTCGCCGGGGAGATCGGGTTATTGTTGAGGCTTCGGAGCGGCCACCGCAGGCGCCGCCGCCGGCGCTGGCGGGATCAGCTTGGCCACCGCGGTCTGGTTCGACGTCAGATGTCCCGTCAGGCGGCCGTTGTAATAGACCTCGAACAGCGACGGCTCGACCACGTCGAGGATCAGGCCCGGCGTGCGCGGCGCGCGATAGGCGTCGCCGGCCGAGAGCCAGCGGGTCATGTGGATCGTGCCGTCCGCGCGGCGCACGGTCAGGGAGCCGGCCTTGCGGGCCTGGATCAGCACGCCAGACGCTTCGGCCGGCGTCGCGCCCAGGACCTGGCCCTTGAGCTTGAACGGCGAGCCCACCACGAACTGGCTGGCCGGATCGACGACGCCGGCCTTGGCGTCGGCCACGGCGCGCGCCTTGGAGGCGGCGTTGGCGGCGTCGACCGAACCGCCGTTGGCGGCGGCGTCGTCGAGGCCCGGGGTCTTGTAGGGATCGGGCGTGGTCGATTCGACCGGGGCCGGCAGCGGCGAGCCCAGGGCGACCTGGTTGTTGCTGGCGTGCGACTGGACCTGGGTCGAGACGGCGGCCGGAGCCACCTGCGGCGGCGGCTCTTCCTTGGTGATGGCGCGCTGGGCGACGTTCCACAGCAGGATGGCGCCCACCACCAGCAGGCCGCCGGCGAAGATCAGGGCCAGCCGCGGGTCGCGCTCGCGGCGCACGCCGACCGGGGCGCGCAGCTCGGCGCCCTCGTCGGGGCTGTCGGTCTTGAAGCGGGCCACGGCCGCCTCGGCGTCCAGGCCCAGCAGGCCGGCATAGGCGCGGACATAGCCGATGGTGAACGGGCGCGACGGCAGGTCGTCGAGACGCATGTCCTCGATCGCCTCGATATAGCTCTGGCGGATGCGGGTGGCGTCGGCGACGTCCTGGGTGGTCAGGCCGCGGAACTCGCGGGCCGCCTTCAGGGCCAGGCCGATATCGGCCCCCTCGTCCAGCGAAGGTTGCGCGACCGCGATCGGCGTATCGTCCACATCAGCGTCCGTGACGAGATGCAAACGCCTCACGTTGCCCGTATCCAGCGGCATGACCGACTAAACGCCCCCAATATCGCGCCGCGCGCGAAAGCGCGGAGCCCCCAACTCCGTATCTCACGGAAGTCTTAACAACTGTTTGTGGATATCAAACTAAGTAGCGGGATTCAATGTACTAAACGGTGACGCTTGGTTAACGGTCAAGCTTTCGTCACACCGCCACGTAGAGCTTTCTCGCCAGGGTCTCGATCTCGCCGCGCAGCGATCCGCCGGAGCCTTTCAGCAGGGCCTCGACATTGCGCCGGGCGGCCTCGCGATCGCACGACAGGACCATCTGCTTGACCGGCCCGATGCCGGCCGGCGGCATGGAAAGGGCTTCGAAACCCAGGGCCACCAGGGTGAAGGCCTCCAGCGGACGGCCCGCCATCTCGCCGCACACGGACACCGGCGTGCCGGTGTCGGCGCAGGCCTGCTGGATGGTCTTCAGGGCGCGCAGGGCGGCCGGCGACAGGGGATCGTAGCGGTCCGAGACCTTCGGATTGCCCCGATCGGCGGCGAACAGGTACTGCATCAGGTCGTTGGTGCCGACCGAAACGAAGTCGGTCATCGGCAACAGTGCGTCCAGATGCCACAGCAGCGACGGGGCCTCGATCATCGCCCCGACGTCCAGGCGCGACGGCGCGGGCCGGCCGCGCTTCAGCGCCCAGGCCACTTCCTGGTCGACGAACGAGCGCGCGGCGCGGAACTCGTCGACATTGGCCACCAGCGGGAACATCACCTTCAGCGGCCGGCCCGCGGCGGCCTTGATCAGGGCGCGGATCTGCATGCGCAGCAGGGCCGGACGGTCCAGGCCCATGCGCACCGCGCGCCAGCCCAGGGCCGGATTGTCCTCGCGCTCCAGCTCCATGTACGGCAGCAGCTTGTCGCCGCCCAGGTCGAGCGTGCGGAAGGTCACCGGCATGCCGTCGGCGGCTTCCAGGACCTTCTCGTAGAGCGCCGTCTGGGCCTCCAGGCGCGGCAGCTCCTCGGCGACCATGAACTGGAACTCGGTGCGGAACAGGCCGATGCCCTCCGCCCCGGTCTCGGCCAGGATGTCGAGATCGACGGCCAGGCCGGCGTTCATCAGCAGGGTGATCTTGGCGCCGTCCTTGGTGATCGGCGGGGTGTCGCGCAGGCGGGCGAACTCGGCCTTGCGCTGGGCCCGGACCTCCATCCGCACCTTCAGCGCCTTGATGACGTCCGGACGCGGGCGAAGCCAGGCCTCGGCGGTCTCGGCGTCGACCACGACGGGGTCGCCTTCGCTAAGCCGGTCGCGCAGGCCGGCCAGGCGGCCCACGCACGGGATGTCCAGCGCACGGGCCACGATGCCCGCGTGGCTGGCCGCCGAGCCTTCCTCCAGCAGGATGCCCTTCAGCTTGGTGCGGTCGTATTCCAGCAGGTCGGCCGGCCCCAGGTTGCGGGCGATCAGGATGGCGTCGTCGGGCAGCTTGCGCACGGCGTGGACGTCGCCCGACAGGTGGCGCAGCAGCCGGTCGTTGAGGTCTTCCAGGTCGTGCAGCCGCTCGCGCAGATAGGGGTCGCGGGCCTGGCCCAGGCGGGCGCGGTGCTCGGACCGCACGCGTTCGACGGCCGCCTCGGCGGTCAGGCCCGAGCGCACGGCTTCGTTCAGGGACCGGTTCCAGCCCCGGTCGTGGGCGAACAGGCGGTAGGTCTCCAGCACCTCGTAACTGGCGCCGACCAGGCCGTGCTGGCCCTCCAGCATCTGGTCGATCTGGGTCTGCAGCGCCTCGATGGCGTAGGAGAGCCGGGCTTCCTCGGCCAGGGCGTCGTCGGACAGCAGGGTCTCGGGCGCGACCGGCTGCTCGTGCAGCACCGCGACGCCGTAAGCGAGACCTTCAGCGAAGCGCGAGCCCTTCAGCCGCTCGGGCTTGTGCGGCGCCAGCTCGACGTCCTTGAGTTCGGCGGCGCCCAGGAGCTCGCTGGAGCTGACCATCTCGGCCAGCACCATGGCGATGATCTGGAGGTCCTCGACCTCCTCCTCGTCATAGTTGCGCTCGGTGCGGTTCTGGACGACCAGCACGCCGATCGCCCGGCCGCCGCGCAGCAGCGGCACGGCCAGGAAGGCGTGATACGGATCTTCGCCGGTTTCGGGACGGTACGAGAACTGCGGATGGCTGGCGGCGTCGGACAGGTTCAGCGGCCGGCCCAGGCGCATGGTTTCGCCGACTAGGCCCTCGCCCGGCTTCAGCCGGGTGACGTGGACGGCCTCGCGGGCCAGGCCTTCGGTGGCGAACAGTTCGAGATCGCCGGTGGCGCGGCGCAGATAGATGGAGCAGACCTCGGCGACCATCGAGATGGCGATGGTGCGCACCACCATGTCGAGCTTGGCCTGGGCGGGACCGCCGCCGGCCATGGCCTCGCGAATCTGCCGCAGCAGGCTGCGTGGTCCTCGAACGGCGATGCCGGATGCCGCCATGACGCCTTTACGCGCTCCCTCTCGCTGGAACCGGTGTAGCCCAGCTTGAAGCGCCAAGGGTTAAGGCCGGTCCAAGCCTTCCAGATGGGGGCTACAGCAGATTCCGCCAGCGCGATAGCCGGCGCGGACAACCGAACGGCGATTAGGTGTGACCGCGCGGAAAAGCGCCGCCCCAATTTTCCGATAGGGGAAGGGCGGCGAGAAAAAGCGCCGCCCTTGTCAGGGCGGCGCAGTGAGCTCGCTCGGGGAGGGATCGGAACACGAGCGGCGTTGGAGGACGCTTAGCGGCGATAGCCGTAGGCGTAACGGTTGTCGTAGCGGGCGTCATAACGGTCGTTGCGGTAGCCGCCGCGATCGTAGGCGTAGCGGTTGTCATGGCCGTAGTAATTGTCGCCGTAGCGGTTGTCGCTGTAGCGGCTCTCGCTGTAGCGGGGGGCGGTCCGGTACGACTGGCTGTAGCGACGGTCGTACTTGTCCTTGGCGGTCGTCGCGCCCAGGGCGGCGCCAGCGACGGCGCCGATGGCGACCGCTTCGCCCTTGCCGTGACCCAAGGCCGCGCCGGCGATGCCGCCGATCAGAGCGCCGACCACGGCGCGATCGGTCTTCTCGCCGGCGAAGGCGGCCGAGGCGGGGGCGACCAGCGCGCCGGTGATGGCGACGGCGACGACGGTCTTGGTGAACTTGCCGATGGTCTTCATGGCGGGGCTCCTGTTCCAGAAGCGTCGCCCCCTTTCCCGAAGATGAGACTGGGCGGCGCTGTTGAATGTTGTTTTAGAGGGGCCCGCCTGAACCTGATTTGAACCGCGCTGTTCAGGTTCGCTTCATGTTGAGAAAGCCTTCGGGGCGCCAAAAAGCTTGGGGGGTTACGCGACCAACACTTCCCTCGCCGGCCGATGCAGCCGCACCGACCACAGCACGCCGGCCAGCATCAGCACGATCGCCGCCGTCTCCAGCCCACGCGGCCAGCGGCCCTCGTACAGGAAGCCGTAGAGCAGCGCGAACAGGGTCTCGAACACGATCAGCTGGCCCGACAGGCTGAGCGGCAGCAGGCGGCTGGCCGCGTTCCACAGGCCGTTGCCAATCACCGAGGCACCGATCGCGACGGCGAAACTGACCATCCAGAACCAGCCCCAAGCTTCAGGGGTATGGGCCGCCGGCGCGTGGGCCTCGCCGCCCAGGGCGAAGGCTGGGATCACCAGCGCCAGCGACAGCAGGCCGGTGGCCAGGCCCGTCAGCAGCGACCACTCGTGGCTGGTGAACTTCGGCGTCGCGGCCAGGCGGCGGGCGTTCCAGGCGGCGTAGGCGGTCCACATCGCCAGGGCCAGGGTCGCGCCCAGCACGCCGACGATCTGCCGCGCGACGCCGACGCCCTGGCTCTCAGTGAACACCGAAACATTGATGCAGACCCCGCCGGCCACGACCAGCGCCAGCGGCGCGGCCAGATGGCGGAGCGCCACGCCCTCCCCTGGCTTCGCCCCGACCAGGGTCACGGTCACGGGCAGCAGGCCGATGATCAGCGAGGCCAGGGCCACGCCCGCGCTCTGCACCGACACCGACAGACCGACATAGTAGATCAGGTTGCCCAGCAGGCTCAGGGCGGCCAGGTCCCGCCAGTCCTTGCCGGTCATCTTGCCCATCACCGTCTTCCAGCTCGGGGCCAGCAGCACGGCCGACGCCAGGCCGTAGGCGATGTAGCGCCCGGCCGTCATCTGCAGCGGCGTGAAGGCGGCCAGCAGCTTCGGCGCCAGGAACACCCCGCCCCAGAACGCGCCGGCGATCAGGCCGAACAGCAGGCCCAGAAGGAGGTTGCGGGAGGTGCTCATGCGTCCGGGTTAGCAGGCCCGGCGGCGCCTGGCTTGGCGAAAACTCCCGGAGGTTTGGCGGTTTCTATTACAGGTTGACTCGAAGGTAGAGTGATGGCCTCATCCAACCTTAGGTAACATCAGGAGGGTTGAATGAAGTCCCGTCGTGAATTGATGTTCGGCGCCGCCGGCCTGGGCGTCGGCGCCCTGATGGTCGCGTCCGCCGCCCAGGCCCGGACGCTGTCGGCCAGCGCCTCGCCGTCGGTTATCGGCGTGGGCGAAGGCGAAGTCACCGTCAGCGTCAGCGGCGGCGTCAGCCCCTATAGCTACCAGTGGACGCGCATCTCCGGCTCGACCGATATCGTGATATCGGATCCCAACAGTCCGGTGGTCGAATTCGGATGGGCCGGCTCCTGGAGCGGACCGCCGCGTCTGTCGGCTTGGGTGTGCCAGGTGACCGACGGCAACAACGACACCGCCAGCACGAGCATCCATGCCGCCTATGGCGGCGCCTGAGATTGCCCACTGAGGCTAGCGCCGCTTTCGCCAGGCGCCGGGGGTGACGCCCAGCGCCGCCTTCATGCGCCTGGTGAGACCGCTCTGATCGCCGTGCCCCGTGCGCGCGGCGATCTCGGCGATCGACAGGCGGGTGTCCGACAACAGGCGCTGGGCCGCGCGCAGCCGCGTGTCGGACAGCGCGCCGTGCGGCGTCGTCCCGTAGGCGTCGGCGAACCGCGCGAAGAACCGGCTCTGGCTCATGCCGGCCTCGGCGGCGAGGTCGCGGACGGTCAGCGGCTGATCGTAGCGGGCCTCGATTATCGCGACCGCTCGCGCCAGGCGCGGGTCGACAGCGCCCGGCGCGGCCGAGAGACCGCGCAGCAGCAGCGGCGTCCACAGGCTGGCGACGCCGGTTTCGATCGCGCCGGGCGCCTCGCCGGCCAGGTACTCGAGAAGGCCGCGCACCGCGCCGGTGACCGGGGCGAACGGCCGCTCGCGCAGGCGTTCGAACGGTTTCATCAGCGCCCCGCCGATGTCGGCGACCACGAACAGGTTCTCGCCCGAGGCGGCGAAGGCGTGGCGCGCGCCGGGCGGGACCACCGCCGCGCGGCCCGGATCGACCCGGCCGCCCCGGCCGTCGATCTCCATCTCCAGCACGCCGCGGCGCGGCAGCACGATCTGGTCGAAGGCGTGAACATGCGGCGGCGCGTCCTCGCCATAGCGGCGGAACGACAGTTCGGCGGGGGCTGAGAGGTGGTGGCCCATGACGGCTACCCTACCCCATTCCGATCTTCCCGGCTTTCGCCGGGGGAAACAGAGGCGGGGAGTTCGGGCTACCCGTGCCCCGGCAGGGCCAGCGGCTCGTCGGCGTCGGCCACCAGCTTGCGGGCCTGTTCCAGCGCCGCGTCGATGTCGGTCTCGATGAACTCGACCTCGAGATCGGTCAGCGGGTGCGGGGCGGCGACGACGTTGCGCAGATAGGCGCGCTTTTCCGCCTTGGTCATGGTCCACCAGCCGACCGTATGGCCTTCCTCGATGACCGCGTCGCCCATGGCCAGCAGGTCGTCGGTGTCGAAGATCGGCTGGCCGGGCTTTTCCGGGAACCACTGGCCGTCGTCCGGCAGGGCCTGGTCCAGCTGGTTCAGCAGCGCCGCCAGCCACGGGCTGATCAGCAGCGGCTTCTCGTAGCCGTCGCCGAACTTGGCGCGCAGCAGCAGATCGTAGAGCAGGTCCAGACCGGCGTCGCCGTGGAAGGTGACGGTCTTGGCGTCGGGATCGAACTTGAAGACGTCGGGCATGGGGGCTCCGTGGGCTGGCGCCCTCATAACGTCCGAACGCGACGTTTTGTAGAAGGAAGATGGCGGTGAAGCCCCCTCCGACCGCTTCGCGGCCACCTCCCCCATGAAGGGGGAGGAGAACCTAAGCGTGCTCCCCCTTTATGGGGGAGCTGTCGGCGAAGCCGACTGAGGGGGCCGCTCAGCCTTACAGCTGATCCAGCCCATACACCGCGTGCAGGGCGCGCACGGCCAGTTCGGTATAGGCCGCGTCGATCAGGACCGAGATCTTGATCTCCGAGGTCGAGATGACCTGGATGTTGATGTTCTTCTCGGCCAGGGCCTTGAACATCGACTGAGCGACGCCCGCGTGGCTGCGCATGCCCACCCCGATCACCGACACCTTGGCGACGTCCTCGTCGACGGCGACGTCCTCGAAGCCGATCTCCTTCTGGGCGGTGCGGACGATCTCGACGGCGCGGGCGGCGTCACGCTTGCCGACCGTGAACTCCATGTTGGCGGTCGCGGCGCTGCGGGCGCGCGACTGCACGATCATGTCGACGTTCACATTGGCGTCGGCGAGGCGGCCGAAGATCTGCGAGGACACGCCCGGGTGATCGGGCAGGCCCAGCAGGGTGATCTTGGCTTCGTCGCGGCTGTAGGCGACGCCCGAGACGATGCGCTTTTCCATGATTTCTTCCTCGTCGCAGACGATCGTACCTTGGCCGGGAGCTTCCCCGGGTTCGACGAAACTCGACAGCACCCGCACCGGGACGCGATGGGCCATGGCCATCTCGACCGAACGGGTCTGCAGCACCTTGGCCCCCAGCGAGGCCATTTCAAGCATCTCTTCGTAGCTGATCTTGGCCAGGCGCCTGGCCTTGCTCTCGATCCGCGGGTCGGTCGTGTAGACGCCGTCGACGTCCGTATAGATGTCGCAGGCGCCCTTCACGGCGGCGGCGATGGCCACGGCGGAGGTGTCCGAGCCGCCCCGGCCCAGGGTGGTGATGCGCTGGTTCGGGGTCACGCCCTGGAAGCCGGCGATCACGGCGATCTCGCCGCTGGCGAAGCAGGCTTCCAGATTGGCGGGCGGGATGTCCTCGATGCGGGCGCGGCCGTGGGCCTCGTCGGTGATGATCGGCACCTGCCAGCCCAGGAACGAGCGGGCCTTGTGGCCCATGTTGCGCAGGGTCATGGCCAGCAGGCCGGCGGTCACCTGCTCGCCCGAGGCGACCACGGTGTCGTATTCGTCGTCCGACTCCGGAAGCCCTTGCGCGGCGCGGCCCGCGCCGTCGGTCCAGGCGACCAGCTCGTTGGTCTTGCCCGACATGGCCGAGACGACCACCGCCACCTGCTTGCCCGTCGCCACCTCGGCCGCGACCAGGCGCGCCACCCGACGGATGCGCTCCAGGTCGGCCACCGACGTGCCGCCGAACTTCATCACCAACCGAGACACGTGCCTGTCACCTCGAAAACCGGTCAATTCTTGCGCGGAACGCGGCGCGAGGCCCCCGCTCGCGCAAGCCGCCGCCTTCTAGCGACCTTGATGCGGCGCCGCAATGCTCTGACGGCTATTTTGGGCCCGAAACGTCCGGAACCGGCGGAACCTGGACCGCCACCACCTGTCGGGTGGCGCGGTTGACGCCCCACAGCGTGCGCTTCGCGTGGGGATCCCCGCCGCGATCCCAGGCGATGGCCTGGCCCTCGAACGGAATCGCCAGGGTCGCGACCAGATCCAGGGTCGCCCCGCCCTCGGTGGGAATGGCCAGGGCGTAGAGCTCGGGCCGGTCGTGGCCGGTGACATAGAGCAGGCCGTCGTCGCCGAAGCCGCCGCCCGAGCAGCTGTACGGCGCCATGCGCTCCAGCACCGCCGCCGGCAGGGCCCAGGCCCCGACGCGCCGCCACTGGTCGTCGAACTTCACCAGGGTGGTCCAGCGATGGTCGCGCCCCGGCTCGCCGCCCTTGGCGTCGTAGTTGGCGAACATCGCCCACCAGAACCCGTCGCGGCGGTCGACCCAGGTCAGGGAGCCGATTCCCGGCCCCAGCGGAATGGTCCGCGTGTGGGTCATCTTGACGGGATCGAACAGCTCGACCGCGCTGTTCTGCGGCACGCTGGGATAGTTCGAGCCCGCGCAGACAAGGTCCTTGCCGACGATCAGGCAGGCGTTCAGGTGCTTGAAACGCACCGGGTCGCCCGTCCACTCGGCCTGCTTGACGCCCGTGGCCTTATCGTAGCGGGCGATCCTGCCGTTATCGACGGCGTAGAGGTGGGCCTTGTCGGCCGCCACGCCCTGGTTGGCCTCGGGCGCATCCAGGCGGCGGGTCTCGACGGTCCTGAGGGACGGCTCCTGGGCCGAAACCTGGCCGGCGACCACGGTCAGCAAGGCGGCGGCGATCAAGGACTTCATCGGCTTTGACTCCAGGCGCTCGACCGGACCCTAGCCCGGACGCATGGGGCGCTCTAGATTGGCTTCATGACGGACACCACCTCGCCCTCCCCCTCCGACGCGCCTTCCTGGAGCATCGACCCCGCCGACGTGGCGCGGTTCTCGGCCATCGCCGCCGAGTGGTGGGACCCCAAGGGCAAGTTCGCGCCGCTGCACGTGTTCAACCCCTGCCGCCTGGCCTTCATCCGCGACCAGGCCCTGGCCCGGTTTGACCGCGACGGAACGCAGCGCCAGCCGTTCGAGGGCCTCTCCCTGCTCGACATCGGCTGCGGCGGCGGTCTGCTGTCCGAGCCCATGGCCCGGCTGGGCTTTTCCGTCACCGCCATCGACGCCTCGGAAAAGAACATCAAGACCGCCGCCACCCACGCGGCCGAGCAGGGCCTGGCGATCGGCTACCGTCCCGCCACCGCCGAGCAGCTGCTGGCCGAGGGCGCGGGTCCGTTCGACGTCGTCCTGACCATGGAGGTGATCGAGCACGTCGCCGATCCGGGCGAGTTCCTGCGCACCTGCGCCAAGCTGCTCAAGCCCGGCGGCCTGATGATCGTCGCCACCCTGAACCGCACGCTAAAGGCCCTGGCCCTGGCCAAGATCGGCGCCGAATACGTGCTGCGCTGGGTGCCGCCGGGCACCCACGACTGGAAGCAGTTCCTCAAGCCCGAGGAGCTGCGCGCCTTCCTGGCCGGCGAGCCGGTCGAGATGCAGGGCCCGTTCGGCGTGGCCTACAATCCGCTGACGGGACGGTGGAGCCGCTCGGCCGATGTCGACATCAACTACATGATGACCGTCACCAGGGGTTGAAACGAAGCTGAGCCGGGAACTTCGGCCCGAGGCGCGGCTTCTCTCCGCGCAGGGACTTGAACTCGGATTGGCGACCCAACTTTCGGGGGTCGGCCGTCGATCCGTTCTAGAGGGAACGGAGACTTCTCATGACTTCCAAGACTTTGGCCGCCGTGCTGGCCGCCACCATGGCGTGCGGCGCGGTCGCCCCCGCCTTCGCCCAGGATTCCGCGTACCAGCGCAGCCTTCAGAACTACGACGCTCAGCGCGCCAACTACTATGACAAGGTCGCCGAGTATCAGGAGCGCCAGGACGCCTATGAGCGCGACCGCGCCAACTACGTCCAGGCCCGCGAGGACTATGACCGTCGCTACGGCCGCGGCGCCTATGATCGTCGCTATCCCACCTACGCCACGCGCTACAGCACGGCCCAGTATCGTGAGAGCGCCGCCTACTATTCCGAGCAGGCCGATTTCGAACGGGCCCGCGCCAACTATGAGCGCGCCCGTTACAACTATGATCGCCGCAACGGCGATGGCGCCTATGACCGCCGCCATCCGCGCGACGCCGACCGCTTCCGCACCAGCGGCGTGAGCTACGCCTCGGGCTCCAACTACGATCCGGGCCGCCAGCAGTGGGAGCGTGATCGCGATCGCTACACCTCGGCCCGCGACGCCTATGACCGCCGCTACGGCAATGGCGCCTATGACCGTCGCCACCCGGGCGAGGGCTCGCGCTTCGCCGCCCCCTATGCCGGCGCCTACAGCATCGACACCAACGCCAACGTCTCCGCCGCGAACGACTGCCGGCAGGACGCCAAGAGGAACGCCACCGTCGGCGGCGTGATCGGCGCCCTGGCTGGCGCGGCGCTGGGCTCGAACGTCGCCGCCCGCAACGCCCGTCCGGAAGGCACCGTGCTGGGCGCCCTGGTCGGGGCCGGCGTCGGCGCGGCCGTGGGCAACGCCTCGGCCAAGTGCGACACGCGCGGCGCTTACTACAGCTACGAGCAGACCCAGCCCTACCGCTACAGCGACGGCCGCTACGCCAGCTCCGGCGAACGCTGCCGCCTGGCCCCGGCCCCGACCGAGTACAACGGCCGCGTCGAGACCCGCTATGTCCGCGTCTGCCCCGACGCCAACGGCCACTATCGCGTCGAAGGCTAGTCTTTCGACGACGTAAGACCTGACCTGACGGTCGGCTGCCCGACTTTCTGGCAACCGACCGTCGGCTTGGGCGTTTACGAGCCGAGGGATCTACAAGAACAATTAATCGGAGAGCCCGCCATGCGCGCCCGCCTGAAGACCATCGTCCTGGCCACCGTCGTCGGTTTCACCGTCAGCAGCGTGGCCATCACCGCCGCAGAAGCCCAGCAACGCCGTGAGCGCGTCCTGGTCTGCAACAAGTCCAAGGCCAAGAACGGCGCCATCATCGGCGGTCTCGGCGGCGCTCTGCTCGGCAACACCGTCGCCGGCCATGGCAACAAGACCGAAGGCACGCTGCTGGGCGCCGGCGTCGGCGCCGTCGCCGGTCACGAGATCGGCAAGGGCAAGAAGAAGTGCCACTACGAGTACCGCTATTATCGCAACCGCTAAGCGCTAAGCGCTAAGCAGCGCTGACAGACAAAAGGGCGTCGGACTCCGGTCCGGCGCCCTTCGTGTTTGGGGCCTATGGCGAGCAATAAATCCACCCAGGGATTCATTTCTCCGACAGATCAATTTTTAAGACGCCTTTTAATAGTTTTCGCAACCTTGGGGACATCCGTCACAACCCCGAGGGTGATATGTCCGTTGGCCGGAAGGACCATCGCCAACTGCCACTGGCGGCGCTGCTGGCCACATTCGCCGTGCTGGGCGTGCTGGTGGCGCGCGACGTGACGATCCAGCCCGTCGGCCTGGATTTCCTGTGCTTCTGGAGCGGCGGCCGCGTGGCGCTCGTCGATCCCGGCCGGCTCTACGATTTCGAGTATCTGACCCTGCGCCAGGGTTTCGATCCGGCCAGCGGGATTCTTCGCCCCTACCTCAACCCGCCCTCGGCCCTGCTGTTGTTCGCGCCCCTGTCGCGGCTGCCGTTCCTGGCCAGCTACCTGACCTTGATGGCGCTGAGCGTCGCGGTCCTGGCGACGGCGGCGGCGAGGATCCGCGCGCCGTGGTGGTGGCTGCTGCTGCCGTCGGTGGCCTTCGCGATCTTCTGCGGCCAGCTCAGCCTGCTGATCGCCGGCCTCGTCGTGTTGGGCCTGTCGTTCCGGCGGCGGCCGCTGGTCGCGGGCCTGCTGTTCGCGGTCGCCGCCTCGCTGAAGCCGCAGCTCCTGATCCTGCTGCCCTTGGCCCTGGCGGCCCAGGGACAGTGGCGCGCCATCCTGTTCACCGGCGGCTGGGGCCTGCTGATCTGCGCGCTGTCGGCGGGCGTGTTCGGGCCGCGGACCTGGGTCGACTGGTTCGCCGCCCTGCCGCGCTTCCACGGGATCGTCGCCAGCCAGGGCCTGCTCGACACCGCCATCACGCCCTATGCGAAACTGACGGCCCTCGGCCTGAACGGCGCCTGGGCCTATCTGCTGGCGCCCGCCGTCCTGTGGGGCGTGTGGACGGCTTTCCGCCGCGACGCCGCCTGGCCCGACCAGCTGATCGCCTTGCTGGGCGGGGCGCTGCTGATCTCGCCCTACGCCATGAACTACGAGCTGGCGCTGCTGGCCCCGGCGGTCGCGGCCTATGTCGCGCGGACACAGGATCGCCAGTGGCTGGCCTACGCGGCCGCCGCGGCGCTTTATGGCCTGAACATCTCGGCGGGCTCGCTGTCGCTGATCGCGGCCCTGATCCTGCCGGTCCTTGGCAGGGACCTTCAGTTCACCTCGGTCTTCTTCGGCGCGGGCGGCGGCAGCGGGGCCACGCGCACGCCGTCCTCGACCAGCGCCTTGACCTCGGTCGGCGAGGCCTCGCCGTAGATGCCGCGCTCCTCGGACTTGCCCTCGTGGATGGCGCGCGCCTCCTTGGCGAAGGCGTCGCCGACATAGTCGAAATTGTCCTCCACGTGGCGGCGGACCTCGCCCATGGCCGTCATCATCATCTCGCGCATCTTCGGATCGACGGCCGGCGCGGCGCTTTGCGCCTTCGTGCCCGCCACGGCTGGAGCCATGATCTGCTTGGAGACGCCGCGCGAGCCGCACAGCGGACATTCGACGAGGCCCCGCGCGGCCTGGTCGTCATAGTCCGACGACGAGCCGAACCAGCCTTCGAACTCATGGGCCGCGTCGCACTGAAGCGCGTACTTGATCATGGGCTATAGATGGCGAGCTTTAGGGGCCGACGAAAGGCCTGGCGTTTTGAAGGACCGGGATCGCCGCCCGCGCCGACAGGGCGGCGGGCAGGTCGAGCTCGGCTATCAGCACGCCGGGCTCATCGTGGTCAAGCTTGGCGATCACCTCGCCCCACGGCCCGACGACGATCGAGCGGCCCCAGGTGCCGCGGCCGTCCTCGTGGAAGCCGCCCTGCGCCGCGGCGATGACGAACGAGCCGGTCTCGATGGCGCGGGCCCGCAGCAGCACGTCCCAGTGCGCCTCGCCCGTCGGACGGGTGAAGGCGGCCGGCGCGGTGATCACCGTCGCTCCGGCCAGGGCCAGGGCGCGATGCAGGGCCGGAAAGCGCATGTCGTAGCAGATGGTCAGGCCGAACGTGGCGAGCGGCGTGTCCACCACCACGGCCTTGTCGCCCGGCGTGTAGGTCGCCGACTCCCGCGCCGTTTCACCGGTCGGAAGATCCACGTCGAACATGTGCAGCTTGTCGTAGGTGGCGACGATCGCGCCGGTCGGATCGATGACGACCTGGCGATTGGCCGCTTTTCCGTCCTCGCGCCGCACCAGGGCCGAGCCGACGTCGATCCAGGTCCCGGTCTCGGCCGCGATGGCGCGCAGGCCATTGACCACCGGGTCGTCCGCCAGCGCCGTCAGGGTCGGCAGCAGCTTGCTCCGGTCCTTCTGCAGGACATTGGTGCATTCCGGCGTCAGCACGAACCGGGCGCCTTGCCCGATCGCCTCGCGCACCAGCGGCGCGACATGGGCCAGCGCCGCCGCGTGGGTCGCGGGCGTCCGGGTCTGGATCAGACCGACCTTCAAAGTCATGCGGCCAGCATCTGGTCCAGCTTGCCCTCGCGCTCGAGGGCCATCATGTCGTCGCAGCCGCCGATGTGCCGCTCGCCGACGAAGATCTGCGGGAAGGTGGTGCGGCCCGAACGGTCCATCATCTCCTGGCGCAGCTTGGGATCCATGCCGGCCTCGACCTCGGTGAAGTCGGCGCCCTTGTCGGTCAGCAGGGCGAGGGCGCGGGCGCAGTAGCCGCAGAACGGGCGGGTGTAGATGGTGACGTGAGCCATGGAACGGTCGATACCCTGGTGTTGTGCGTCCTCATATAGGACGCGCCTGCATTTCTGTAACGCGGGCGACGACGGAAAGCGTCACCGACGCCGCGCCGGCGGCCAGAAGCGCTCGCGCGCACCCCTCGGCCGTGGCGCCTGTGGTCAACACGTCATCAATCAGAACGATCCGCCGGCCGACAACCCGGTGTCGCCTCCCTTCGGGGACGGCGAAAGCGGCCGCCACGTTGCGCCGCCGGCCCGAGGCCGACTTGCCGCCCTGACTGTCGGTGTCGCGCCTTCGGATCAGGACGTCGGGCAGGTAGGCCAGGCCCGCCATCCGGGCCAGCGGCCGGGCGATCTCGGCGGCCTGGTTGTAGCGGCGGCTGAGCAGGCGGGACCGGTGGACGGGCACCGGAACCACCGCCTCGGCCTCGGCCAGCAGGTCGACGCCGGCGCGCGACAGCCAGCGGGCGAACAGGCCGGCCAGGTCCGTGCGGTCGGCGTGCTTCAGCTTCAGGATCAGCTCGCGCGAGTGCTCGTCATAGACGCAGGCGGCGCGGCAGCGCTGGAACGCCTTGGGCCTGGCCTGGCAGGCGGGGCAGCGCTCCAGCGCCGCCTCCGCATAGGCCATGGCCAGGCCGCAGCCGTCGCAGACCGGATCGTCCAGAAAGGTGAGTTTCGAAAAGGCGCTGGCGGTCAGCCCGCCGCTGAGCGCCGCCTCGCCGTCCAGGCTGGACGGCGGCAGCAGCAGGTCGAGCACCGAGCGCCCGAGTCCGAACATGAGAGGTCCGGCTTTCCAGAACGGTTCGGAGTCGCCATGTTCCGCGCGCAATGACCGCCTCCCCCCTGCTCTTCGACCGCGCCCTGCATCGCGTCCGCCTCGACCGCGCCGCGCCGGGCTACGCCTCCGCCGACTTTCTCAAGGCCCGCGTGGCCCAGGACGTGGTCATGCGACTGGAGACGATCCTGCGACGCTTTCCGGTCGCCGTCGACCTCGGCGCGAGAAACGGCCATTTTTTCAAGGCCTTGAGCGACAGCGACGCCCGCGCCAACATCGATACGCTGATCGAGACCGACCTCTCGACGCGGATGCTGGACGGTCGCCAGACCCTTCGCGTCGCCGCCGACGAGGAGCGCCTGCCGTTCGGCGACGCGACGCTCGACCTGGTGGTCTCGACCCTGTCGCTGCACTGGACCAATGATCTGGTCGGCGCGCTGATCCAGATCCGCCGCGCCCTGCGCCCCGACGGCCTGTTCCTGGGCGCGATGTTCGGCGGCGCCACCCTGACCGAGCTGCGCCAGTGCCTGCTGGCCGCCGAGGCCGAGATATCGGACGGCGCGTCGATGCGGGTCTCGCCGTTCGCCGACGCCATCGACGCGGCGGGCCTGTTGCAGCGCGCCGGCTTCGCCTTGCCGGTCGCCGACGTCGATCGCGTGAAGGTCCGCTACCCCCACCCGATCAAGCTGCTGGGCGACCTGCGGGCCATGGGCGAGACCAGCGTGCTGCTGGACCGCTCGCGCAAGCCGCTGGGCCGCAAGGTGCTGTTGCGGGCGATGGAGCTCTATGTCGAGAGGTTCGCGGAGGCCGACGGCCGCGTGCCGGCGACGTTCGAGATCGTCTCGGTGACGGGGTGGGCGCCGCACGACAGCCAGCAGAAGCCGCTGCGGCCGGGCTCGGCCAAGATGCGCCTGGCCGACGCCCTGGGGGTCCAGGAGCAGCCGACCGGCGAGAAGCCCAGGCCCTGATCAGGCGCCGAGGGCGGCCTTGGCCTTGTCGAAGGCCCCGTTGAGAGCCCCGCTCAGACCCGTCAGCACGCCGACGAGGGCCAGGGCCAGCAGTCCGACCAGCAGGGCGTATTCGATCGCGGTCGCGCCGGACTCGTCGGTCCAGAAACGCTTCAGAGCACGTCGCGCAGCCAGGCCACCAGAGGCTCGTCCGCGGGCGGCATCGGATAGTCCGCAAGCTTGTCCGGTTTCACCCATGCCAGGCCCTCATGCTCCTTGCGCGTCACCTGGCCTTCCCAGCGGCGCAGCAAATAAAGTGGCATCAGCAGGTGAAAAGATTCGTAACCGTGGGACGCGAACACGAACGGCGCGAGGCAGGCCTGGGCGACCTTGATGCCCAGCTCCTCGTCGAGCTCGCGGATCAGGCATTCCTCGGGCGTCTCGCCCGGCTCGACCTTGCCGCCCGGGAACTCCCACAGGCCGGCCAGCTGCTTGCCCTGGGGCCGCTGACAGATCAGCACCCGCCCGTCGACATCGATCAGGGCGGCGGCGGCGACAAGGACGATCGGCTTGGTCATGAGCCGGGTTTGGCGCGGCGTTCCGACGCTGGCAAGGGCCCCGAGCCTCGGTGGTGACGCAGTTTCGGCCGACCGGTTAGTAACGGCCCATTCGCAACAGGCTAGGTCCGTTTGATTGGTCGGAACTTAGGCCCCTGAGGCAAGGCTTCCAATTCACCTTGCTCGAACGTTTGGGTCACCGGCCCCTCAGGCGTCATCCAAGTACAAGTCACATCGGTCCCGCGAATCTCGACCACCTGCATGGTCGGCATCTTCCGACGCACCTTGGCCCCAAGCTTGAACATAAATTCTCCAGGACACCTTTTATGAGCAAGAAACCAATACACAACCTGAACGATTTAGAAATCGTTGAACCTGCACCGGAACTGTCCGCCAGCGATCCCCCATTGATGTTGGGCGAATTCGTTCACCTCGGACTCGACGATCGCCCCCAGAAGCTGATGGTCGTGGACACGTTCGACGAGCTAGCCTCTCCCGCCATGAGTAAAGACCCCAACACCGGCCTGTGGAGGGCGCTTCCTGAGATCATGACCCCAATGGTGGTCGTGGCTTGGACAACCCAGGGCAAAATTCACGAGATGAAACTTCCACGTATCTGCGTTCACCGGCACCATTGAACGCGGTGAAAGGCTCACCGGCCTTTGCCAAGCTTTCGATACTCGCCCAGGCACATGTTGCAGATCGAATGGCGATCCGGCTCCAGCCTCTCGGCGGCGGCCGTGGCGTCATCCAGGCGGTAGAAGGGCAACCATTCGCCGTTGTCAGTGCCGCCAGTCCCCTTCTTTCCCGCACCGTCGCGGCAATTGGAACAGCCAGCAGCGTGGGTCTTAGTCGATCGGTGGCGGAAGCTTCGGTACACCCAGTGGGTCGGTGCCAGTTCAACATCCTCGGCCTCCACGACAATGGCCGATGCCTCCTCCGCCGCGCTGGCGGCCTCGTTGGCCAGTCGCTTTCGTTCAGCAATGAAGGCGTCCGTCAGGGCCAACAGGTCTCTGATCTCGAAGAGGTGCTTAGTTATCCCAGCGGCGATGCCGGCCGGCATGACCTTGGCCCAGGCCCTGGGCTTGCCGTCTCTGTCAAACTTCTCCGACGGCGCCTTCGGGCGGGGCACCCAGCAGAGATTATGGTAGACGATCCAGAGGGCTAGGTGTCGCTCGTGGTTCAGCAGGCGCTTAGAAAAGGCGTTGGTCTTCCGGCCGTAGCGCCGCACGCCCATGCGGACATTCAAATTTTGCCGCTCGATATAGCTTGTATGGATGTCGCGCTGGTCGACTTGACCCCTTCCAACGATCCTAGTCGCCCCCTCGTAGCGCGCGCCCGTGACCTTGTTCCCTTCGCCATCCACCTTGGAATACTGCTTGGCCAGAATTCCAAAGTTGAGATCGCTCCCGAACCCTCTTTCCATCGCCTCGGGATATGCGCGTAGGCCGTCGGTGATGATGGTGGGGCGGACAGCGAACCCGCCACCCGGATTTCGCTTGAGCTTGGATGCGACACGCCGAACGAAGACCGTGGCGTCTTCGAGCGTCTGGTCGCCCAGATGGTACGCGAAGATCAACTTCGTCTCAGAACACATCGCCAGATAGGTCCATACCCGGCCGGCGCCGGGGGTGGGCGCCTTCATGGTCTTGGCGTTCTGCTCTCGGGCGCCGACGAAGGCGTAGAGTTCGTCCGCCTGGATTTTGGCGATCGCGAGGTCCTTCATCGACCTGAGATGGGCGATCGCCATGTCGCCGGCTTCTTCAAACAGCTTGGCGACCGTGTTCTGACTGACACCGAAAATGCGTTCGCATGAACGCTGCGACACGCCCTCACAAAGGGCGTGGAGGATGTAGGCGCGGAGCCGCGCGTCTAGTCTATTCACGCGACGCCGTGTCTGGCCGCAAACGGTCAGTCCTGAGCGCGATCTTGTAGGCCATGTAGCTCTCCTGGGCATTCCTGAGGATCAGGCGCGGCGTCAGAAGCAGCCGGAATTCATCGCGTCAACGAAAGAGCGTCAGCGAGAGAGATATTTTTTCGGCGTATAGTTGACTTAACCTGACGAATACTAAGTTCCGCCATAGTTATGAAGGTAGGCGATCTTCACCTTAATGCGCCTTAACGCCATAATGCGGCAGCAGGTGCTTGCCTCGACCTCGGTTAGGCGTCGTAGAGGTCGCGCGGATGGACGCCGAGGACCCCGGCAAGCCTGCCCAGGACAGCGACCGTCGGATTGCCCTGCCCACGCTCGATGCGCCCCAGGTGCCGCATCGCGATGTCGGCGTCATGGGCGAGCACCTCTTGGCTCAAACCGCGTTCAAGGCGCAGTCGCTTGATGTTCGCGGCGACGATCCGCTCCCAGTCCATCTGGGTAGATGTTAGCGAGCCGGTAAGGTCGGCCAGGACATTAATGTCCTAAATTCCTGGTGGAGACCGATGATGTTGACCAACGCGAGACACGCAGGAAACGGCGGCTATTCGGAGACCCAGGGGCGCAGCGTCGGCTTCCTGCTGATGCTGGGCATTATCGTCCTGCCCTACGTCTTCGCCTGGGTTCTACTGAACAAGGGCTACTCGACCAGGGCCAGGATCATCGGCTTCGCCTGGATGCTGATCCCGCTCGCCATCGTGTTCTCTCAGCCTAAGGCCGAGACTGGTGCCGCCGCCGTGACCTCAACAACGCCGGCGATCGCGCCCCCGCCTGAGAAGTCAGCGAACGCCCCACCTGAGCCACCCTGGCTGCCGGGAGGGTTCATTGAAGTCAACGAACGCTTCACGGTGGTCAAAAGCAACGTCACCATGGGCATCAAGTTCATCCATCACAGCGACTACTCGTGCCCCAGCGGCGCCACGTGCATGGCCCTCTGGGTCGTACCACGCGAGGACTGTAGCAATCTTTACGTGGGGGCTGCGGCCCTGGACGAAGGGGGCAACAACGTCGGGTACACGAACGTCGCGACGGCGTCGGTCGGCAAGGGCCAGAAGGCTAAGATGATCCTTGAGTACTATGAGCGGGCGTTCCGGCTCGAACTGAAGGAGCTGAAATGCTATTAGGCGATATGCCTTTCAGGCAGGCCCTTCGCTGTCGAGGCGTGGGTTAATTGCCGCGCTCAAAACATGGGCTCGGATTTCACGGCCAGAGCCGCCTTGACCGCGTAACTTTTCTCCGACACAAATGTGGTTGGAAAAAGTTACGCGAGGAATCATGGCCGCCATCGTGCATTCGGACCCGCGCACTTGTGATCGCCGGCTCCGCCAGTATTTCAATTCTACGCGCGATCAATGGATCGATGTCGTAAAGGCGGCTGTCGCTGCTCGCGCCGGATGCACGGACAACGATGCGAAAGCCGCGCCGGGCTTCTACGCGTGGAACGCCGCGACGGTCCGCACCCGGCAGATTTTCTTGCGTGAAGGGTGGGAGCGGGGAAATCACAATGGGATCGAGACCGTCTTCAATGAAGAACTGAAGAAGGTGATCGCGGTGATGAACACTGATCTGGGCACCTGCGATCAGCTTCGCTCGCCGCGCAACCGCACGCTCAAGGGCGCGGCGTCCGAAAAGGTGATCGATTTAAACAACCAGGGCGAATTGTTCCGGCGAGAGGAAGTGTCCCCTGCGAAGGAGCCGCCATACTCGCTATGGTACTTGTGCATCTTCGATGATGGCCAAAAGGTCCGAGCGGAGCTATCTCGGCCCAGCGAATTCCAAGGCGGCTACGTGGTGAAGTACAGCGAACGCATTTTCATTCTCCAAGATGGCGAATGGGAAAAGCTCACCGTCGAAACCACTAATCCGGATATCGGCACCGACCAGGAATTCGAGATCAATGTTCGTCGTAAGTAGTGCGAAATGTTTACTCCATCGAGACTCACTCTAGCGAGAGAGCGGCGCCGATTCACAAAGAAGGCCCTGGCGGAAGCTATAGGCGTAACACCTCACACTATTCTTCGTTACGAAAGTGGCGACATAACACCTGCCGAAGAAGCGCTAGGACAGATTTCCAGGATACTTGGCTTCCCGGCTGAATTCTTCTGTGAACCGGACGCCGACCCGTTGAGAGATGAAGCTGCAAGCTTCCGCAGCATGAGTACGATGTCTGCGAAGGAGCGTGACGCCGCGCTTGCTGCGGGAACCATCGGCTACCTGTTCTCTGATTGGGTCGAGCATCGCTTTGATCTGCCTGACGCCGATCTGATCGATCTGGATGGCGACGGCCCGGAGGTTGCGGCTCGCTCTCTTCGAGAGAAGTGGGGCTTGGGTGAGCGCCCGATCAAGAACATGGTGCATCTACTGGAGGCGAAAGGAATTCGCCTATTTTCAATGGTGGAGAACACCATGGCTGTAGATGCGTTTTCTGTATGGCGCGATAGCCGGCCTTACGTATTTCTCAATACCATGAAATCTGCCGAACGTAGCCGCTTTGATGCTGCCCATGAACTTGGGCACCTAGTGTTACATAAGCACGGAGGACCAAAAGGTCGGCGCGCAGAAGAAGAGGCCGATCTTTTCGCTTCATCATTTTTGATGCCAGCAGCAGATGTCCACGCCACCTTGCCGAGAGCACATACAATAAATCAGATTATCGAAGCAAAAAAGCGCTGGGGCGTATCTGTAATGGCGCTCATCGTTCGCCTCAGTAAATTGAATATAATTTCAGAGTGGCAATACAGAACCTTTGCCATCCAGGCTACCGAGCGAGGCTATCGAAAAGCAGAACCCTTCGGGCTGGCTAGAGAACACTCGGTCGTTTGGCAGAAGGTGTTAACCGCCCTCTGGAATGAGCGCATGACCAAGGATGATATTGCTAAAAGCATCTACGTCCCAGCAGAGGAAATTGAAAATCTACTCTTTGGCCTCACTGGTGCGCGACCTGAAGATGGCTCTTTGGACTCCTCCATCCGTCCACCATTGAGACTCGTCTCTGGCTAAGCCTTGGCAATAGGCTAAGCTCGCAGGCCAAGCCCAACACCTATCGTTCGACGATTTTTCGAGCGAGAGCAGCCAAGTCAGCCTCACTGGGGCGTGGCAATTTGTCATGAACCTCAGCGACCGTCGTGGCCGCTTCCGAAGTCATCGCCGCATCAGACTCTCCCACGAAGAGCCGCGCGGCGCGTAACGTCGCGGTGATCTCCTCGTGGTCGGTCTGCTTTCGGCGCGGCATCTTGGTCTCCGGTCCGCGCGTTGCGGACCGGACAACCATAACACATCTCATGCCACGTCTCCGGCCAGCATGGCACGACCGATGCGGCGACGGAGGAGCGCCGACAACGCCCCCTCTCGGGTTATGGACGTCACACACCGACTGCCGTCGATTGACCCGACATATCGGGTCATCCCGTCCTCGACTTCATAGCTGATCGAAAGCTGCTGGCCGCCGTGACGCAGGTGGATGGTCTCGGTACGAAGAAACATGGGCGATCTCCTCTGTTCGCCCATGCACCCCGCCGCTCAGCGGACTTTTCCCTCAACGCCCAATTCAAACTGCGTCACCACCCGAGCCTCGCCTTCCTTGACTTTTGCACTGCAACAAGCGATATCCGCTTCGCGCCCCCTTGGCGCTATCGGTGCTCCAGCCGCGTGACGGTCCGTTTCCGGACCAGCCTGTCGAGCGCCCTGAAGAGATTCTCATTAGATCGCCCGTGCACGCGGGGCGCTCCTCCGACGACCAGCCGAGGGGCCAGCCGTGCGAGGACGCATGGGCTGTCTTTCGGCGCACGAAAGACAAAACACACGTGACTCAATTTTCCGACCTTGGCCTGGCCAAGCCGCTGCTGAAGGCCCTTGCCGAGAAGGGCTACAAGGAGCCGACGCCGATCCAGGCCCAGGCCATCCCGGTCGTGCTGCAAGGCAAGGACCTGCTGGGCATCGCCCAGACCGGCACCGGCAAGACCGCCGCCTTCGCCCTGCCGATCCTGCAGCGCCTGGCCGAGAACCGCATGCCGGCCCCGCGCCGCGGCTTCCGTTGCCTGGTGCTGTCGCCGACCCGCGAACTGGCCACTCAGATCGCCGAGAACTTCAAGGCCTACGCCGTCCACATGGGCCTTTCGGTCCACACCATCTACGGCGGCGTGAAGTACGGCCCGCAGATGAAGGCCCTGGCCGGCGGCATCGACGTGCTGGTCGCCACCCCCGGCCGCCTGATGGACCACATGGCCGAGAAGTCGGCCAGCGTCTCGGGCGTCGAGATCTTCGTCCTCGACGAGGCCGACCAGATGCTGGACCTGGGCTTCGTGGTGCCGATCCGCAAGATCGCCGCCCAGATGTCCAAGAACCGCCAGAACCTGTTCTTCTCGGCCACCATGCCGACCGAGATCGGCAAGCTGGCCGCCGAACTGCTGAAGGATCCGGTGCAGGTCTCGGTGGCGCCGCAAGCGACCACCGTCGAGCGCATCGACCAGCGCGTCCTGTTCATCGAAGCGCAACGCAAGCGTCCCCTGCTGGCCGAGATCCTGTCCGAACCGGGCGTTGATCGCACCATCGTCTTCACCCGCACCAAGCGCGGCGCCGACCGGGTGGCCAAGTATCTGAACGCGGCGGGCATCGAGGCCGCCTCGATCCACGGCGACAAGACCCAGGGCCAGCGCGAGCGCGCCCTGGCCGCCTTCAAGGCCGGCGAGATGCGGGCCATGGTCGCCACCGACATCGCCGCGCGCGGCATCGACGTCAACGACGTCAGCCACGTGATCAACTACGAGCTGCCCAACGTGCCGGAGGCCTATGTCCACCGGATCGGCCGCACCGCCCGCAAGGGCAAGGACGGCATCGCCATCAGCTTCTGCGCCGATGACGAACGCAACCTGCTGAAGGACATCCAGAAGGCCACCCGCCAGACGATCCCGTCCTTCGACCGCCGCAACGACAAGCAGCTGGCCGCCGCCGCGGCCGTCGCCGACAAGCTGGCTCCGGCCGAGAAGTACGTCGATCCGCGCAAGGCCGATCCGCGCAACGACGTGCCGTCGGAACTGCGTCGTCAGCGTCCCCGGGGTCGCAATGGCTCCAATGGCGGCGGCGGTGGACGCTCCGCCGGCGGACAATCGGCCCAGGGCAAGGGCCCGCAGCGCCAGGGTCAAGGCCGGGGTCCGGGCCAAGGTCAGAAGGCCGGGGCTCCCCGGAACGAGTTCCGCGGCCCCAAGCCCGCGGCCGCTCCGCCCGAAAAACGCTGGTCCCCGATCGACTAATCCTCATTTCGAACAATCCGTTGCGCCCGGAGAACCATTCGCGTTTTCCGGGCGTTTTCGTGCGTGCGTTCACCAAAGCCCCGCTTGAATCCGGACGGGCTATGGGTTCACCTTGTTCAGGGCCGGTCGTCTGATCGGATGGGGGACCGCAAATGGGCGAGGGCAGGCCACGCGCCGCGCCTGTGCTGACTAGAATCGCGGGCGGCGAGATGGCCGAGCGCGTGCGTGCGTTCGACTGGTCCCAGACGCCCGTCGGCCCCCGCGACGCCTGGTCGCCCAGCCTGCATCTGGCCGTGGACATGATCCTGGCCACCAACTTCCCGATGGCCCTGCGCTGGGGTCCAGAGCTGGTCCTGATCTACAACGACGCCTACGCGCCCGCCCTGCACGAGCGGCACCCCGAGGCGCTTGGCGCGCGGCTGGACCAGACCTCGCCCGACTTCCAGGCCTCGATCCGCGCCTTCCACGAGGACATCCTGAACGGAACCAGCGGCGGCTTCGCGTTCGAGAAGCTGCCCCTGAAGGTGACGCGCCACGGAACCCAGGAGATCGGCTACTTCACCATCAGCTACAGCCCCGTGCCAGACGCCAGCGCGCCGAACGGCATCGGCGGGGTGCTGGTCACCGCGGTCGAGGTCTCGCAGTCGGTGGCCGACCAGAAGACCCTGAAGACCACTCAGGAGCGCTACGAGATGGCGCGAGACGCGTCCGGGGTGGTCGGAGCCTGGGAGTGGGACATCAAGGCCAACAAGGTCTATGCCGACGCCCGCTACGCCGAGCTGCATAACGTCTCGCCCGAATTCGCCGCGGCCGGCCTGCCGGTGCAGAGCTATACGCCCGCCGTTCATCCCGACGACCGCGAACGCGTCCGCGACAGCGCCTTGAAAGCGACCCGGGAGGGCGGCGACTTCTCGCACGAGTATCGCCTGGTGCAGGCCGATGGCTCGATCCGCTGGGTCTATACGCGCGGCCGGGCCTATCTGGACGAGGATGGGCAGCCGGCCCGCAACACCGGCGTTGTCGTCGACATCACCGAACGCAAGCAGGTCGAGGCCGAACTGGCGGCCGCGCGCATCGACCTCGACCTCGCCGCCCAGGCCGCGGGCATGGGTCGCTGGGACCATAAGCCCCATATCGGCCAGCGCTTCTGGGACGCCCGCGCCCGCTCGATCTTCGGCCTGTCGCCCGACGAGAAGCCCACGCAGGAGACCTTCGAGCGCCTGCTGCATCCGGACGATCTGTCCCGGGTCCGCGCGGCCGTGGCCGCCGCCACGGATCCCTCCGGCGACGGCGCGATCAATCTCGAATATCGCATCCGCCGCGGCGGCGACGGCGCCCTGCGCTGGGTCGAGGTCTTCGGCCGGGCCTTCTTCGACGGCGGCCAGTGCGTGCGCTTCGTCGGCGTCGCGTCGGACGTCACCGAGCGCCGGGAAGCGGTCGACCGCCTGCTGCGTCAGGAACAGACCCTGCGCCTGGCCATGGACGCCGCCGATGTCGGCACCTGGGACCTGGACCTGGACACCCGCGTGCTGACCTGGTCCGACCGCTGCTGCCAGATGTTCGGCCTCCCGTCCGGCGAACCCGTGGATGTCGAGACCGCCTACGGGCTGATCCATCCGGCCGACGTGGAGCGGGTGCGCGACGCGGCTAGGCGGGCCACGGATCCAACCCTACGCGCCGACTATGCCGTCGAGTATCGCGTCATCGGTCGCGACGACCATGTGGAGCGGTGGCTGGGCACGAAGGGCAAGGTGTTCTTCGGCGACGACGGCAAGCCGCACCGCGTCGTCGGAGCTCTGGTCAACATCACCGAGCGCAAGCGCGCCGAGCTGCACCTGCGCCTGCTGGTCAACGAGCTGAACCACCGGGTGAAGAACAGCCTGGCCACCATCCAGGCCATCGCCGCCCAGAGCTTCAACGGCGCCCGCGCTCTGGACCAGGCGCAGGAGGCCTTCTCCAACCGCATCGTCGCCCTGGCCGAGGCCCACGACCTCCTGACCCGAGAGAACTGGGAGGGGGCCGAGCTGCACGACGTCATCAGCCGCGTGGCGGCGCTGCATGGCGGCCCCGGCCGGTTCGACCTCAGCGGGCCATCGATCCGCCTCTCGCCCAAGAGCGCCCTGTCGCTGTCGATGGCCCTGCATGAGCTGGCCACCAACGCCATCAAGTACGGGGCGCTGTCGACGCCGGAGGGCCGGGTTCGCGTCTCCTGGGCGCTGGCTCCCGATCCCGGCGCGGCGCGGCTGGACCTGACCTGGACCGAAAGCGGCGGCCCGCCCGTCGCGCCGCCCACCCAGCGCGGCTTCGGCTCGCGCCTGATCGAGCGCGGCCTGGCGGCGGAGCTGTCAGGCTCGGCGGCGATCGACTTCCAGCCGGACGGGGTGGTGTGCCGGATCCGGGCCCTGCTGGAGGCTTAGCTCGCCACGCGCAGCGCCGCCGCGATCTGCTCGTCGGTCCTTCGCAACGCCATCATCACCGCCCCCGCGACGATCAGCGGCGGCAGCGCCCAGACCAGCCAGCCCGCCACCGCCAGCGCCGTCGCCACACCGATCAGGGTGGCGACGAACAATTCGGCCAGGGTCGCCAGCAGCGAGGCGCCGCGCCGGCGCCGAAAGTCGGCGCGCTTGCCGGGCTTCTGATACCAGACTCCGATCAGGCCCGTGCTCCAGGCCGACAGCCCCGCGCCGATCGCGGTCCACAGCCCGGCCAGCGGCGCGTACCAGGCCAGGACCGCGATCGGCGCGGCCAGCAGCACGGCCACCGGCAGCAGGGCGGCGGTCAGCTTGGCCTGGCGCAGAACGCCCATCGGGGCGGGCGCTATGGCCAGCAGGTCCGGCGTGTCCTCGGCCGAGACGGTGATCCAGACGAGACTCCCGGCCACCTGTCCGGCCAGGAAGGTCACGGCGGCGGCCGGTCCGGCCAGCGCCCAGACCGGCATGTGCGCGGCGCCGCGGGCCAGCACCAGGGCCAGCGGCAGCATGTACAGAACCCGCAGCAGCACCTGCGACAGCAGCGCCGCGTCGCGACTGATCAGGCGCAGCTCCTTGCGCACCGTGGCCTGGAAGGGTCCGGCGGCGAAGGCGCGCGTCGGGCCCTTGGCGCCCTTGCGGGTCTCGGCGCCCTGGGTGGCGGCGGCCGCGTCGGCGAAACGGCGGCCCAGGGTCTGGGCGGCGAACAGGAAGATCCCCGCGCCCAGCGCCACCAGGATCAGCAGCGGGATCGGCTCGCCCAGGGCCGCGCGTAGCGGCAGGTCGGCGAGCGGCGGCGGCTGGATGCGCCCTTCGCGGGCGTCCGTGGCGATGCGGGCGAACAGGCTCTCGCTGGCCTTCTGGCCCATCAGGTTGCGGTACTGGCTGGCCAGGAAGAACGCGGCGCCGATCAGGGCCGCCATCACCTGGGCCACGGTGCGCGTGCGGCGCGGACCGATCACGGCGAACAGCGCCATGGCCAGCAGCAGGCCGACGCCCGAGGCGGCCAGGGCGGCGGCGGCCAGCACCACGAACACGCCCAGCCAGGCCGGATGTCCCAGCACGATCGACGGCGTCAGCAGCAGCACCGCCGGGACCATGAACCAGAGCCCGGCATTGACCGCCAGCCCCAGGGCCCGGACGAACAGCACCTTGCGCGGCGCCAGCGGCGAGGAGAACAGCAGGTCGAGATCGCCGCGCTCATAGAGGGCGTCCGCCGAGGCCGCCAGGGTGCTGGACAGCATCAGGGTCAGGATCACCGCCAGCGCCAGATCGACGATGACCACCGCCAGCGGGACCACCGGAACCTGCTGGCCGCGCAGGGCCAGGCCCATGGCCACGCCGCCGAACACGATCAGGCCGCCCAGGATCACGAAGGCGATCAACGCCCCGGGTCCCCGCCCCTTGCGCCCCGCCAGAAAGCCGCGCCAGGCCAGGCGCAGCTCGTGGGCCAGCAGCCACGCCGTGCTGGCCGGCTTGAACGGCAGGCTCACGCGACGACGCCCTGAGGGACGGCCTCTGAGGTCAGCTGCAGGAACACGTCCTCCAGCGTCCGGCCGCTGGCCTCGCCGGCCTTGCCGCGCAGCTCGTCCAGCGTGCCCTCGGCCAGCAGGCGGCCGCCGGCGATGATGCCGATACGGTCGGCCATGCGTTCGGCCACTTCCAGAATGTGGGTGGTCAGGATCACCGTGGCGCCGGCGTCGACGCGGGCCCGCAGCATGTCCTTGACCAGGCGCGCGGCGGCCGCGTCCAGGCCGGTCAGCGGTTCGTCCAGGATCAGCAGCTTGGGATCGTGGATCAGCGCCCCGGCCAGGGCGACCTTCTGTTTCATGCCGCGCGAGAAGCCCTCGCACCGCCGCCGCGCCTCGCTGGTCAGGCCCAGGGTCTCCAGCAACTGCTCGGCCCTGGCCTTCGCCGCCTTGGGCTCGATGTTCCAGAGTCCGGCGACGAACTCCAGATATTCAAGCGGGCTGAGCTTGTCGTAGATCATCGCCTCATCGGGAGCCCAGGCCAGCAGGGCCTTGGCGGCGGCGGGATCCTCGCGGGCGTCGACGCCGAAGATCGCCACCGCGCCGCTGTCGGGCTGGGTCAGGCCCGCAACCATCCGCAAGGTGGTGGTCTTGCCCGCACCGTTGGGGCCCAGCAGCGCGTAGAGCTCGCCAGCGTGGACCGTCAGGTCGAGGTCGGACACCGCGGGCTTGGCGAACGTCTTGTTCAAGCCGCGAACGATCAAGGCTTCCGTCAAAACCCGCCCCCAATACTGCAGGCGGGCATGTGACGCGATCAGCGGGCGAGTGGCAAGGCGCCCTACTCCGCCGCGATCGGCGCCCGTAGGGCCTCGACGTCACGCGCCGGCGGCAGGCCGTAGAGGCGGCGGTATTCGCGGCTGAACTGCGAGGGGCTCTGGTAGCCGACGGAGAAGCCGGCCGCGCCGACGTCCAGGCCCTCGACCAGCATCAGGCGGCGGGCCTCATAGAGCCGCAGCTGCTTCTGGTACTGCATCGGCGTCATGTTGGTGACGGCCTTGAAGTGGTGGTGCAGCGAGCTCTCGCTCATGCCCACGTGCTCGGCCAGGAGTTCGATCCGCAGCGGCTGGTCGAAATGCTGGCGCAGCCAGGCGACGGCGCGGGTGACCCGCTGGCCCTGGCCCTCGGCCATGGCGATATGCATCAGGCGCGCGCCCTGCGGACCGCTGAGCAGGCGGTAGAGAATCTCCTGCTCGATCAGCGGCGCCATCGCCGCCACGTCCCCAGGACGGTCCAGCAGGCGCAGCAGCCGCAAGGTGGCGTCCAGCAGTTCCGGCGAGGCCGGGTTCACCGCCACGCCGCGCACGCCGCCCGGCGGAGCGGCCGAGGCCTGCTCGGGCAGGCGACCGATCAGCTCGGCCAGGCGGGCCGGGTTGATCGCCACGCCGACGCACAGGTGCGGCTCGGCCTCGCTGGCCTGGAGGATCCGCGCCGTGGCTGGCAGGTCCAGGGCCACCAGCAGGCAGTCGCCGACGCCGTAGTGCAGGTCCTGGTCGCCGACGGTCAGGCACTTGCGGCCGCCGGCCACCAGCCAGAACGACGGCCGCTGGTCGACGTGCAACCGGCCGCTGGGCGAGCAGCGACGCGTCAGATAGAGGCCGTCGATCGCCGATTCCGGATGGTCGTCCTTGGCGTAACGGGCGACCAGGCTGGCGATCTCGGCATAGACGCCAGCGCTGTCGGGGGCGTTGTCGGACACGCTCAAGGGCTTGGTTTCCTGGGTTTTCGCAACACTGAACCTCTACGCCCGCGCGGGTGAGGCGAAAACCGTCCTCACGGCGTTTTGCAGGATCGTGCATGAGCTTTGCAGGATCGGCATAACGCCGCCGCCCCGGCGCGTGGCAAACCTCTGGCCGTTCGATCCTCCCCGATCGGTCCCCAAACTCAAGGACACTTCCCAATGGCCACCGCTAAAGGCTATGCGGCGCCCGCCGCCGGCGCGCCCCTGGCGCCGTTCAGCTTCGAACGTCGCGAGCCCAATGCCGACGACGTCGTCATCTCGATCAAGTACTGCGGCGTCTGCCACTCCGACATCCACATGGTCGACAACGGCTGGGGCCAGAGCGTCTATCCGATCGTGCCCGGCCACGAGGTCGCCGGCGTGGTCACCGCCGTCGGCGCCAACGTCACGCGCTTCAAGGAAGGCGACCATGTCGGCGTCGGCTGCTTCGTCGACAGCTGCGTGACCTGCAAGGCCGCCCGCGACCTGGACCGCGAGCAGTATCAGCCAGGCCTCGTCCTGACCTACAGCGGCTTCGAGCCGGGTTCGGACACGCCGACCTATGGCGGCTATTCCGACCACATGGTGGTCAAGGAAGACTACGTGCTGTCGATCCCCGAGAACCTGCCGCTGGACGCCGCCGCGCCGCTGCTGTGCGCCGGCATTACGCTCTACTCGCCGCTACGCCACTGGAACGCCGGTCCCGGCAAGAAGGTCGCCATCCTGGGCATGGGGGGCCTTGGCCACATGGGCGTCAAGCTGGCCCACGCCATGGGCGCCGAGGTCACGGTGCTGAGCCAGACCCTGTCCAAGCAGGCCGACGGCCTGAGGATGGGCGCGTCGCGCTATCACGCGACCAACGATCCCAAGACCTTCGAGACCCTGGCCGGGACGTTCGACCTGCTGATCTGCACGGTCTCGGCCGGCATCGACTGGGGGGCGTACCTGAACCTCTTGAAGGTCGACGGCGCCATGGTGCTGGTCGGCGCGCCGGAAGAGCCCGTGCCGCTGAACGCCTTCGCCCTGATCCCCGGCCGCCGCACCCTGGCCGGCTCGATGATCGGCTCGATCAAGGAGACCCAGGAGATGCTCGACTTTTGCGGTGAAAAGAACATCGTCGCCGACATCGAGGTCATCGCCATCGACCAGATCAACGAAGCCTACAAGCGCATGGCCAGGAGCGACGTGCGCTACCGCTTCGTGATCGACATGAGCACGCTGTAGCCGAAGGTCCCCTTCTCCCGCCAAGGGAGAAGGGGAATTCCTAGAACCGCGTCTTGCAGCCCTGCCTCAGGTGCACGCCGCGCAGGAAGCCGCGCCGGGCCAGACCCGCGTCGACCACCGCGTTCATGTGGCGGTCGGCCGGAGCCGCGCCGGTCATTTCGCGAACCAGGCCGCGAAACGGGATGATGCTGTTGATGATCGTCTTGCCGCCGGCCTCGGCCAGCTTGCCGGCGCGGTTCTCGGTATATTCGTTGCCGATCGTGTAGTCGGGACCCAGCACGGCGTTCAGCTGAGTGATCTCGCCGGCGATCGCCTTGCAGGTCTTCAGGCCCTGCAGGCTGTAGGGATTGTCGAACGCCTTCTCCAGGATCGGCGGGATATCGCGCTTGGAGATGCCGACGTCGCGCGCCGGCTGCGACCCGATATCCACGGCCTTCTTCTTGGCCTCGCCCCAACGGCCGCCCGGCTCGTCCGGCGTCGTCGGCGGCTTCATCTGGGCGTGGGCCGTCGGCGAGATCGCCAGGACGGCCACCGCTCCGATCATGACAAACAGTTTCCGAGACATGGCAACGCCCTCCAACCACACATGAACACCGATCAGGAACGGCAAGCTTGGCCGACGGTTCCCCTGGACGACAAGGCGTCCAAACTAGTTCGGCGGCGTCGCCGCTTCCAGGTCGAACGCGGCGTCGAAGGCGTCGTCGTTGGGAACCACCCCCTCGAGCGCGCTTTCGAACAGGCCCTCCAGCGCGTCCCAGATGAAGGTCAGCTGTTCCAGCACCGCCGGGACCTTGGCCGGATCGAAGCCCGGATAGAGATCCTCGACCAGCCACAGGCCGGTCTCGACGTCGTAGCCGAAGCGGCAGCCGATCAGGCGGAACTGGGCCTTGGCCACGGTCTCGAACAGGGCCGTCAGGTCGCGGGCCTCGGCCAGATCCTCGGGATCCAGGACCAGGCAACGCGCCTGCAGCCAGCCATGGTCGGGCAGCAGGTAGTAGGCGCCGCCTCCGTCGTCATTGGCCCCGTCGTCATTGGCCTCCTCGCCGCCGGACACTTCCAGCCCGCGATCGATCGCCTCGACCACGTAGCCGGCCTCGCGGCAGGCCTTGGTCAGGTCGGCCAGCAGGGCCGCTTCCTGGTCGGGGGTGAGGTCGGTCATGGGGGAGAGCTCCTTACGCGATTGGCGTCGGGATTTAACGATAGCAGAAAAGCGCCGACCGCTTGTCATCCCGGAAGCCTCGCAGAGGCTGTCCGGGACCCAGGGGCTAGCGGCAGAGAAGCGGCCCCTGGGTCCCGGCTCTCCGCTTCGCTGCGGCCGGGATGACAAGGGTTTGGAATTTGGAACCGAGCCCCTAGCTCCGGTAATCCCCGTTGATCGCCACGTACTGCTTGGTCAGGTCGCAGGTCCAGACCGTGGACGAGCCCTTGCCGACGCCGACGTCGACGCTGACCTCGAACTCCTGGTTCTTGACGTAGGCGCTCATCTTGGCCTCGTCGTATTCGGCCGAGACCAGGCCGTCGCGGGCGGCGTAGAGGTCGCCGAACTTGACGCTGATCTTCTCGCGGGCGACCGGCTCGTCGGCGCGGCCGACAGCCATGACGATGCGGCCCCAGTTGGCGTCCTCGCCGGCGAAGGCGGTCTTGACCAGCGGGCTCTCGGCGATGGTGCGGGCGATCTTGCGGGCGCTGGCCGGGCTCTCGGCGCCGTTGACGGTGATCTTGACGAACTTGGTGGCGCCCTCGCCGTCGCGGACCAGCTGCAGGGCCAGGTCCAGCAGGACGGCCTCCAGCTTCTCGCGGAAGTCGGCCAGGCGCCTGTCGCCGGCGCGGTGGATCTTGGGCGCGCCCGACTGGCCGGTGGCGAACAGCAGCAGGGTGTCGTTGGTCGAGCGGTCGCCGTCCACCGTCACGCAGTTGAAGGTCGTGCGAGTATAGAGGCTGACCAGGGTCTGCAGCGCCGCGGGCGCGATGGCCGCGTCGGTGGCCACGAAGGCCAGCATGGTGGCCATGTCGGGCGCGATCATGCCCGAGCCCTTGGCGATGCCGGCGATCTTCACTTCCACGCCGTCGATCAGCGCCGTGGCGTAGGCGCCTTTCGGGAAGGTGTCGGTGGTCATGATCGCCCGACCCGCCTCGGCCCAGGCGTCGGCCTTCAGGCGGGCTTCGACCTCCGGCAGGCGGGCGGTAATCTTGCTGTCGTCGAGGATGACGCCGATGACGCCGGTCGAGGCCATCATCACGTCGCGCTGGCGACAGTCCAGGCGCTTGCCCACGGCCGTGGCCACGCGGCGCACGGCGTCGGCGCCGGGACGGCCGGTGAAGCTGTTGGCGCAGCCGGCGTTGACCACCAGGGCGCGGACGTCCGCGCCGCCGGTGGCGGCCAGCTGACGCTTGCACCAGTCGACGGGCGCCGAGCCGACGCCGTGGCGGGTGAACACGCCCGCCGCCGAAGTCCCCTCGGCGAAGCGCATGAGGACCAGGTCCTCGCGCTCGTGCTTGTAGAAGCCGGCGCGACCGGTGGCGATCTCGACGCCAGCGATCGGCGGGATCACCGGGAACGGCACGGCCAGGGGCGAGATCGCCAGGCCGGGCTTGCCCGCGCCTCCTGAGACGGGTTTGGCGGACGCCGGCTTGGCGGGGACCGGCGCGGTCGGGCTGGCGAGGTCCTCGCCGGCCGATTTCTGGGCGCGGCGCAGACCGGCGCGCTTCAAGGCGGAGGTCAGAGGATCGACCAGGGCGCGCTCGATCGCGGCGCCGGCGGCGGCCACCGGATTGGCCGAACCCGGCGCGGCCTCGGGGGCCTTCGCGACGGTGGTCTTGCCCGAAGTCTTGCCGGCCATCTGGGGAGTCTTGGTCATGTGGGCCGCTCTTACTTCTTGGCGGGTTGGGCAGGTTGGACGGGCGCCGCCGCCGGCGGGGGGGCGCCCTGCGGCTCCGCCGGGGCGGACGCCGGTTCCTGGGCGCCGGTCGCGCCGGACACGTCCTGGGGCTTGGCGACCAGCATCTCGACCTTGGCCGAGCCGCGCAGCTTCTCGAGAATGTCGCGCACCTGGTCATAGGTCAGGAAGCGCACGATCTGCGGCCGGGCGGCCTCCAGGGTGATCGGCTCCTCGGTGCGCTTGTCCTCGACCTTGACGATGACCCAGCCGCCCTCGGCCGCGAACGGACCCACCAGCGTCCCCTTCTGGGCGTCCTTCAGGGCCACGCCATAGGGCTCGGGCATCACGTCCAGGGTGAAATAGCCCAGGTCGCCGCCGTTGAAGCGGGTGGCCTGGTCGGTCGAGCGCTCCATGGCCAGGGCGTCGAACGAGGCGCCGGAGGCCAGCAGCTTCTTGATGCTGTCGGCCTCGGCCTGGCTGCCGACGATGATCTGGCGGGCGCGGATCTCTTCCGAGCGCTTCGAAAGCTTCTGCTGCTCGGCGTAGAGCTTGCGGATAGCGTCCTCGGTGACGGCCTTTTCGACGACGCCCTCGACCAGCATGTCGCCCAGGATGCGCTCGCGGGCGGCGGCCAGGCGGCGCTGGGCCACCGGATCCTTGTCGATCTTGCGCTTGGTGGCTTCCGAGGCCAGCAGCTTCTGGTCGATCACTTCGTCGAGGCGCTGGCGGAAGACCTCGCTGGAGATGTCCAGCGGCTCGCCCTCGCTGATCAGGCCCTGGGCCACGGCCTCGCGCTTGACATCGGACGCCCAGATCACCTGGCCGTTGACGCGCGCCACCGCGGTGTCGCCAGGCTCCGGCGGCTTGTCGGCGACCTTGTTCTGGCCGCAAGCGGCCAGCAACAAGGCGCAGGCGATGGCGCTGATCATACCGACGCGGCGGAAAGTGCTGTTCAAGGCCAAGATCTCCGGCTTTGCTGAAGCCGCTCTAGCGCGGTTTTTCGCCGAGAGGAAACGGCTTCGGCGCGGAAAGCGTTCGAGGCCCCGAAAACCGAGGCGGGACGGCCACTAATGGCCCCAGAAGCCTTACTTGCGCCAGGGTCTTCGCGTTGACACCAAGATGACCGGTGCTTAAGTCTCCGGCCGCACCGGAATAGCGGATTTATCCGCTGATCCAGCGCGACTTCATCTACCGTAGTCGAGGCCACACAGCCTTAGCGCCGGCCTCCTCGTCAAACCGTCCCACCGGATTCCCCCTGCATGCTTGGTCTCGCCAAAAAGCTCTTCGGCTCTTCCAACGAACGCAAGGTCAAGGCCTTCGCCGCGCGGGTGGTGAAGATCAACGCCTACGAAGCCGAGTACGCCGCCCTGTCGGACGAAGCCCTCAGGGGCAAGACCGCCGAGTTCAAGGCCCGCCTCGAAAAGGGCGAGACCCTCGACGACCTTCTGAACGAAGCCTTCGCCGTGGTGCGCGAGGCCGGCAAGCGCGTGCTGGGCATGCGCCACTTCGACGTCCAGATGGTCGGCGGCATGGTGCTGCACTTCTCGGGCATCTCGGAAATGCGCACGGGTGAAGGCAAGACCCTGGTCGCCACCCTGCCCACCTACCTCAACGCCCTGGAAGGCAAGGGCGTCCACGTCATCACCGTCAACGACTACCTGGCCCGCCGCGACGCCGACTGGATGGGCCAGATCTACACCTTCCTGGGCCTCAGCTATGGCGTGATCGTCAACGGCCTCAGCCAGGGGGAGCGTCAGCGCGCGTACCGCAGCGACATCACCTACGGCACCAACAACGAATTCGGCTTCGACTACCTGCGCGACAACCTCGTCTACAGCGTCGATGAGATGGTCCAGCGCGGCCACAACTTCGTCATCGTCGACGAAGTGGACTCGATCCTGATCGACGAAGCCCGCACCCCGCTGATCATCTCGGGTCCCACCGAGGACCGCAGCGAGTTCTACAAGACGATCGACGTGCTGGTGAAGCAGCTGATCCAGGACAAGGGCACGTACGACCACGACGAGAAGCAGAAGCAGGTCATCCTGACCGAGGACGGCCAGGAGAAGATCGAAGAGATCCTGATGTCGGGCGGCCACCTGGCCGAGGACTCGGCGGGCCTCTACGACGCGGCCAACGTCTCGGTGGTGCACCACGTCAACCAGGCCCTGCGCGCCAACGTGCTGTACACGCGCGACAAGGACTACATCGTCAAGGGCGGCGAGGTCATCCTGATCGACGAGTTCACCGGCCGCATGATGACCGGCCGCCGCCTGTCGGAAGGCCTGCACCAGGCCATCGAGGCCAAGGAAGGCGCCGACGTCCAGCCCGAAAACCAGACCCTGGCCTCGGTGACCATCCAGAACTACTTCCGCCTCTACAAGAAGCTGTCGGGCATGACCGGCACGGCGTCGACGGAAGCTCAGGAATTCGACGACATCTACAAGATGACCGTCTCGGAAATCCCGACCAACCGCGTCATCAAGCGCATCGACGACGACGATGAGGTCTATCGCACCGAGCGCGAGAAGAACGAGGCCATCCTCAAGCAGATCGCCGACTGCCACGTGCGCGGCCAGCCGATCCTGGTCGGCACCGTGTCGATCGAGAAGTCCGAGGAGCTGTCCAAGCTGCTGTCCAGCTTCTCGTTCGAGAACAACGGCAAGAAGCAGAAGGGCATCCCGCACCAGGTGCTGAACGCCCGCTTCCACGAGCAGGAAGCCGGCATCGTCGCCGACGCGGGCGTGCCCGGCGCGGTGACCATCGCCACCAACATGGCCGGCCGCGGCACCGACATCCAGCTGGGCGGCAATATCGACATGCGCCTGGCCAACTGGCGCCAGCAGCAGAAGGGCATGGGCCTGGAGGTCACCCACGAGGACGAGGTCGAGGAGCGCAAGCGCCTCGAGGCCGAGATCGTCGTCGCCCGGGAACAGGCGCTGGCCGCCGGCGGCCTGTTCGTGCTGGGCACCGAGCGCCACGAAAGCCGCCGTATCGACAACCAGCTGCGCGGCCGCACCGGCCGTCAGGGCGACCCGGGCCGGTCGAAGTTCTTCCTGTCGTGCGAGGACGACCTGCTGCGCATCTTCGCCGGCGAACGCCTGGACGCGATCATGCGCACCTTCGGCGTCCAGGAAGGCGAGGCGATCACCCACAAGTGGCTGAACAACGCCATCGCCACGGCCCAGAAGCGCGTCGAGCAGCGCAACTACGAGATCCGCAAGAACCTCCTGAAGTACGACGACGTCGTCAACGACCAGCGCAAGGCCGTGTTCGAGCAGCGCCAGGAGTTCATGGAAAGCGACGACCTCTCGGACATCATCGTCGAGATGCGTCACGACACGATCGACGACCTGATCGCCCGTCACCTGCCGCCCAAGGCCTATGCCGAGCAGTGGGACGTCGAGGGCCTGAAGGAACGCGTCCAGTCGATCCTGGGCCTGGACCTGCCGATCGAAACCTGGGCCGCCGAGGAAGGCATCGCCGACGAGGAGATCAAGGACCGCATCGTCAAGGCCGCCGACGATTACGCCGCCCAGCGCGAAGTGATCATCACGCCCGAGCAGATGCGCTCGGTCGAGAAGAACTTCCTGCTGCAGATGATCGACCTGCAGTGGCGCGAGCACCTGATGCACCTGGATCACTTGCGCAACGTCATCGGCCTGCGCGGCTATGGCCAGCGCGATCCGCTGAACGAGTACAAGACCGAAGCCTTCTCGCTGTTCGAGAAGCTGCTGGGCGACCTGCGCACCAACACCACCCGCTGGCTGATGACGGTCGAGATCGCCTATGCCGAGCCGGAGATTCCGCATTCGTCGCTGGAGAACCTGGTCGAGGTCCACCTGGACCCGCTGACCGGCGAGAACGCCGCCGTCGCTGGCGAGATCCCGGACGGCCTGTCGCCGCAACAGCGCCAGGCCCTGCCGATCTCATCCCTGCCGGAGGAATGGGAACGCACCAACCGCAACGCCCCCTGCCCCTGCGGCTCGGGCAAGAAGTTCAAGCAGTGCCACGGCTCGCTGGTGTGAGCGGGAACTGAGGTTTGAATTGGAAACGCCCGCCCTGGGAGACCGGGGCGGGCGTTTTCCTTGGGCGCTAAACCTTTCGCGCGGGCAGCAGGATCACCGCCGCCGCCCCGACCAGGATCACCGCCGCGCTGACACCTGACACCCGCAACCCCGTCGCCACGTCCGCCCCCGCCAGCGCCCCGAAGATCGCCACGCCGGCCGCGCCGCCGACCTGGCGGCAGGCGTTGAGGGTTCCCGAGGCCGCGCCGGCGTCGTGGCGGTCGACGCTGGCCAGCAGTCCGCTGGTCAGGGCGGGGATCGCCAGGCCCATGCCGCCGGGGATCAGGGCGAAGCCCGGCAGCATCTCCAGCATGCCGCTGTCCGCGCCCAGCCGGGCGGTCAGGCCGTAGCCGCAGGCGGCGATCAGCACGCCGCCGGCGGTGACCGTCCTGGCGCCCAGCCGCGCCGCCAGGCCGCCGCTGACCAGGTTCGACAGCACGAAGGTCGCCGTCAGCGGCAGGAAGGCGATCCCGGCCTTGCCCGGCGTCCAGTGCAGGGCGCGCAGCATGTAGAGGCCCAGCACGAAGATCAGGCCGTAATAGGTGAAGTTCAGGGCCGAGCCGACCGCCACCGCCGTCCAGGCCGGGCGCTCGCGGAACGCCGCCAGCGGCATGGCCGGATGCCTGGCCCTCCGCTCGATCAGCACGAAGGCGGCGGCCAGGAGCAGGCCGGCGATCAAAGCCGCCAGCGGCCCCCCGTTCCAGCCGCGATGTCCCCCTTCGATCAGCCCGCCGACCAGCAGGGTGACCGCGGCGACGGCCAGGACCTGGCCGGGGATGTCGAACGGGACCTTCGGCCTGGGCGGCGTCGTGGGGACGACGATCTGGGTCAGCACCGCCCCCGCCACGCAGAGCGGCAGGTTGACGAAGAACACCCAGCGCCAGCCGACCGCCTCGACCAGCAGGCCGCCCAGCACCGGCCCGGCGGCGATCGACACCCCGCCGGCGGCGGTCCACCAGCCGACCGCCGCCGCGCGCTTGCTGTCGTTTCCGTGCGCCGCGTGGGCGATCAGCGCCAGCGATGGCGGGATCAGCAGCGCCCCGGCCGCGCCTTGCGCCACCCGGGCCAGGATCAGCGCCAGCGGACTTCCCGCGACGCCGCAGGCGGCCGAGGCCAGGCCGAACAGCGCCAGCCCCGCCATGAACGTCCGCTTGGGTCCGACCCGATCGCCGATCGCGCCGGCCGACAGCAGCATGGCCGCCAGGGCCAGCACATAGGCGTCGACCACCCATTGCAGCTGCGCGGTCGGGGCGTCGAAGGCCTTGCCGATGGCGTCCAGCGCGACATTGACGATGGTCACGTCCAGCTGCGTGACCAGGAAACCGAAGCTGGCGGCGGCGGTAATCCAGCCGAGGCGGGAGGGCTTGGTGCTCATGGCCTCCGTCATGCCCCGGTCCGGCGCGCGATTGCTACACGCGCCGATGAACCATTCCGGCGGCGATCGGTCTAGAATGCCGATCATGGACGCCAACATCGCCTCCCCCGCCGCCCTGATCGGCGACCCGACCCGCGCGGCCATGCTGCAGGCCCTGCAGGACGGCCGCGCCCAGCCCGCCAGCGCCCTGGCCTGGGCCGCCGGGGTCACCGCCCAGGCGGCCAGCAATCACCTCGCCAAGCTGGTCGACGGCGGCCTGCTGGCGGTCGAGCGCGAGGGCCGGCATCGATACTACAGGCTGGCCAGCGCCGAGGTGGCCCACGCGATCGAGGCGCTGTCGGTGCTGGCCGCGCCGGTGCGCTCCCTGGAGATCCCACGCTCGCCCAAGGCCCGGGCGCTGCGGGACGCGCGGTGCTGCTACGGCCATCTGGCGGGGCGTCTGGGCGTGAAGGTCTGCGAAGCGCTGGTCGAGCGCGACCTGATCCGACCGGCGGACGGGAAACTCTACGACGTCACGACCGAGGGTCGGCGCTGGTTCGAGGACCTGGGCGTCGAGGTCGACGCCCTGCGCTCGCCGCGCGGCGTCGCCCGCCAATGCCTGGACTGGACCGAGCGGCGGCATCACCTGGCCGGACCGCTGGGGGTGAAGCTGCTGGAGACGATGACGGCGCGCGGCTGGCTGGCGCTGGAGGCCAAGGGACGGGCGGTCAGGGTGACGGCCGAGGGGGCGCTGGCTTTGCGGGCGCGGCTGGGGTTGAGCCTGGAGGATGAGGGACGGGTCGCGGCTTAGGGATCACCCTCTCCTCCCCCTCTTGGGGGAGGGGGACCGCCGAACGGCGGTGGAGGGGGTCAGCCTCGGCGGGCGCGCCACCGCTTCGCGGACCCCCTCCGTCTCGATGCGTATTCGCATCGATCCACCTCCCCCTAATGGGGAGGAGAGCGAGAACTCGCCTCGCCCGCCGTCAAGGCCGCAGGACCACGCCCACATCCGCCGGCGTCCCGCCGCCGACCTGCGCCAGGTACGCCGCCTGGACGGCCTCGCGCCCCTGTCCGGTCTCCACCTTCAACCACCGCGGCGCATCGGCCACGAAGCCGGACCAGGCCGCGCCGTAGCGGCGCTCGAATTCCCCCGGCGCCCAGTCCTGCCGCCGCTTGGCGATGCGGTCGGGGGCGAAGAAGAAGGCCGGCGTCGGGCCGGGCAGCGCCCCGCCGCCTGTCTTGGGCGCCTCCCAGTGGGTGCCGCCGACCAGGATCGAGGCCTTCAGCGCATCGGCGAACCGGTTGTGCACGCTGGCCAGCACCGCCGCATCGCCCGCGAAGTCGACGAAGGCGGCCGGCCCCTCGATCGGCGCCGTCGCCAGGTCGTCGTACAGCACGACCTGATCGTAGAACCCCAGCCCTTCGACGCAGGCCTTGTTGCGTGGGGAGGTCAGGCCCACGACCTTGACCCCGCCGCGCCGCTTCAGCAGCGCCGCCAGGCCGATCGCCGTCTTGGACGAGGCGCTGGACAGGATCACGCTGGCCGCGCCGTAGAAGCCGTGTTCGTCGAACTGGTCGTCGATCAGGAACGCGGTGGTGAACAGCGGCTGCAACAGCGCCTTATGCGCCTCCAGACCATCGTCCTCGCCCACCGCCTGATACTGGTTGTAGACCACCGCCAGATGCTGGCGGTGCGGCGCCACGTCGGTGAAGCCGGTCTTGCCCGGCTTGGCCAGCACCGTCAGATGCGTCGACATCGGCCAGTAGCCATAGAAGCGCTGGCCGACCGCGATGTCCGGATGGTTCGAGGCCTCGACCCGGGCGTGGCCCCAGACCGGTACGCGGCCAAAGCCGTCCGGGCCGGGGAAGAAGTCCCAGTACTTCATCATCTCGCCGAACACGGCGTAGGTGATGTTGTTGGCCGTCAGGGCGAAGCTCTCGATCGCCAGCCGCACCTCGCCATCGTTCAGCGGCGCGGGCGCGGCGTCACGGAATTCCGTGCGGCGAAGGTCGCTCTTGGCGACGACGAAATCCCAGGCCATGCGTAGCCTCCCAGCTTCATTTGACCGGAGTTAGCGGGAGGCCGCGCGGCAAGTCAAACACACGTTTGACCTCAGATCACCCGCCGCCACGGGGCGACACGGCGGCGCGCTCAGGAGCGGTGCGATTGTCACGGGGACAATGTTTCCGTTGCGACGCGTGGCGCGAGGGTTCAGGTCGGGACCAGTCCAGCTCGCGATTGGAACCGCCATGACCGCCACGCCCCTGCCCTTGCGCCACTTCCTGCTGGCCCTGGCCGTGGTGGCGGTGTGGGGCACCAATTTCGTGGTCATTCGCATCGGCCTGAACCACCTGCCGCCGCTGCTGTTCGCGACCTTGCGCTTCTGCATGGTGCTGGTTCCGATGGTGTTCATCGTCAAGCGGCCGGCGGTGTCCTGGGCCAACCTGGCCGCCTATGGCCTGCTGATCGGGGCGGGGCAGTTCGGCCTGCTGTTCGTGGCCATGAAGGGCCACATCTCGCCGGGCCTGGCCTCGCTGATCCTGCAGACCCAGGTGTTCTTCACCATCGGCATGGCCATGTGGATCAGCAAGGAGCGGATCCAGGGCTTCCAGGTCGCGGCCCTGCTGCTGGCCGTCGCCGGCATCGTGGTGATCGCCGCCCACGGCGGCGGGGCGGCCACGCCGCTGGGCGTGATGCTGGGCCTACTGGCCGCGCTCAGCTGGTCGGGCGGCAACATCGTCGCGCGCCAGGCCGGGCCGGTGAACATGCTGGGCTATGTCGTCTGGGCCAGCCTGTTCTCGATCCCGCCGCTGTTCGCCATGTCGCTATGGCTGGAAGGCTGGCCGGCCATCGTCCAGGGCGTGACCAGCGCCAGCCTCGGGACCTGGCTCGCCGTGGCGTGGCAGGCCGTGGGCAACACCATGTTCGGCTATGCCGCCTGGGGCTGGCTGCTCGCGCGCCACCCGGCCGCCACCGTGACCCCGATGGCCCTGCTGGTGCCGGTGTTCGGCATGAGCGCCTCCGCCCTGGTGCTGGGCGAGGGCCTGCCGGCCTGGAAGCTGATCGCCGCGGCGCTGGTGCTGACGGGCCTGGCGGTGAACATGCTGTGGCCGAAGGTGCGGATGAAGTTCCTGGCGGCGGCCTGATACCCATACTCGTCTCCCCGACGAAGGCCGGGGTCCAGATCGAACTCACCAGTCTCGGTGGGCCGGGCAAAGATCGTCGGCGCATCATCCCAAACTGCTCCGGATGAATCTGGGCCCCGGCCTTCGCCGGGGAAACGGGGGTTGGGATACTTGACCTCCCCCACGTCACCCGCCCGACCCTGCCTCGAAACAGGGAGGCCGCCATGACGCCGTTCGAGGTGAACTGGACCCGCGAGGCCATCGACAAGGTCCTCGCCCAGGTCCGCGCCTATGAGTTCCCGCCCGCGCCGGAAGGCGGCGGCTGGGGCTATGGCTGCGACGCGGATTTCCTGAAGGCCATCTGCGCCTACTGGACCGACGGCTTCGACGTCGCGGCGGCCCAGGCCAACCTCAACCGTTTCCCGCAGTTCACCGCGACGATCGAGGATCTCGACATCCACTTCGTCCACGTGGTCGGCGAGGCGAAGGGCAAGCGGCCGCTGCTGATCAGCCACGGCTGGCCGGGCAGTCACTTCGAGTTCTGGGACGCCATCGCGCCCCTGGCCTTCCCCTCGCGCCACGGCGGCGACCCGGCCGATGCGTTCGATCTCGTCATTCCGTCGCTGCCGGGCTTCGGCTTCTCCGGAAAGCCCAAGCGGCCGCTAGGCCAGCGCGCCACCGCGCGGATCTTCGACACGCTGATGACGCAGGTCCTCGGCTATTCGACCTATCTCGCCCAGGGCGGCGACTGGGGCGGCCTCGTCACCTCGTGGCTGGGCCTGGACCACCCCGCGCATGTGAAGGCCATCCACCTCAACATGATCGGCCTGCGCCCGGCCGGACCGCCGACGACGCCAGAGGAGATCGCCTGGATCACCGACTTCGGCGCCCAGATGGACGCCTACGGCGCCTATTTCCGCTTGCAAGCGAGCAAGCCGCAGTCCGTCGCCTGGCTGGGGGCCAACAACCCCGTCGGCCAGGCCGCCTGGATCCTGGAGCGCTTCCACGACTGGGCCGACCTGTCGACCAAGCCGTTCGAGCGGGTGTTCACGCGCGACCAGCTGCTGACCAACCTGATGCTCTACGTGATGACCGGCGGGTTCACGACCGGCGCCTGGTACTACCGGGCGATGCTGGAGGAAGGCGGCCCCGTCCTGGCGCAGGGCCAGCGCTGCGAGACGCCCACCGCCTTCGCCAACTTCCCCGGCGAGAGCATCTACAAGCCCCCGCCGCGCTCGTGGGCCGACCGCGCCTACAACATCGTCCGCTGGACCGACCAGCCGCGCGGCGGCCACTTCGCGGCGATGGAGGAGCCGGGGCTGTTCGTCGACGACGTGCGGGCCTGGGCGCGGAGCTTGTAGGCGCGCGCGCGACCTGAAGATTTTCTGACCCGTCGGCGAGAATATCCGACCACTTCGCCCGCTCCCGCGCGGCTAAGGTCGCGCCCGTCGTCGCCTGGATTACAAGTACGAGGAAACGCCGATGTCCGACCGCAAGCTCCACCCCGAAACCCTGGCTCTGCATGCCGGCTGGCGCGCCGATCCCGCCACGGGGGCCGTGGCCCCGCCGATCTACCAGACGACCTCGTACCAGTTCGAAAGCGCCGAGCACGCGGCCGACCTGTTCGCCCTGCGCAAGCTCGGCAATATCTATACGCGGCTGGGCAACCCGACGACCGACATCCTGGAGCAGCGTCTGGCGGCTCTTGAAGGCGGCGCTGCGGCCCTGGCCGTCGCTTCGGGCCAGGCGGCCTCGGCCCTGGCGATCCAGAACCTGGCTCGGGCCGGCGACAACATCGTCAGCTCGACCGACCTCTATGGCGGCACCTGGAACCTGTTCGCCAACACCCTGCGCGACCAGGGGATCGAGGTCCGCTTCGTCGATCCGCAGGACCCGCAGGCCTTCGCCCGCGCCACCGACGAACGCACCCGCGCCTACTACGCCGAGACCCTGCCCAATCCGAAACTGGCCGTCTTCCCGATCGCCGAGGTGGCGCAGATCGGCCGCGAGCTGGGCGTCCCCCTGATCGTCGACAACACCGCCGCCCCGCTGCTGGCCCGACCGCTGGAGCACGGCGCGGCGATCGTCGTCTATTCGACCACCAAATATATCGGCGGCCATGGCACCTCGATCGGCGGCGTCATCATCGACGGCGGCAATTTCGACTGGACGGCCCATCCCGAGCGCAGCCCGACCCTGAACACGCCCGACCCCAGCTATCACGGCGCGGTGTGGGCCGAGGCCGCCAAGCCGCTAGGCCCGATCGCCTATGTCCTGCGCGCCCGCACGGTGCTGCTACGCGACCTCGGCGCGGCGCTTTCTCCGTTCAACGCCTTCCAGATCCTGCAAGGGCTGGAGACCCTGCCGCTGCGCATCACCCGCCATAGCGAGAACGCCGCCGCCGTGGCCCAGGCGCTTTCCCAGACGCCGGGCGTGACGCGCGTGATCCACCCCAGCGTTCAGACCGGCCTCCAGCGCGAACGCGCCGACCGCTATCTGTCGGGCGGCCACGGCGGCCTGGTCGGCTTCGAGCTGGCGGGGGGCCGCGAGGCCGGCCGCAAGTTCATCGACGCGCTGAAACTGTTCTACCACGTGGCCAATATCGGCGACGCGCGCAGCCTGGCGATCCACCCGGCCTCGACCACCCACTCGCAGCTCAGCGCCGAGGAGCAGGCGGCGACCGGGGTGTCCGACGGCTATGTGCGCCTGTCGATCGGCCTGGAGCACATCGACGACATCCTGGCCGACCTGAACCAGGCCTTGGCGGCGGCCCAGTAGGCCGATCGCCCGCCGCGCGGGTTCCGCTTGCCCGGAGCCCGCGCGCGCCTCTATCCAGAGGACATGACAAGCCACCGCTACGATTTCGCCTCAGACAACGTCGCCGGCGCCATGCCCGAGGTGATGGAGGCCCTGGTCGCCGCCAATGCCGGGACGGCCTCGGGCTACGGGACCGACCATGTCAGCAAGGCCGCCGGCGACCGCATCCGGGCCCTGCTGGACGCCGACGCCGAGGTCAGGTTCACGGCTTCGGGCACGGCGGCCAACGCCTTCGCCCTGACCCTGCTGGCCGCCCCGCACGAAGCGGTGCTGGCTCACGAGCACGCCCACATCCGCACCGACGAGACCGGCGCCCCGGGCTTCTTCAGCCAGGGCGGCGGACTGATCGGCCTGCCCGGCGCCTCGGGCAAGATCGAGCTCTCCGCCCTGGAAGCCGCCCTCGCCCGTCCGGAGGTCTCGTACAACCAGCCCGCCAACGCCTTATCGCTGACCACCGCCACCGAATACGGCACGGTCTATTCGGAGGCGCATCTGCGGGCGCTGATCGCCCCGGCGAAGGCCAAGGGCTATGGCGTCCACCTGGACGGCGCCCGCCTGGCCAACGCCGTGGCCGCCGGCTTCGACCTGAAGAGCGTGGCCAGGATGGGCGTCGATATCCTGGTGATGGGCGGCACCAAGGCCGGCTCGACCCCGACCGAGGCCGTGGTGTTCCTCAACCCCGATCACGCCCGGCGCCTGGACGCGCGCCTGAAGCACGCCGGCCAGCTGGTCTCCAAGGGCCGCTTCCTGGCCGCCCCGTGGCTGGGCCTGCTGGGCGAGGACGGCTCCACCGGTCCCTGGGCCGCTCGCGCCGCCCACGCCAACGCCATGGCCCGCAAGCTGGCCGACCTGATGCCGTTTCCGATCAAACACCCGGTCGAGGCCAACGGCGTCTTCGTCGAGATGGACGACCCCACCCTGGAGCGCCTGCGCGGCGAAGGCTGGTTCGTCTATCGCTTCCTGGACGGGACGGTGCGCTTCATGTGCTCGTGGGCGACGACGCCGGAAATGGTCGACGACCTGGGCGCGGCGCTGGGGCGGGTGGCCTAACGCCTGACGCTTGCCCGCGCACATAAACATCCATAGGTTGAGATTATCGCAAAAATTCCCAATCGCTTGGGTTTTTGGTAGTCTCGCATGGTCACGTTGCTGCGCTACGGCAGGATCCGGGTCGTCATCTATTCAGAAGACCATCGACCGAGCCATGTGCATGTCGTTGGAGCCGATCAGGCGGCAATTCTGTTCCTGAACTGCAATGACGATCCGCTCTCGCATGGCCCCGTCGCCATTCGGGAGAGCTACGGCTTCCTGGCGCGGGAACTGGCGCCAATCATCGAACAGGTCGAGGCCAACCTCGATCTGCTCTGCACGGAATGGAGACGCGTGCATGGCGATTACCGATGAAGAGATCGAAGCGGCGACGCGACGTGGCGAGGCTTCGCGGGCCCAAAGCCCCCAGGCCGTGGCGGCGCGTTATGACTCCGCGCGAGGCCTCGTGGAGATCGCCCTGGCGAACGGCGCCTTCTTCAGTTTTCCCCCACACCTCGCCCAGGCGCTGCAAGATGCGACGACCGTCCAACTGAAGACGGTCGAGATCGTCGGCGCGGGCACGGGGCTGCACTTCCCGGCGATCGACGCCGATCTCTACATCCCCGCCCTGATCGAGGGCGTCTTTGGCTCGAAGGCCTGGATGGCGGCCCGAATGGGTCAGCAGGGTGGTCTCGCGCGGACCGACAGCAAGGCCGCGGCCGCAAGGGCGAATGGCAAGCTGGGCGGTCGACCGCGAAAGACGGGCTAAGTCCCGAGCCGCTGTAACCCCTCATCCCCCCACGCCTGCGGCGCGGGTCCCTCCTTCTCCCTCTGGGAGAAGGTGACAACGGGGGACGCGGCCGCTTCAGCCGCCGCGCTGGCGCTCGTCTCGGTGATCCCCAGCAGCTTGGCGATCTCGCTGGCCGGGGCCGGGCGGCTGATGAAGTAGCCCTGGATCTCGGCGCAGCCCTGGCCGCGCAGGGCGTTGAGCTGCTCCAGGGTCTCGACGCCCTCGGCCGTGGTGACGATGCCCATCGACGAGCCGAGGTCCAGCACGGCCTTGATGATGGCCATGGCGTCGCTGTCTTCCAGGATGTCGCGGACGAAGGTCTGGTCGATCTTGATCTTGTCGAACGGGAAGCTGCGCAGATAGCTGAGCGAGCTGTAGCCCGTGCCGAAGTCGTCCATCGAGATCCGCACGCCCAGGGCCTTCAGGTCGTGCAGCATCGACATGTTGGCGGCGCTGTCCTGCAGCAGCACCGACTCGGTGATCTCCAGCTCCAGGCGCTCAGCCGGCAGGCCCGAGGCGGCCAGGGCCGAGACGACGGTGCGCACCAGGCCCCGGTCGCGGAACTGGGCCGGCGACAGGTTCACCGCCAGGCGCACGTGATCGGGCCATCGGGCCGCTTCCGCGCAGGCCGTGCGCAGCACCCAATCGCCCAGCGGGACGATCAGGCCGATCTCCTCGGCCAGCGGGATGAAGTCGGCCGGCGAGACCATGCCCCGGTCGGGGTGGCGCCAGCGCAGCAGAGCCTCGCAGCCCGTCACCCGCTCGTCGCCCAGATTGTACAGCGGCTGGTAGTAGAGCTCGAACTCGCCGGCCGTCAGGGCCCGGCGCAGGTCCAGCTCAAGCGCGCGGCGGGCCTGCAGCTGCTCGTCCATGGCGCGTTCGAAGAAGTGGAAGGCGCCGCGACCGTCGGCCTTGGCGCGATAGAGCGCCATGTCGGCCTTCTTCAGCAGTTCGTCGGCGTCCTCGCCGTCCGACGGCGCGGCGGCGACGCCGACGCTGGCGCCGATCACCACCTGGTGGCCCTGCAGGTCGAACGGCGCCGACATCGCCTCGACGATGCGCTCGGCCAGGCGCGTGGCGCCGGTCATGTCGGACAGGCCGGCCTGGACCACCGCGAACTCGTCGCCGCCCAGGCGGGCCACGGTGTCGCCTTCGCGCACGCAGCCGCGCAGCCGCTCGGCGGCGACGCGCAGCAGCTCGTCGCCCAGCGGGTGGCCGAGGGTGTCGTTGACGGTCTTGAAGCGATCCAGGTCGATGAAGTGCACGGCCAGCTGGTCGCCCTTTCGGGCGCGGCGGGCCAGAGCCTCGGACAGGTGCCGCTGAAACAGCACGCGGTTGGGCAGCTCGGTCAGCGGATCGTAGTGCGCCAGGCGCGCGATCTGGGCCTCGGCGCGCTTGCGTTCGGCGATGTCTTCCGAGACGCCCAGCAGGTATTCGGCCTGCCCCTCGGCGTTGCGCAGGGCGATCTTCTTGGTGCGGAGGATGGCCATGCCGCCGTCCTTGCGCGGCACGTGGTCTTCCTCGATCACGCGAACCTCGCCCGACTCCAGCACCTCGCGGTCGCGCTCGACATAGAGCGCCGCCAGCTCGGCGTCGTGGAAGTCGGCGTCGGTCTTGCCGATCACCTCGGCGCGGGGCCGGCCCAGCATTTTCTCGCCGGCGCGGTTCAGCAGCACATAGCTGTGATCGTCGGCGCGCTTGACGAACACCATCGAGGGCATGGCCTCGACAATGGCGGTCATGAAGGTTTCAGCGCGCTCGACATCGGCCTTGGCGGCGGCCAGATCGGCCACGCCCCGGCGGTTGGTCTCGTTGGCGGCCTGCAGCAGACCCAGCACCGTGCCAACGCCGAGATACCGGCCCCCCTCGGTGACGATGAAGCCGCGCAGCAGGTCGGACGCCCGGTACGACAGGCTGTCGCTGGTGAAGTCGGCCAGGGCCGTGTCGGCGTCGACGACCAGCGGCTCGCTGTCCATCAGCGTCGAGATCGGACGGTTGGCGTAGAGGGCGCGGCCGTATTCGGCGGCCATGCGCAGGAAGAAGGCGTTGCGTTCGACCAGGCCGATCGGGCGGTCGTCGGCGTCGACGACGGGCACGATCAGGGTGTCGGGTTCCTCACGGAACCGCTCGTACAGGGCTTTGCCGAGATCGTCCTGACGCGCGGGGGTCAGGGAAGAAACGGTATCCCGCAGGGTGAACATGGCAACGCCTCCACTCGCGGAGGGAGGGATCATTTCCTCGGCTAACAGCGTGCTAATGGTCCCGCTTGAACGGGGTTATTTCGCGAAAACTTCATGGCGACGTCACAGTGCTTGCGGGCGCGTTTACCGTTCCCGTCAACTCTGACTGGCGACCTGAACCCGGCGCCCGGTATCCATGAAAATCCCGGGCCGGGAAATCCTCTGGCGGGGCGAGCTTGACCACCGGCTCCTCCGATCGTCGAACGCGGCGCCCGCGGGCGCCGCGGACGGCGTGATCAGCCCATTTCCTTCCTGGCGTCCCCCAGCAGCACCTGGCCAACCCAGCTGACGATCCCCGTCACCACGGCCGCCTGCACCCCGGCCCACAGGCCGTTCACCGCCAGACCGTCCAGGAACCAGGCCACCAGCCCGATCATCGCCGCGTTCACCACCAGCAGGAACAGACCCAGGGTCAGAAGGGTCAGCGGGAAGGTCAGGACGGTGACCACCGGCCGGACGATGGCGTTGACGACCCCCAGCAGCAGGCCGGCGATCAGCAGGGTGGTCCAGCCGTCGGCCGTGACGCCGGGCACGATGCGCGCGGCCAGCCACAGGCCGGCGGCGGCGATCAGGATGCGGAAGATGAAACGGAACATGCGGCGCGACTCCCCTCTCGATGGACGGAGATTGGCCCAATCCCGCCCCCGATCAAAGTGACGCCGCATTCGTACAATATCCCAGCGGGCAACTCGGACATTACAAATGCGTTACCACTCTTCCAACCGCCGTTTCGCGAACTATCTAGTCCCTTGTGTGGGGGATGATCGCGCGCGATTGGCGAGCGGATCCGCACGCAAGGGGATATGAAAAGTATGGCCGTGAATTCTCTATCGGTGATGTCGCCGGACGGCGGCCTGTCGCGATACCTCACCGAGATCCGCAAGTTCCCGATGCTGCCCAAGGACGAGGAGTTCATGCTCGCCCAGCGCTGGAAAGAGCATCAGGACTCCGAAGCCGCCCACAAGATGGTCACGTCGCACCTGCGTCTCGTGGCCAAGATCGCCATGGGCTATCGCGGCTACGGCCTGCCGATCGGCGAGGTGATCTCGGAAGGCAATGTCGGCCTGATGCAGGCCGTCAAGAAGTTCGAGCCCGACAAGGGCTTCCGCCTGGCCACCTACGCCATGTGGTGGATCCGCGCCTCGATCCAGGAATACATCCTGCGCTCGTGGTCGCTGGTGAAGATGGGCACGACCGCCGCGCAGAAGAAGCTGTTCTTCAACCTGCGCAAGGCCAAGAGCCAGATCGAAGCCTTCCAGGACGGCGACCTGCGTCCCGACCAGGTCAGCGCCATCGCCACCAAGCTGGGCGTGCTGGACAGCGAGGTCATCTCGATGAACCGCCGCCTGTCGGGCCCCGACGCCTCGCTGAACGCGCCGCTGCGCGCCGACGGCGAAAGCGAGTGGCAGGACTGGCTGGCCGACGACGACCAGGTGTCGCAAGAGACCGTAGTCGCCGAGAACGAGGAGAAGTCGCTGCGGATGTCGCTTCTGGAAGAAGCGATGGTCGAGCTGACCGACCGCGAGCGTCACATCCTCACGGAACGCCGCCTGAAGGACGACCCGACCACCCTGGAAGAACTGGCGGCCCAGTACGGCGTCAGCCGCGAACGCGTCCGCCAGATCGAGGTCCGGGCGTTCGAGAAGCTGCAGAAGACCATGCGCGAGGCGGCGATCGCCAAGAACATGGTGGATGCGTAAGGCCAGAGCTCACGTCAGTGAGACGGAAAGGGGCGCTCGCTGAGCGCCCCTTTTTCGTTGCGCCACGGTGCTGAAGGTCCGCTTTTCGGCAAGGCGCCGGCGGCGAATTTCGACCCAAGTCAGACGTTGATGACTTCAGCAGCGACGTGCGATGGAAGGCCATGCGAGAACGTAGCGACAGCTTCACTGACGCGCCGATAGAGCCCGGTACTCTTGTTCGCTACGACGGTCTAATTGATGGCGGCCCTGAATTTGGTGTGGTCGTCAGTTGCTGGCTACATCCACAGGTCAAGTTCTACGACTGCTACGTCGCCTTTTTTGGCTCGGCAATCCCAGAGGGCGAGCCTGAGCAAACGCCTTACGTGCTCAGATACGCCTCGGTCAGCCTCGCGCGACTGGAGTTGGCTGAGAACGGTAGCCACCCCCCCGAACAGACGATGGGCAGGTCCGCTATCGGACGTCTGCGGCCGGCTTTGCTTGTATCGGGGTGCTCCCTCATCTCCGGGCGGGAATGACCGAGCTTTTTATGGTGCTATGAGCACGGCAATGACCGACACGACCGCTCCCCTCCCCCAGTTGATCCTCCTGCCTGGCCTGCTCAACGACGCCGCGCTGTGGCGGGACCAGATCAGCGGCCTCTCCGACGTCGCCCGGCCGTGGGTCCCCGACCTGACGCCCTACGCCACGATCCGCGACATGGCGCGAAGCGTGCTGGAGAAGGCCGAGCCGACCTTCGCCCTGGCCGGGTTCTCGATGGGCGGCTACGTGGCCCAGGAGATCGCGCGGATCGCGCCTCAGCGCATCGAGCGGCTGGCCCTGCTGGACACCTCGATGCGCGTCGACACGGCCGAGCGCGCCGCCCAGCGCCGGGCCCTGAACAAGGCGGCCGCCAAGGGCGGGACGTTCCTGGGGATCGGCCAGGCGATCATGAAGAGCTATGTCGACGCCTCGCGCCTGGACGACGCCGACCTGACCGGCCGCATCGTCGACATGACCCAGCGCCTGGGCCGTGAGGTCTTCCTGCGCCAGAACAGCCTGGAGCGCGAGGACGGCGAGGCGGCGCTGAAGGCCCTGCGCGTGCCGCTGGTGGTCATTGTCGGCGAGAACGACCAGATCACGCCCGCCGCCGGTCATCGCGCGATGGCGGCGGCGATCGGCTGTTCGCACCTGCTGGTCATCCCCAACACCGGCCACATGACGCCGATGGAGGCGCCAGGGCCGGTGAACGGGGCGCTGCGCCACTGGCTGCAACGCCCCGCGGGCAAGCGTTAGACGTCAGAAGTTGAAGCGCACCCCGCCGACATAGCGGCGGCCGAACTTCTCGTACTCGATCGGGTAGCGCGACTGGTCGCCGTAGCGGCGCGCGCCCTGGTTGGTCAGGTTGCTGGCGTCGAAGAACACTTCGAGGTTCTTGTTGACCCGATAGCGGGCCGAGAAGTCCATCTCCTCGTCGCTGTCCCAGAAGATATCGCCGTTGCCGTTCGGATAGGTCCCGCCGTTGACGACGCGATAGGCGCCCACCGACTGGCCCCACGGCGTGCGGTACTGGTAGGCCAGACGCAGGGTCATGCCGTACTTTTCGTAGATGGCCTGGACGTTATAGACGGCGTCCGAGGTGCCCAGCACCGAGATGGTGCGGGCCGGCGCGCCGCCGACCGACGGCAGGGTGACCTTCGACGAGGTCCAGGTGCCCGACAGGCGCGTGCCGAAGCCGCCCAGCCAATCGGGCAGGCTATGCTGCTCGACGAAGGTCTTGGCGGTGCCGCTGAAGAACAGCTCGATGCCCTGCAGGTGGCCTTCGCCGGCGTTGTCGATGCTGCTGTAGGCGTAGCCCGAGCGGTCGACGCCATTGCTGTTGAGCGAGCTGTCGCCGAACGTGCGCGAGGTCTGGACCAGGACGTCCTTCAGGTCCTTGTAGAACACGCCCGCCGACAGGAAGGTCTCCTGGCCGGCGTACCATTCCAGATAGGTGTCCAGGCCGACCTGGCGTTCGGGCTTGGCGTTGGGATTGCCGCCCGAGACCGTCTGGTTGCTGTCGCTGAAGGTGAAGTTCGGGCGCAGGTCATCGAAATCGGCGCGCGAGGCCGAGGTGGTGACGCCGACCCGCAGCTTCAGGTCTTCCTGCAGGTTCCAGTTCAGGTGGGCGCTGGGATAGTAGAGCGTGTCGTCGCTCTTGGTCTTGACCAGGCGCACGCCGGCCGGGGTCGCGCCCGCGGCCGGGAAGCTGACATAGGCCTGGCCCTCGTTCTCGATGTGCTCGACGCGGACGCCGTAGACGAGGTTGCCCCAGTCGAAGCGGGTCGTGCCCATGGCGTAGCCGGCGGTGATCGTCTCGCCCACGCGCCAGTAGTTCTCCGTGGTGTCGGTCTTGGTCGCCGTGCCGGCGGCGACGAGGCCCTTTACGAAGTTGGTCGTGTAGTCCTTGTCGGTGTAGCGGAAGGTGTAGTTGAGGTTCTGGCTGCCCAGATAGCCGATATTGGTCGCGAACTGCGCCCAGGCCGGCGCGGTGGAGCCCGAGAAAGCCTGGCTGAAGGCGCTTTCACGCGACTTCTTGGTGCGGTCGGTCCACAGGCCGCCGAACTCGAACTTGGTCTCATGGCCGCCCAGTTCGGCCTCGTAGTCGAAGTCGGCCTTGGCGGTCAGGGCGTTGGTGAAGTCGCCGCCCTTGAGGTTGCCGGCGCTGGTCAGCGGGAACTGGAAGTCCTCGATGTTGGTCACCTGGGCGCCGCGAGTGCGGGCGCCGGTCAGGCCGCCGGTCTGGAAGAGCTTGACCGTGTTCACGTCGCCGTTACGGAAATCGTACTCGACGGTCGGACGCAGCAGGAAGCTGGAGGGGCTCCGGAACGCCATGGTCACCGGGGTGTCACGGCCGTCCTGGGTGTAGGTGTAGTTCAGCCGCCAAGAGGCGCTGAACTTGTTCCACTTGTGCTCGCCGCCCACCGTGTTGGTGGACATGGCTTCCTTGCTGTTGCGGTAGTCGATGCGGCTGTCGATGCGCGCGCCATAGCTCGTGCCGAAGGTCGGGTTGTTGGCGTTGATATAGGCGGCGCTGGTATAGCCGGCGCCGGCCGCGTCCGTGCCCTGGTCCAGGCGGAAGAGGAAGTTATCGCGCAGTTCGTCGTCGTGATAATAGGTGTTGATCGTGCTGGCGAAGATCGAGTTGTTCTCGTCGAACTTGTAGTCCAGCCGGATCGAGGCCGACAGGTTCTCGCGGGTCAGGCGATAGTGCTTGTTCTCGTGCTCGCGGGCGAACTTCTTGTCGGGCGCGACGGTGTTGCTGAGATACGGGTCGGTTTCCCAGTTGTCGGTCGCCATCTCGCGCGAATAGTACGAGCCTTGGGCCACGATGCCGAACTTGTCGCCGAAGACGTTCGAATAGACGAGGTTGCTGTCGATCTCGTCGCCGCCGCCCAGCTTGACGCGGCCCCAGCCCAGCTTGCCGGTGATGTGTTGGCCCTTGTAGTCGAAGGCGCGGCGGGTGCGGATGTCGACATTGCCCGCGACCGTGTCGCCCGGCATCGACGGCACGATGGCCTTCTGGACCGTGATCTGGCTGGCGATCGCCGAGGGGATGTTGTCGAAGCGCGTGGCGCGGCCTTCCGGGCTGACGACGCTGAGGCCGTCGAACGACAGGGTCGTCCAGTAGGACGGCGCGCCGCGCAGGTTGATGTAGCGGGCCTGGCCCTGGTCGCGCTCGACGCCCACGCCCGGCAGGCGGCCGACGGCGAAGGCGATGTTCTGGTCGGGCAGGGCGCCGACCGCGTCGGCCGACAGCACGCTGACCAGCGAGTCGGAGTTCTTCTGGATCTGCAGCGCCACGGCCTGGCTCTCGGCCAGCGGGCGGCGACCGGTGATGACGATGTCGCTGACGGTGGTGTCGGTCTCATCGGCCTTGGCGACGGCGTCGGCGCTGGCGATGGGGTCGGCATGCGCCACGCCGGCGACGGTCGCCAGCACGAGCGAAAGGATGCTTGCGCGGCGCAGCAGCGCCGCTCGGATGCGGATGGACATGTGTACCCCCAGTGCCGTCGCGACTTCGCGCGACTTTCGAGCTTCAGTGGGGAGGCCTTAGCGGCGGGGCGTCTCGTCTCCACGACGAAACAATGACGCCTTTATGACGACATAGTTTGACTGGGTTCCGCCACAATCTCGAAAACAAAGAAAGGCGGCGCCCGTCGGACGCCGCCTTTCTTTACTTATGCTCTCCCATGACACGGGGGAGAACCTTATGCCGCCCGGCCCGTGTCCTCGCCGACCATGAAGCCCAGCAGGGCGTCAATGCGCTTGACCAGCTCCGAGCGGGCCGCGGGACCGGCCAGGTCCGCGCCCATGCAGGTTTCCAGCGCCGCGGCGGCCTCGACCAGGCGGCGGTCCTTGATGAACTCGCCGACCTTGCGCAACTCGACCGCCTGGGCGATCAGGGCGCGGCGGGCCTGGGCCGGATCGCTGTCCAGCGCGGTGGCGGCGGATTTGACGATACGCAGGGCCTGGGACAGGCGCGCGCCGGGCGTGCCGGCCCCGTCGGCCTTGCGCTTGCGCGGGCCCTTGTAGTCGGCCGAGTTGAAGCGGCGGCGGTCGGGACCGACATAGGCCACGGCCTCGATCCAGTCGCGCGGCTTGAGGGTCACCGCTTCGAGGCGGCGCTCCAGATCGCCCAGATTGAAGGGCTTGCGCATGAACTCGTGCACGCCGGCGTCGCGGGCGCCGAAGATCGCTTCGGCGGTGGCTTCGGCCGTGCACATGATGACCGGGGCCTCGCGGCACATCAGGTCGCTGCGGCGAATCTTGCGGGTGAAGGCCAGGCCGTCGACGCCAGCCTGGTTGTGCTCGACGAAGATCAGCTGGGGATCGGTGGCGCGGGCCATGGCGTAGCCCTTCTCCGCCGATGGCGCGGCGAAGATCTGCACGCCCCCCAGGGGGCGCAGGTGCTCGGCCAGCAAGCGCGCCGTCGCCGGATTCGGATCGACGACCATGACTCGCTGCACCTTGGCGGCGACACGCTGGATTGTGCGGACGTTACCGTCGAACACGGACCACAGACTCCTCGAAACTAGACCCCGACGAATAGACCCAGAATGTAAAAATCCGCTTATAATCGCGCGGCGATTAATCGCGTCAGTTTGCCGTGCTCGCTCCGTGCGCTCGCTAGGCGCCCAGGGGCACCGACAGGCCGGCCTCGAAGTCCATCAGGATATCGATGGCCTCCTCGACGTCGACCGTCAGCGGCTCGTTCTGGGGGAAGCGATAACGCCAGTAGCTGGAGATGTGCGAGATCACCCCCACCCGCTCGCCCAGCGACAGGAACATCTCGGGCGCGCGCAGCAGGAAGTCGCGGAAGGCCGTGGGCCGGCCGTTCTCGATCAGGTCCTCGAACGCGTCGTCATAGACCTTCAGCGTGCGCAGGATCGCCGAGCGTTCGACCAGCACCCCGCCCTGCAGGCGGCGGCGGGAGTCGTCGACGAACTTGGCGGTCTCGGCGTCCTTGTTGCCGGTGACGATCAAGCGGCCGATCTCCTGGCCCACCGTGGTCAGCTGCGGCCACAGCTTGGTCAGCATCCACTTGTAGTAGAGGAAGCCCTTCCAGCTGAAGACGCCCTCCTTGAAGCTCTCGCCCTCCATGACCAGGGTGTCGCGTAGCGGCTCCAGGCGCTCGTCGACATCGGTCGACAGCAGGGCCTCGACCAGGCGGGCGGCATGGGCGCGGCCGACGCCGCCCGCCCCGCGATAGGCCAGTTCGATCAGCCGTGAGATTTCCAGGGTCACGAAGCCCTGCATGTTCTCGTAGTCGGCCGTCGACAGGGCGAAATAGCAGTTGGCCACCAGCACGCCGTGGCGGCGCAGGTGCTCGCGCAGCAGGAACGGATCCAGTGACGGCAGCACGTCGATCATCCGCAGGGTGGCGAGATCGCGGCTCATGTCGCCCGAGGCGTTGCAGGCCTCGACCACCAGATCGGCCCAGCCGCGCTGACCCACGAACACCGACTGGCCGCCCAGCCCCAGGTCCTTGCGGTCGAACGGGATGATGATCTTGGTCGCCGTCGGCCGGGCTTCGTCGAACAGGTAGATGTCGTCGTTGCGCAGGCGGTGCTTCAGCACGATGGCGGTGTTCAGGGTCCGGTTCCGGAACAGCGGCGCCTGAGCGTATTCGGGCCGGTGGGCGCTCTCGGCTTCGACGGCCAGCAGGTTGAGGACACGGCTGGTCGAGGCCGTGCGCTCCAGGGCGCGCAGGCTGCGCATCATCCGATCGGACTTGTGGATCGGCTTCAGCTTGCGGCGACGCGCGAGTGCGGACACGAAAACCCCTTGTGTAGACACGCCGTCATAAGGCCGGGGTGGCTAACAAACGCTAACCAAACGATGTTCGCTCAATCGCACGCAACCGGAAGTGGGGACGCGGGGTCGCTCGAATCCTTCCCCACGGGCGCCCCGGAGGACTGGCCCGCTATATCGGGGAATAGGCTCTAGCTCGCGGCCTTTAGCGCTTCGGGCGCCGACGCCGCGCCGCGCATCCTGGCCACCGTCATCAGCAGTCCGGCCGGCTGGATCGGCTTGGGATGGGCGTCGTCGAAGCCCTGGGCCAGCAGGCGCTCGGCGTCGCCGACCATGGCGTCGGCGGTCAGGGCCACAACCGGCAGGTCGACCCGGCCGCCCTCGCCCGCGCGGATGCGGCGCACGGTCTCGACGCCATCCATCACCGGCATGTGCACGTCCATCAGCACGACGTCGAAGTCCTCGACTCGCAGGCGGGCCAGGGCCGTGTGGCCATCGGCGGCGGTCGCCACCAGGACTCCGGCGGCTTCCAGGATGGCGCGGGCCACGGTCTGGTTGATGGCGTTGTCGTCGACGACCAGCACCCGCGCGCCGGTCAGGTCGGCGGCGGCGGCGTCGTCCGATGCGTCCTCCGGCGCCGCGGCGGCGGGCAGCGGCAGGCGGGCGGTGAAGATCGAGCCCTCGCCCAGCGTGCTTTCCACGCCGATCTCGCCCCCCATCTGCTCGGCCAGGCGCCGGCAGATGGCCAGGCCCAGGCCGGTGCCGCCGAACCGGCGGGCGGTCGTGCGGTCGCCCTGGACGAACGGGGTGAAGAGCTGGGCGACCTGGGCGGCGTCCATGCCCACGCCGGTGTCGGACACGGACAGGGCGATCCCGTCGCCCTCTCCAGGTCCGTTCGGCGCGACGCGGATGACAACCCGGCCGGCGTCAGTGAACTTCAGGGCGTTGGAAATCAGGTTGCGCAGGATCTGGCGCACGCGCGCATCGTCACCCGCCAGCCAGGCCGGGGTCGCCGGATCGATCTCGACCGCCAGCTCGACGCCCTTCAACAGCGCGGTCTCGCGCCAGACCAGGCGGATCTGCGAGACCGACTTGCGGATGTCGAACGGCGCGACATCCAGGACGAGCTTGCCGGCCTCGACCTTCGACAGGTCGAGGATGTCGTTGAGAATGGTCATCAGGCCGTGGCCCGACTGCTCGATCGTGTCCAGATAGTCCATCTGGCGCGCGTCGAGGTTGGTGCCGCGCAGGGCATGGGCCAGACCCAGCATCCCATTCATCGGCGTGCGCAGCTCATGGCTCATCATCGCCAGGAAGTCCGACTTGGCGCGACTGGCCTCCAGGGCCTCGATCTCGGCGCGCTCGAGAGCCTGGGCGGACTTGCGCATCACGCGCACCGCGTCGATGGCGTAGCCGATGAGGCCGGCGATCGTCACGAGGACCACGGCCTTGTCCCAAACGGTGAAGCGCTTGGCCAGCAGGGCGATCAGGGTCAGGGCGCCGAACGGCCCGGGCAGGATGGCGAGCATGGCCGCCCAGCTGACCGTGGCGTATTTCAGCCCCTCGACCACCATGCCGAACAGGATGATCACGGCGGCGAACTTCATCGCTATCGGACCGTGCACCGCGCTCCAGCCGGCCATGATCGACCAGGCGGCCGCGAAGCAGGCCGGCGGCCCCACCCGCAGAGCCAGCCGCGTGCGACCGGTCTGGCGCGGTTCGAAGACCAGTTGCAGATAGACGAGCCAGCCTTCGAGGACGACATTCACCGCGCCCCAGGCCAGGGCCGGCCCGGCGCCGAAGTGAAAGGCCAGCAGCCCGCCCACCAGGGTGGTGACGGTCAGGCGCGCGACCCGGCTGCGCCGGCTCATCAAGAGCGAGGCGCCTTCTCGTCCGTCGTCCAGGATATCTCGAAGAGCCAAACGCTCCTCCCGCAAAACTAGAGCTTCAGGCCGCCCTGCTCTAGGTCGCGGGAGGCTAGGCGAACAAGGTTCACCAAGCGTTTACCGTGCGACAGTCCGCCGCGCCTTTTTTGCGCTCTATCCCTGGAAGGGGTCTCGCATCAGGATGGTGTCGTCGCGCTCGGGGCTGGTGGACAGCAGGGCGACCGGGGCGCCGATCAGTTCCTCGACGCGACGCACATACTTGATGGCGTTGGCGTTGAGGTCCTTGAACGAGCGGGCGCCGGCGGTGCTTTCGGTCCAGCCGGCGATCTCCTCGTAGACCGGCGTGGCGGCGGCCTGGTCGCGCAGGCCGGCCGGCAGGTAGTCGAGGACCTTGTCGCCGATCTTGTAGCCGACGCAGATCTTCAGGGTCTCCAGCCCATCCAGCACGTCCAGCTTGGTCAAGGCGACGCCGTGGATGCCGTTGATGGCCACCGACTGGCGCACCAGCACCGAGTCGAACCAGCCGCAGCGACGGGCGCGGCCGGTGTTGACGCCGACCTCGCGGCCGACGGTCGACAGGTGCTTGCCGACCTCGTCGAACAGCTCGGCCGGGAACGGGCCTTCACCCACGCGGGTGGTGTAGGCCTTGACGATGCCCAGCACGAAGCCGGTCGCCGACGGGCCCATGCCCGAACCGGCCGAGGCCTGGCCGGCGGCGGTGTTGGACGAGGTGACGAACGGATAGGTGCCGTGGTCGACGTCCAGCAGCGAGCCTTGCGCGCCTTCGAACAGGATGCGGCGGCCGGCCTTGTAGGCCTGGTCCAGCACCCGCCACGCCGGCTGGGCGTAGGGCAGGATGCGCGGGGCCAGTTCCATCAAGGCGTCGAACAGCTCCTGAGCGTTGGCCTCCGGCAGGTTCAGGCCGCGCCGCAGGGCGCCGTGGTGGCTCAGCAGACGCTCGATCTTCGGCTTCAGGGCTTCGGGATCGGCCAGGTCGGCGACGCGGATGGCGCGGCGGCCGACCTTGTCCTCATAGGCCGGACCGATGCCGCGGCCGGTGGTGCCGATCTTCTGGGTCGAGGCCGCCTCGCGGGCCTGGTCCAGGTCGCGGTGCAGCGGCAGGATCAGGCAGGCGTTGTCGGCCAGGATCAGCAGTTCGGGGGTGATGTTGACGCCCTGGTCGGCGATCTTGTCGATCTCGGAGAGCAGATGCCAGGGATCGACCACGACGCCGTTGCCGATCACCGACAGCTTGCCCTGGACGACGCCCGAGGGCAGCAGGGCCAGCTTGTAGACCTTGCCGTCGACCACCAGCGTGTGGCCGGCGTTGTGGCCGCCCTGGAACCGCACGACGACATCGGCCCGGTTGCTGAGCCAGTCGACGATCTTGCCCTTGCCTTCGTCGCCCCACTGGGCGCCGACAACGGTCACGTTTGCCATGGTGGAGATATGCCTTGTCGCCTGCCGGGTGACGTCGCGGGGTCCTTCGACAGGACTCGACCCCGGACGTTCAATCAGTTTTGGCCACCCTTGTTTTCAAGGGGCGACACGCGAACCGTCAAATCGGCTCGGCGCGAAGTCAGAAGGCGTAAACCAGCCTGACCCCCGCGTCGTCAAGCCCCTGGTTCTTGCCCTGGTGGAAGATCTGGCCGTTCGACAGGTGGGTATAGGAAAGCTCGACCGACACCTTGTCGCTGACCTGGTAGCCCAGGGCCAGCTCCGGCTCGAACAGCACCTTCGAGCCGAAATCGATGCGGTGATAATAGAGATAGGTCCGGCGATCGCGCTCGGCCTGGGTCAGGCCCGGCGCGTTGGCGGGCGGCAGGCCGGCCTTGCCGTCGGTATAGGCCAGGCCGATCCCGGGGCGGAAATAGAAGCCGCCCGGCTGGCCCAGCTCGATCTTCCAGTCGAAGCCGGTGGCCACGAAGTTCGAGGTGTTCTTGGTGTTGATCGACACCATGGCGTGGACCTGCGGCTTGCCCAGCCAACGCAGGTTTTCCAGCTTGTCGGTGCGGTAGCCGAGGTGGATGTCGGCCCCGTCCTCGCGCCCGGCGGCGCCCAGGCCGACCGCGTCGCCGATGAAGGTCACGTCGTGCTTGTAGACCCCGACGAATGCCTCTTCGGCCATGGCGGGGGCGGCGCACCCCAGCACGACAGCAGCCGCGGCGGCGAACATGGCGGTCTTCATCGAGTCGTCCTGAACAGTCAGCCCATCCCTATATGGATTGAACGACGAAGGTCGCAAACTGTTTCAGGGGCGCTCCTTGAACGGTTTTGCCCCGATGCGGCGGCGGCGCTTCAAAAGCGCCGCCGCAACCCCTAAACCTGGGGGGCATGAACATCTGCCTCGCCGACATCCAAGCCGCCGCCGGTCGCCTGAAGGGTCTGGCCGTCGAGACACCGCTGATCGAGAGCCCGGCGCTGAACGCGCGCCTGGGCGGGCGGATCTTCCTGAAGCCCGAGACCCTGCAGCGGGCCGGGGCCTTCAAGTTCCGGGGAGCCTATAACCGCCTCAGCCAGCTGACCGACGCGGAGAAGGCGCGGGGCGTCGTGGCCTTCTCGTCCGGCAACCACGCCCAGGGCGTGGCCCTGGCGGCCAAGCTGCTGGAGATCCCGGCCCTGATCGTCATGCCGTCGGACTCGCCGGCCGTGAAGGTCGAGGGCACCCGGGGCTTCGGGGCCGAGATCCGCTTCTACGACCGCTTCACCGAGGACCGCGTGGCCATCGCCGACCAGATCGCCGCCGAGCGCGGCTGCGTGGTCGTGCCGTCCTATGACGATCCGCACATCATCGCCGGACAAGGCACGCTGGGGATCGAGATCGTCGAGCAGGCCAAGGCGCTGGGCGTCACGCTGGACCGGGTGCTGTCGCCCGTCGGCGGCGGCGGCCTGATCGCCGGGACCTCGACGGCGGTGAAGGCGCTTTCTCCGTCCACGGAGGTCTGGGGGGCCGAGCCCGCCGGCTTCGACGAGACCCGCCGCTCGCTGGAGAGCGGCCGGCGCGAAACCATCGACAAGGACGCCCGCTCGATCTGCGACGCCCTGCTGACCCCGACCCCCGGCGAGCTGACCTGGGCGATCAACAGCAAGACGCTGAGCGGGATCGCCGCCGTCACCGACGCCGAGGTCGCCGAGGCGATGCGCTACGCCTTCTCGGTGCTGAAGCTGGTGGTCGAGCCCGGCGGCTGCGTGGCGCTGACGGCGGCGCTGACCGGAAAGATCGACCTGAGAGGCCGGACGGCCGCGATCGTGCTGTCGGGCGGCAATGTCGATCCGGGCTTGTTCGCCAGCGTGCTCCGGGGTGAGATCTAAGCAACAAAATCCTTGTCATCCCGGAAGCCTCGCAGAGGCTGTCCGGGACCCAGGGAGTGACAGAGCGCTATGCGCGCCGCCCCTGGGTCCCGGCTCTACGCTTCGCTTCGGCCGGGATGACAAGAGGAGGATTGAGGACAACATGGAACTTCCAGGCGCCGAACATCTCCCCCAGACGCCCCTCCTGGTCGTCGACCGCGCGGCGCTCACCCGCAACCTCGCCCGCATGCAGGCCCTGTGCGACGCCGCCGGCGTGCGCCTGCGCGCCCACGGCAAGACCCACAAGTGCTCGACTCTGGGCCGCCTGATCGTCGAAGGCGGCGCCGTGGGCCTGTGCTGCCAGACGGTCGGCGAGGCCGAGGCCTATGTGGCCGGCGGGATCACCGACATCCTCGTCACCGCCCCAGTCCCGCCCTGGGGACCGCCGCGCCTGGCCGCGCTAGCCAAGACCGGCGCGACCGTCGGCGTGGTCGCCGATGACGAGGGCCAGATCGATCGCCTGTCCGACGCCGCCGTCGCGGCCGGCGTCACGCTGGACCTGGTCGTCGACCTCGACCTGGGCACCCACCGCGCCGGCGCCTATCCCAAGGACGCCCTGAAACTGGCCCGCGCCGCCGACGCCGCGCCAGGCCTGCGGTTCGCCGGGATCCAGGCCTATCTCGGCCATATCCAGCATATGGACGACCTGGCGCTGCGTCGGAGCACCGCCGAAGCGTCCCACGTCGTGTTGAAGACCCTGGTCGCCGAACTGACCGCCGCCGGCCTGCCGCCGGGCGTGGTGACGGGCGGCGGCACGGGCGCCCACGCCTTCGACCTGGCCTCGGGCGTCTATACCGAGCTGCAGGCCGGGTCCTACGCGGTCATGGACGTCGAGTACGACGCCTGCGGCGCGCCGGACGGCGAAGCCTGGGCGTTCGAGCCGGCGCTGTTCATCGCCTCGACCGTGGTCTCGGCCAACCACAAGAGCCACGTGACCGTCGACGCCGGCTTCAAGGCCGTGTCGATGGACGGCCCGCCGGCCCGGGTGGTCGCCGGCGCCGCGCCGGGCTCCCTCTGGCGGCCGATGGGCGACGAGCACGGCATGATCGCCCACCCGGCCCTGATCGACGTGCTGAAGGCCGGCGGCCGCGATCCGCTGAGCTTCGACCGGGCCGTGGCCGACGCCGACGCCGATCCCGACCGCGCCATCCCGACTGATGCGCCCAAGGTCGGCGACCTGGTCTGGCTGCAGCCTGGCCACTGCGATCCGACCATCAATCTCTATGACGCCCTGCACGTCTGGGACGGTGAAAAGCTGGACCGCTGGGCGGTGGACGGGCGGCGGGTGAGCTTTTTTGCACCGCTCTCCCCGGCGAATGCCGGGGCCCAGATCGAACCCACGGTCGTTTTGTGATCGGCCGCGCGGAGAGCGCGAACACCCCGATCTCTCAGGCTGAACTGGGCCCCGGCATTCGCCGGGGAGAGCGGATTCTGTGTTGAGATGTACAGGTGCCGCTATCCCAAACCAAATACCTAGCCACGCCGGAAAAGCCCCTCTAGGGTCCGCGCCCAACGACGAAATTTCCCCCAAAGAGGGCTTGAGATGAAACGCCTGCTGCTCGCCACCGCCCTGCTCGCCGCGCCCATGCTGGCGCACGCGGCGGACGCGCCCAAGATCGACCCCGCCAGGCTGTCGGCTCACATCAAGGTGCTGTCGTCCGACGCGTTCGAGGGCCGCGGCCCCGCCACCGAGGGCGAGAAGAAGGCCGTCGGCTATATCGTCGACCAGATGAAGGCCATCGGCCTCTCCCCCGCCGGCGACCTGCAAAAGGACGGCAAGCGCGCCTGGACCCAGAACGTGCCGCTGGGCAAGTTCGAGATCACCGGCCCGGTCGCGGCCAGCGTCACGGTCGGCGGCGCCAAGCAGGCCCTGACCCAGGGCGAACAGGTCGCCATCCGCGCGGCCATGACCAATGTCGACAGCGTCTCGATCAAGGACGCCCCGCTGGTCTTCGTCGGCTATGGCGTCAAGGCGCCGGAGCGCAATTGGGACGACTTCAAGGGCCTGGACCTGAAGGGCAAGATCCTGGTCGTGCTGATCAACGACCCGGACTTCGAGACCGGTTCCGGTGACTTCGGCGGCAAGGCCATGACCTATTATGGCCGCTGGACCTACAAGTACGAGGAAGCCGCCCGCCAGGGCGCGGCCGGCGTCCTGATCGTCCACGAGACGGCCCCGGCCTCGTACGGCTGGAACACGGTCAAGAACTCCAACACCAACACGATGTTCGACATCGTCCGCAAGGAGCCGGGCAAGTCGCACCCGGCGATGGAGGCCTGGATCCAGCGCGATACCGCCGTCGACCTCTTCAAGAAATCCGGCCTGGATTTCGACGCCCTGAAGAAGCAGGCCCAGACCCGCGACTTCAAGCCGGTGGAACTGAAGGGCGTCACCTTCTCGGCCGACTACAAGGTCAAGCACGAGGTGATCATCTCCAAGAACGTCGCCGGCCGCATCGTCGGCGCGAAGTTCCCGAACGAGACCGTCATCTACAGCGGCCACTGGGACCACCTGGGCGTCGGCGCTCCGGACGCCAAGGGCGACAAGATCTATAACGGCGCCGTCGACAACGCCGACGGCATCGCCGCCCTGCTGGAGCTGGCCCGCGCCTTCAAGAGCCAGCCCGCGCCGCAGCGCTCGATCCTGTTCCTGGCCGTGACCGCCGAGGAAAAGGGCCTGCTGGGCTCGGAATACTACGCTTCGAATCCTCTCTTCCCGCTGGCTGCCACGGTCGGCGACATCAATATCGACGCCCTGTCGGCCGCCGGTCCGGCCAAGGACATCGGCACCTCGGGCGACGGCAAGGTCGACCTGCAGGACATGCTGGTCGCCAAGGCCAAGCTGCACGGCCGCTACTTCACGCCGGATCCCGTCCCGCAGGCCGGCCACTTCTACCGCTCGGACCACTTCCCGTTCGCCAAGCGCGGCGTGCCGGCCATTTCGATCGGCTCGGGCAACGACCTGGTGAAGGGCGGCAAGGAGGCCGGCGAGAAGGCCGAGGCCGACTACACCGAGAAGCGCTATCACCAGCCGGCGGACGAATGGTCGGCCGACTGGGACCTGTCGGGTCAGGCCATGGACCTGGGTCTCGTCTACGAGATCGGCCACGACCTGGCCAACAGCCGCGTCTGGCCGCAATGGCAGGCGGGTTCGGAATTCAAGGCCCTGCGCGACAAGACCGCCGCGCAGCGGAAGTAGGATAAGCGCTACGAGATCCTCGTCCTTCGACAAGCTCAGGATGAGGATCTCGATTGCGCCGCCCTTAGTACCCCAAAAGCCTCCCCAGTAGCCCTCATCCTGAGCCTGTCGAAGGACGAGGGCGGACCCACGATCATGACCGCCTCCGTCTTCGACCTCTTCAAACTCGGCGTCGGCCCGTCGAGCAGCCACACCATGGGGCCGATGAGCGCCGCCGTGCTGTTCGTCGGCCGCCTGCGCGAGGCCGGTAAGCTCACGAGCGTCCACCGGGTGGAGGTCCGCCTCTACGCCTCGCTGGCCCTGACCGGTCGGGGCCACGCCACCGACCGCGCCGTGATCCTGGGCCTGATGGGTTTCGTGCCCGCGACGCTCGATCCCGACGCCGGCGAGCGCGCCCTGCTGGAGAGCCAAGCCACCCAGTCCTTGAATCTGGGTGGTCAGATGGGGGCTGGCGATCACGCCATCGCCTTCGACGAGGCCCGCGACATCGTCTGGCTGGGCCACGAGCGCCTGCCGCAGCACCCCAATGGCCTGACCTTCACCGCCTTCGACAAGGCCGGCGAAGTGCTGGCCGAACGCACCTACTTCTCGATCGGCGGCGGCTTCGTCCGCGACGAGCGCGAAATGGGCAGCAACGCCCCGCCGGACGAAGGCCCCGCCGTCCCCTTCCCGTTCGAGAGCGGCGCCGACCTGCTGGACCGCGCCGCGCAGGCCGGCCTGACCATCGCCCAGGTCATGGCCGCCAACGAGCTGGCCCGGATGGACGAGGGGGCGATGAACGCCGGCCTCGACCGCATCTTCCGGGCCATGGAGGCGTGCATCGATCGCGGCATGCGCCAGGACGGCGTCCTGCCCGGCGGCCTGGCCGTCAAGCGCCGGGCCCACCAGATCCACCAGACCATCCTGGGCCGGATGGAGCGCCAGATGAGCGACCCGCTGGCGGCCATGGACTTCGTCAACCTGTGGGCCATGGCGGTCAACGAGGAGAACGCCGCCGGCGGCCGCGTGGTCACCGCCCCGACCAATGGCGCGGCGGGCCTGATCCCGGCCGTGCTGCGGTTCTTCGTCCGCTTCCACAAGGGGACGCCCGAGCAGATCCGCGTGTTCCTGCTGACCGCCGCGGCGATCGGCGCGCTCTACAAGCGCAACGCCTCGATCAGCGGGGCCGAGGTCGGCTGCCAGGGCGAGGTGGGCGTGGCCTGCTCGATGGCCGCCGCTGGCCTGGCGGCGGCGCTGGGCGGGACCAACGCCCAGGTCGAGAACGCCGCCGAAATCGGCATGGAGCACAACCTTGGCCTGACCTGCGACCCGATCGGCGGCCTGGTGCAGATCCCCTGCATCGAGCGCAACGCCATGGGCGCCATCAAGGCCATCGACGCCGCCAGGCTGGCCCTGCTCGGCGATGGCCAGCACTCGGTCAGCCTCGACAAGGTGATCGCCACGATGAAGCGCACCGGCGAGGACATGAACGAGATCTACAAGGAAACCTCGATGGGCGGTCTGGCCGTGGGCCTGTCGGTCAACCGGGTGGAGTGCTGAGGTGAGGCGGCGGCGCTTGATCTGGTACGTCGCGGCCCTAGTTCTCGCCGGCGCTATCGCCGCCGCGCCGCATATTCAGGAATGGCTGACCGTCGACGCCTGCTTGGACGGCGGCGGCGCCTGGATCAAGGAAACGAGCCGATGTTCGCACGACCCCGCCGAGGTCGTGCGCCATAAATCCTCCCCCTAGCGGGGGAGGTGGTCGCGCAGCGACCGGAGGGGGAAGTCCTGCCACGCCGGCCACGTCCCTCTCCGTCGGCTGCGCCGACACCTCTCCCACGGGGAGAGGATTTTCAGCCTCGACGCACCGCCAAACCTCGCCTAATTTCCGAGAGAACATCAAGGGAACATTCTCGCATGGGCAAGATCCGAACCGGTATCGGCGGCTGGACGTTCGAGCCCTGGCGCGGGACCTTCTATCCCGACGATCTCAAGCAGAAGGACGAGCTGAAATACGCCTCGTCGAAGCTGACCAGCATCGAGATCAACGGCACCTACTATTCGACCTTCAAGCCCAACAGCTGGCAGAAGTGGCGCGACGAGACGCCGGACGACTTCGTGTTCGCGGTCAAGGCCAGCCGCTTCTGCACCAACCGCAAGGTGCTGTCCGAAAACAACGATTCCCTCGAAAAATTCCTGTCCCAGGGGCTTGAGGAACTGGGTCCGAAACTGGGTCCCATCAACTGGCAGTTCATGGCGACCAAGAAGTTCGACGCGACGGATTTCGAGGGTTTCCTGAAATTGCTGCCAAAGGATCGGAAGGGCGTTCCACTCCGCCACGCCCTGGAGGTTCGCAGCCCGACCTTCGCCTGCCAGGAATTCTACGACCTGGCCGCCAAGTATGGCGCGGCCATCGTCTACGCCGTCGACGACGAGGAGCCGACCTGGCCCTGCATCGACCAGCCGACGGCGGATTTCACCTATGCGCGGCTGATGTCCAGCAAGCCGGACGAGCCGACCGGGATGAGCTCGGAGGAGCTGGACGGGGTGGTGAGGCAGGCGCGGGCATGGGCCCAACGCGGGGATGTGTTCGCCTACTTCATCGCGGGGGCCAAGGTGCGCAATCCGGCGGCCGCGATGGCGCTGATCGAGAAGCTGGGGGCCTGAAAGCTCCTTCGCACCCAAAGCTTGTCATCCCGGCCGAAGCGAAGCGCAGAGCTGGGACCCAGGGGGTGACGAAACGCGCCGCGCGCCGCCCCTGGGTCCCGGACAGCCTCTACGAGGCTTCAGGGATAACACGGTTTATTGAGCTTGGCCGATCTTCTTCGGAAACCACGGCACGAAGCCGCTGGTCCGCGCCACGTAGTCCTCATAGCCCGGCTTGGACTTGCGCATCTTGCCCTCGGTGGTCGGCACGCCGCTCCAGCGGGTCAGCAGCACGGTGATCAGGATCGGCCCCGGCAGGCTCCAGGCGCCCAAGCCGGTTTCAGCGGCGATCAGATAGAGCCCCCACCACACGCAGGCGTCGCCGAAATAGTTCGGGTGGCGGGTGTAGCGCCATAGCCCCCGGTCCATGACCTTGCCGGCGTTGGCCGGGTCGGCCTTGAAGCGGGTCAACTGCGCGTCGCCGATGGTCTCGAACAGAATCCCGACGACCGCCAGGGCCGCGCCCGCGAAGGCCAGAGGTCCCAGCGGCCCGCCCTGCTGGCCCAACTGCACCGGCAAGGCCACCAGGAACCCCAAGGCGAATTGCAGCGAGAACACCAGCAGCAGGGCGGTCTTGGCGAAGCTCCAGCCGCGATGCGTCTTCGCGTGGTCGATCATGGCGACATAGCGCCGGTCGGCCCCGTGGGTGCTCCAGCGCCAGAACAGGTAACCGCCCAGCCGCGCCGCCCACACGGTGCACAGCCCCGTCAGCAGCAGGCCGTGCGGTGTCGCCGGGGTCTGGAACAGCGTGCTCCAGGCCAGCAGCGCCATGCCCGGTCCCCACCAGGCGTCGATGAAGCTGACGTCCTTGATCCGCAACGACACGAGCCAGAGCGCCAGGAAGGCGACGGCCGAGACGGCGGCGTTGACGGCGAGCAGGGTGAGGAGCGGCATGTCGAGACCTCGGGCTGGGTCACGGAGATACGCACCAAACCACGGGACGGACGGATCTCGCTACAGCCAGAGCCCCTCGGCCTCCGTCGCGTCGCCCCAGAAGCCGGGCTTCGGCGGCGTGATCCGGCCGCGCTCGACCCGCAGGCCACCGGGGTGATCGTTCGCCAGCCACCAGGGCCCGTCGAGGTCGGCGAAGTCGCTGGCCCCGCCCAGATGCAGCGCCGGCGCGACGCCCAGGGACGAGGCGACCATGCAGCCGGTCATCACCTGGAAGCCCAGCGCCTTGGCCGCCTTCAGCATGGCGACCGCCTCGGTCAGGCCGCCGGTCTTGTCCAGCTTGAGATTCACCGCCTGGTAGCGCCCCTTCAGCGCCGCCAGGTCGCCGCCGACATGGACGGACTCGTCGGCGCACACCGTGAACGGCGGATCCCAGCCTTCCAGCTCATGGTCGGCGTCGGCCGGCAGCGGCTGCTCGACCAGGGCGATCGGCAGGTCGGCCAGCAGGGATTTCAATCCGTCGAGAATGTCGAAGGTCCAGCCCTCGTTGGGATCGACGATGAAGCGCGAGTTCGGCGCGGCGGCCGCGACAGCGCGCAGGCGGGCGGCGGGGTCCTCGGCCGAGAGCTTGATCTTGATCAGGGGCGCGTCGGCCACGGCGCGGGCGGCCGCTCCCATGGCCTCGGGCGTGTCGAGGCTGACCGTCACGGCGGTGACCAGGGCGGAGGGGATCGGCAGGCCGGTGGCGGCCGCGACGCTGAGCCCGGTGCGCTTGGCCCGCAGATCCCACAACGCCAGGTCCAGGGCGTTGCGGGCGGCGCCGGGCGGCAGGGCGGCGCAGGCGGCGTCCACATTCGTCGAGGCCAGGGCCGGCGCCAATTGGGCCAGCACGCTGTCGACCGTCTCGCCGTAGCGGCCATAGGGCACGCTCTCGCCGCGCCCGACATGACCGTCGGCCGAGGCGATAACCTCGACCACGTCGGCGGCGGTCTTGACCCCGCGCGAGATGCGGAACGGGGCCTTCAGCGGGTGGGAAACCGGGCGGACGGAGACGGCGATCGACATGCCCGAAGGGATGCCGCGTTTTGTGGTCTCCTACCAGCCCCAGCGACGGGGGATCGGCGAGTCGGCGCGACGCTCGGCCATCACCTTCAGGGCCAGCGGGCGGTCGACGACGAACAGGGCCAGCCAGACCAGCAGCACGCCGGCATAGTGGATCGCGCCGAGGATGCCGCCAGGACGGCCCGGACGCACGAAACGGGCACGACGGGCGAACGGCTGGATCATGGCGAAGTCGGTCATGTCTTTTCCCCGGTCCGATGAGGGGCCTCATCTGGTAAGGACGAACTTGAGCGCGCCATGCGCCAGAATCGGACGTATTGAACCGATCGCGCAAACCGTTTCGTATCCCGCCGCGTTTTGCCGGAAAGCCGCCCAAGGAAAGCCGCCCAGAGGACCCCATGGCCAAGACCATCAGCATCAACATCCCCCACCAGCTGGGCGCGGCCGAGGCCAAACGGCGGCTGGAACAGGGCCTGGCGCAGCTGGCCGGCCAGATCCCCGGCGGCGACGCCAAGGGCTTCACCCAGAGCTGGGCCGGCGACGTGCTGAACTTCTCGGCCGTCGCCATGGGCCAGACCATCAACGGCGTCGTCCAGGTGCTGGAGGACCACGCCCGCCTCGACGTCAGCCTGCCGGGCTTGCTGGGCATGGCCGCCGGCAAGATCAAGGACGAGCTGTCGCGGCGCGGGCAGCTGCTGTTGAAGTAGGCTAGACCATCGCCACTTCGACGGCGTCCAGACGATCCGGATCGCCGGCGACGAAGATCTCGACGATCCGGCCGTTTTCGACGCGGAAGTCGAGCACGCGGGTCAGCCGGCCCAGCGGCGCCACCACCGCGCCGATCGCGCCATCGACCAGGGCCGTGCGGGCGGTCTGGGCCAGGCCGTTGTAGAAATTGGCCACCTTCTCGGCGCCGCGCAGCTCGCGGACCTGACCGCCGCCGCCCAGGACGTCGGAGCGAACCACCACGTCCGGCGCCAGCACGGCCATCAGTCCCGCCAGGTCGCCGGTGCGCGAGGCGGTGAGGAAGGCGTCGACCACGCTCTTCTGCGCGGCCTGGGTCACGTCCAGCGTCTCGCCGCCGCGCACCCGGCGGCGCGCCCGGCTGGCCAGTTGCCGGGCCGCGTCGGGCGTGCGCTCGACGATCGGAGCGATCTGGTCGAACGGCATGTCGAACAGGTCGTGCAGCACGAAGGCGATCCGCTCGGCGGGGCTCAGGGACTTCAGCACCACCAGCAGGGCCAGGCCGACGGAGTCGGCCAGGATCGTCTCGCGCTCGACCGCGTCCTCGCCGCTGACCGAGGGTTCGATCCCGCCGTCCAGCGCGTCCTCGCGACGGGATTTCCGACTGCGCAACATGTCCAGGCAGACGCGCGAGGTCACGGTGGTCAGCCAGGCCGAGAGATTGTCGACACCGTCGGCGCCCGACCGCGACAGCCGCAGCCAGGCTTCCTGCACGGCGTCCTCGGCCTCGGGCAGCGAGCCTAGCATCCGATAGGCCACGCCGCGGAGGCGAGCGCGGTCGGCTTCGAACCTGTCGGCGAGATAATTTTCTTGGGGCATCGGTCACATCACTCCGTCGGGCTTCGTCACCTCTTCGACGAACGCAAGCCGTCGGATGTGACCGGCGGCGTCGCCAAACCGCAAGGAGCAAGACCGATGCAAGCCCGCCAAATGAACGCCAGGATGACCCAACCCGCCCATCTGCTGCCCGACGCCATGAAGGCGATGATGGCGCTGTCCAAGTCCGCCCATGTCGAGGGCGTGCCGGAAAGCCTGCACGAACTGCTGCACCTGCGCGTCAGCCAGATCAACGGCTGCGGCGTCTGCCTGGAGATGCACGCCCGCGGCGCCCTGAAGTCCGGCCAGAGCCCCGAACGCGTGGCCACCGTCGCCGGCTGGCGCGATACGCCCTACTTCACCGAGGCCGAACGCGCCGCCCTGGCCCTGGCCGAAGCCGTGACCCGCGTCGCCGACAAGGCCGACCCGGTCTCCGACGAGGTCTGGGACGAAGCCGCCCGCCACTATGACGAGAAGGCGCTGGCCGGCCTGTTGATCAGCATCTCGGCGATCAATGTCTGGAACCGCCTGAACGCGGCCACGCGCCAGGTGGCGGGGTCGCTGGGGGTTTAGCCCCAGCCCCTCCCCCGCTCTCCCCGGCTTTCGCCGGGGAGAGCGGAGATTGGGGATTTGGGAAAGCCCTACAGCCGCCGCGAGTCGAAGTCGTGGCGGCCCAGGCTCTCGAAGCGGCCTTCCTCGGCCTTGTTGATATATTGCGAGGCGACCAGCCAGCTCTTCACCGGGCGCAGGGTCGCCAGACAGCCGATGATCAGCGCGGGGAACACCGTCACCAGATGCACCCAGATCGGCGGGTGATAGGTCACCTCGATCCAGGCGAAGACGGCGATCACCAGAATGCCGATGCCGCTCATCACGAAGAAGGCGGGGCCGTCAGCCGGGTCGGCGAAGCTGTAGTCCAGCCCGCAGCGGTCGCACTTCGGCGCCAGCTTCAGGAAACCACCGAACAGCTTGCCCTCGCCGCAGCGCGGGCAGCAGCACTTGAAGCCGGCCTCGATCGGCGTCGGGGAGTCGTAAACTTCATACTCGGCCATCGGAGGCCCCTTCCTACAATCGCAGGATTGATCCATACATTGTGCGATTAATGTATGGATATTGAGCCATGCCCGCAACTAAGGGATCACCGAATCCGGCCGCCGCCTGGCTGCGCCGCATCGAGGCCGTGGACGGTCCCGCCTATCGCCGGATCGCCGAGGCCCTGGAGCGGGCCGTGGCCGAGGGCGAGCTGCAGGCCGGCGACCAGATCCCAGCCCAGCGCGAGGTGGCCCGGCTGGTTGGGATCGACTTCACGACGGTGACCCGCGCCTACGCCCTGGCCCGCGAGCGGGGGCTGATCGAGGGGACCACGGGACGGGGCACCTTCATCCGTTCTCGCACGATCGAGGACGAGGCCGGGCTGGTCGACCTGTCGATGAACCTGCCGCCGCCGCCCGCGGGACTGAACCTGGCGGCGCTGCTGCGCGAGGCGACCGGCGCGATCCTGGCCCGGACCGATCCGGCGACCTTGATGGCTTATCACCCTGGCGCCGGCTCCCTGGCCCAGCGCGCGGCCGGCGCGGCCTGGCTGGCCCCGAGCCTGGGCGAGACGGCCGCCGAGCGGGTGATCGTCGCCAGCGGCGCCCAGACGGCGCTGTCGGCCCTGCTGGACCACCTGACGACGCCAGGGGACACGATCCTGGCCGAGGCCTTCGCCTATCCGGGCCTGCTGGCCACCGCCGCCCGGCGCGGCCTGAGCGTCGCAGCCTGCCCGATGGACGCCGAAGGGCTGGAGCCCGAAGCTCTGGATCGGCTGATCGCCCGGCATCGCCCGCGCCTGCTGTGCTGCACCCCGACCTTCCAGAACCCGACGGCGGCGACCATGAGCCTGGCGAGGCGCGAGGCGGTCGTGGCGATCGCGCGCGCGGCCGGCGTGACCATCATCGAGGACGACGCCTACGGCCTGCTGCCCGCCGCGCCCCTGCCCGCCCTAGCCGCCCTGTGGCCTGAGGGCGTGTTCCATGTCGCCACCACCGCCAAGGCGCTCTCGCCCGGCCTGCGCCTGGCCTACATCGTCGCCCCGCCGGGACAGGCCGAGGGCGCGGCGCGGACTCTGCACGCCATCGCCCAGATGCCCGCGCCGCTGATGGCGGCCGTGGTCACCGGCTGGATCCGCGACGGCGTCGCGACCCGGATCCTGGAGGGCGTCCGCGAGGAGGCCGCGGCCCGTCGCGCCCTGGCGGCGACGCTGCTGCCGGCGGCGACGGGCGGGCCCGAGAGCCTGCACGTCTGGCTGCCCGGCGCGACCGCGACGCCGGCCGCCAGGGACCGAGGCCTGGCGCTTGTGGGGGCGGAGGCCTTCCGGGCGCCGGGAGCGGTCGGTGAGGGCCTGCGGGTCTCGCTGGGCGCGGCGGCCAAGCGGGCGACCTTGAGCCGGGCGCTGACGGCGTTGCGGGCGCTGACCCTGCCACCAGGAAAAGGGTGTTCCTAGAACTCCCCGTCGTCCTCGACTTCGCTCCCGCCTTCACCCTCGCCGCCCATGGCGTTCTCGAGGCTGTCGATGATGTCGTCCATCTGGTCGGGGGTGATCGAGACGTAGAGCGACTCGCCGCCGATGGCCGAGACCAGCAGGCGATAGCCGTCGTCGGTCTCCTGCAGGCTGAACGATTGGAGCGGCAGGAGCTGGGCCATGGGGATCCTTCCCGAAAGAGCGAGGCGCTCACTTAGAGGTCCGAGCCCTCTACTTCAACGCCCCCTACTTGAGCGCGCCTCTGCGCAGCATGGCCACATGGGTGGCGATCAACGTCTCGCGCTCGATCCAGGGAAATTCCGGCCGGGCGATCAGCAGCGAGACCAGACCGTGCAGCCCGGCCCACAGCGACTGGGTCGCGGCCATCACGTCGTCGCCGGCCATCAGCCCGCCGGCGTGCAGCTCGCCGACCATCTCGACGAACACCTGGAAAACTTCCTTGCCGGCGGCCATCGGCTTTCCGCCGGTCTTCTCCAGAAACGAGCCGTCGATGCTTTTCTCCAGCATGAAGGCCACGCGGTAGGCGTCGGGATGGTCGAGGCCGAAGTCGATATAGACCCGCAGGCAGCGATCGAAATTCTCGGTGGTCGGGGTGTAGCCGACCCGCGCATCGGCCATCCGCTGGCCCAGGATCGCGAAGGCCCGCACGCACAGCTCGGCGGCGATGTCGTCCTTGGTGGTGAAATAGGCGTAGAGGGCCGGCTGCGAGATGCCGGCGATCTCGGCGATCTGGCGGGTCGAGACGGCGTGGACGCCCTTCTGGGCGAACAGGCTCTGGGCGGCGTCGAGGATCTCCTCGCGGCGCTCGGCGCCCTGGCCCTTGGGTTTGCGTGGGGAACGCGTTTGGGGAGACTTCATCGAAGGTCGTTGACCACTGCTATCCAAGCTTGACAAGCCATCGCTATCAATCACTGATAACTTATCATTGATCGATTTGGAACAGCTTATGTGGCGGACACCGCTCCCTCCCCTGGCGGCGCTGCTGATGACGACGGCGCTGGCGGCCTGTGGCGGCAAGGCCAAGACCGAGACGGCGACCCCGCCGACTCCGGTCGAGGCCGCCCGCGTCGCCGCGCCCGGAGCGGCCGGCGCCGTGACCGGAGCCGGTACGCTGGAGCGCCGCCGCGAGATGGCGCTGTCGTTCCGCATCCCCGGCGTGCTGACGGCCATGAAGGTCGAGGCCGGCGACCGCGTCTCGGCCGGCCAGCTGGTCGCCGCCATCGATCCGGCCGGGGTCGACGCCCGCCAGCAGCAGACCGTGGCCGACCTGGAGCGCGCCCGCCGCGACATCGAGCGCGACAAGACCCTGTTCGAGAAGGGCTATGTCAGCCGCCAGCGGATCGACGACCGTACGAGCGCGCTGAAAGCCGCCCAGGCCGCCTATGACGCCGCCCGCTTCGACCGCCGCTGGGCCAGCCTCGTTTCGCCGGCCTCGGGCGTGGTGCTGGAGCGTCGCGCCCAGGCGGGCGAGGTCGTCGCCGCCGGCCAGGTGGTGGCGCGGATCGCCGATCTCTCCAGTCCGCTGGTCCTGCGCCTGCCGCTCTCGGCGCGGGAAGCCGCGCGGGTGCGGGTCGGCGATGTGGCGCAGGTTCGGGTCGAGGATCTCGCGGAGCAGACCCTGTCCGGTCTCGTCACCCGCGTCGGCGAGGCCGCCGACACCCGCACCGGCGCGATCAGTGTCGAGATCGAGCTCTCCGCCCCGCCCGCCGCCCTGCGCAGCGGCCAGGTCGCCCACGCCACGCTGTCGGTTCGCACCGCTCCGGGCGCGACCACGGCCTTTGCCCGCATCCCCGCCGAGGCGGTGCTGGAGGCCAACGGCCAGCGCGCCTTCGTCTACCGGTTCGACCACGGCAAGGCCCGGCGCATGGCCGTCGGCTTCGGCGGCTTCGACGGCGACGACGCCCTGGTCTCGGGCCTGCCCGACGGCGCCCAGGTGATCACGGCCGGGGCCGGCTTTGTCGCCGACGGCGAGGCCGTGCGGGTCATCGACCCCAAGCGCCTCGACGCCTCTAGGGGTCAGTAAGCCGTGAAGTTCGATCTCGCGACCTTCGCCGTCCGTCGCTGGCAGTTCACCCTGGTCGCCTTCGGCCTGCTGATCATGCTGGGGATCAACGCCTTCAACAACGTGCCGCGCTCGGAAGACCCCCACTTCCCGACGCCGATCGTCATCGTTCGAGCGGTGCTGCCCGGCGCCGAGCCGTCCGAGATCGAGCAGTTGATCGTCGACCCGATCGAAGACGCCGTCGACGGCCTCGACGACATCGACAAGGTCGAGTCGACCGCCGTGGATGGCTCGGCCATCATCCGCGTCCACTTCACCTGGGACGTCGACACCGAGCGCAAGTTCGACCAGGTGGTGCGCGAGGTGAACGCCATCCGCGGAAACCTGCCGGCCGGCGTGCAGCGGCTGGAGATCGAGCGGATCCGCACCACCGAGGTGTCGATCGTCCAGGTCGCCCTGACCTCCGACATCCTGCCGATGCGCCGCCTGGAGAAGACCGCCGACCGCCTGCGCGAGCGGCTGGACCGGGTGCCGGGCGTGCGCGAGGCCAAGTACTGGGGCGCGCCGCCGTCCGAGGTGCAGGTGACCCTGGACCTGGCCCGCCTGTCGGCCCTGAAGCTGCCGCCCACCGCCGTCGTCGACGCCCTGAAGTCGGCCGGCGCCGAGGCGCCGATCGGCGCGGTCCAGGCCGGGGAGCGGCGCTTCAACGTCAAGTCCGGCGGGGCCTTCCACGATCTCGCCACCATCGGCGACACGCCGGTCCGCTCGCTGGGCGGCCAGGTGACCCGCGTGCGCGACGTCGCCCAGGTGGCCTGGGCCCAGGCCGAGCCGACGCACCTGACGCGCTTCAACGGCAAGCGCGCCATCTTCCTGACCGTCAACCAGAAGGACGGCCAGGACGTCGCCAAGATCACCAAGGGCGTGCAGCGGGTGCTGGACGACTACGAAAAGACCCTGCCCGCGGGGGTGAAGATGGAGCGCGGCTTCGTCCAGGCCGAGAACGTCAAGCATCGGCTGAACAACCTGTTCCGCGATTTCGGCATCGCCCTGTGCCTCGTCCTGATCACCCTGCTGCCGCTGGGTCCGCGCGCCGGCCTGGTGGTTATGGTGTCGATCCCGCTTTCCCTGCTGATCGGCCTGACCATGCTGCAGGCCCTGGGCTTCACCCTGAACCAGCTGTCGATCGCCGGCTTTGTGCTGGCCCTGGGCCTGCTGGTCGACGACAGCATCGTCATCACCGAGAACATCGCCCGCCGGGTGCGCGAGGGCGAGGACCGGGTCGACGCGGCGATCAACGGCACCCGCCAGATCAGCCTGGCGGTGCTGGGCTGCACGGCGACCCTGATGCTGGCCTTCCTGCCGCTGATGGCCCTGCCGGCGGGTTCGGGGGCCTATATCAAGTCGCTGCCGGTGACGGTGCTGTGCACCATCGCCGCCTCGCTCTTCGTGTCGATGACCATCATCCCGTTTCTGGCCAGCCGCCTGCTGGACAAGCACTCCGATCCCGAGGGCAACGCCCTGCTGCGGGCGGTCAACAACGGCATTCACCGCTTCTACCGGCCGGTGCTGCATCGCGCCCTGGCCCGGCCGTGGGTGGCCATGGCCATCCTGCTGGCCATCTGCCTGACCACCTTCCCGCTGGTGAAGCTGGTCGGCTCGTCGCTGTTCCCGGCCGCCGAGACGCCGCAGTTCCTGATCCGCGTCGAGACGCCCGACGGGACGTCCCTGGCCCGCACCGACCAGGTGCTGCGCTATGTCGAGCAGCGCGTGCGGGCCGAGCCGGACGTCATCTGGGAAGCCGCCAACCTCGGCCGCGGCAACCCGCAGATCTTCTACAACAAGAGCCAGCGCGAGAGCGCCACGACCTTCGCCGAGGTGTTCGTCAGCCTGAAACGTTGGGAACCCGGCCGCAGCGAGCAGGTGCTGGACCGCCTGCGCAAGGCCTTCGCCGACTATCCCGGCGCGCGGATCAGCGTGCAGACCTTCGAGAACGGCCCGCCGATCGACGCGCCGGTCGCCGTGCGCGTCACGGGGCAGAACCTCGACGTGCTGAAGGCCCTGGCCGCCCGAGCCGAGGCGATCCTCAAGGCCACGCCGGGCGCCCGCGACGTCACCAACCCCGTCCGCCTGGACCGCACCGACCTCGATCTCGGCGTCGACGAGGCCAAGGCCGCCGCCCTGGGCGTCCAGGCCGGCGCTACGCGGCGCATCGCCCGCCTGGCCCTGTCCGGCGAGGAGACCGCCCGCTTCCGCGATCCGGACGGCGACGACTACGCGGTCAAGGTGCGGCTGCCGATGGCCCAGGCCGACGGCGCGGCCCGCAATCCGCTCTCGGCCCTGAAGGGGGTCTATGTCCCGACCGCCGACGGCCTGGCCGCCCCGCTGGACGCCATCGCCACCCCGCGCCTGAAGTCCAGCCCCTCGCGCATCGACCGCTTCGACCGCGAGCGGACCGTGACCGTCAGCGCCTGGGTTCGCACCGGCTTCCTGGCCTCGGGCGTCACCCAGGACGCCCTGGCGCGGCTGAACAAGGACCTGCCGCTGCCGCCCGGCTACCGCCTGTCGCTGGGCGGCGAGGCCGAGGCCGCGTCGGAAAGCTTCGCAGGGTTAGGCGCGGCGGTGCTGGTGGCGGTGTTTGGGATCCTGGCGGTGCTCGTTCTGGAATTCCAGAAGTTCAAGACCGCCCTGGTCGTGGCCGGCATCATCCCGTTCGGGGTGTTCGGCGCGGTGCTGGCCCTGGCCCTGACCGGCTATTCGCTGTCGTTCACCGCCACGATCGGCGTGATCGCCCTGATCGGCATCGAGATCAAGAACTCGATCCTGCTGGTCGACTTCACCGAACAGCTGCGCCGCGAAGGCATGAACCTGCACGACGCCATCGAGAAGGCCGGCGAGGTGCGCTTCCTGCCGGTGCTGCTGACCTCGGTGACGGCGATCGGGGGGCTGCTGCCGCTGGCCCTGGAGCGCTCGGGCCTCTACTCGCCCCTGGCCATCGCCATCATCGGCGGGCTGATCACCAGCACCCTGCTCAGCCGCGTGGCGACGCCGGTGATGTACTGGCTGACGGCGCGGGGGAAGGCGGAGGGGGCTTAGGGCGTCGGTCCGGCCTTGCTATAGGCCGCCATCGTCCATGACCAGCAAGAAGACGGAACCGCCGCTAACGCCAGATATGTCGTTTGACGAGGCTATGCGGCGGTTCGTCCAGACCGATCCGTCCGGAGTAAAAGCGCCACCAGGACAGAGACCTAAGAACCCCAGGCCGAAACCTGGGGCTCCAAGTGAGACGCCCAAAAACCGCCTAGTTGCGTGGGTGGGGCGGTTGCTTCTTGCGGCGGAACGCTTCTCGCCGAAGGGGTTCGCAGCGTAAGTGCTTGCACCGGTTACGGCGCAATTTGACGCGGGTGTTCATGGCCGGAATCCTTCAATGGCCTTGACTTTGGAGGTGTCTCCGGTAGGATTCCAACTGCTTAGACTGGATCATACCGGAGACGGTTTTGGTTTCGGAAGGCCCGGCTTAGGTCGGGCCTTTTGCGTTTTAGTTCACCATTTTTGCGCCCCCCGTATCTTGGGACGGAAAGAGATCGCCGCGCTGCTCTGACGGCGCAGAGGCGACCTCTGGAGCCTTTTGGGAGGGAAGCCTATACTTCCCCTCGCCACCGCGAATGAGCATATCCCGTTTGACCAGCTTGCTCAGAACCGCATAGACCGTGTTGATCCGCTCGTTCGCGAGCGCGGCGGTCTCCGGCGAATTCTTGAAGCGCCCGATAAGCTCTTTTGGAGTCATCGGCCCACCATCGGTGATGGCAGCGATTATAACGGCGGCGGCACCTCCCGGTTGAGATGCATCTTGCGCTTGCTCTGCCTCGACAAGCTCGCCCGCCTCAATCCGCCGGAACACGTCCGCTAGATAGGTCGCACGCCCGCTCCGAACGATCTTCTTTTCGGCTTCAAGGAGACGAGCGGCGGCGAAATATCCGTTCGGGCTATTCCGATACCGATCGGCAAACTTCCCGAACCCCATCTTGACGGCGCGCTCCATGAGAGCGGCATTCGTGTAACCCCGGTCGGTACCCTTGAGCACCGCAAGAATGAAGTCCCGCCATGACTCAGGCGCGGGATCGGACGGCTGATTCTGTCCGACTCCTCCCTCAGTTTTGGCGTGGCTGACGAGGTCAAGGATGGGGGTGAGTACAGGGGGCGACTCATCAAGCATGGTAGCCGCCGCGAGGACTTTTTGGTCAATATAACCAATCCGCTCAATGGCTTGGCCTATGCGCGCCAGCAAACCTTCCCGCTCCTCAAGGAGGGGGGAGATTGATGCCATCAGCACGGCGCGCAGCTCAGGAGAGGGTTTATCCATGTGCAGGGGCATATCATGCCACAGCTAGGCATGGAAGCCACCGCGCGGTAGTTTGGTAGTAAGGGGTGGCTTTTGTTTGCCGTCCGTTCCGGTTCTGGGTCCAGCACGCATATAGGTACCTCCCCCGGAGGGGGGGGACAGAGACGTCCGCGCAGCCCGCCGCTTGCGTATTGTACGATCGTATAGCAACCTCTCCACCTACTCTGGGGGAGAGACACGATGGCCGAGACCACCACCCGCGACGCCGTGATCATCGGCGGCGGTCACAACGGCCTGGTCTGCGCCTTCTACCTGGCCAAGGCCGGGCTGAAGGTCACGGTCTGCGAGGCGCGCGGCGTGGTCGGCGGGGCGGCGGTGACCGAGGAGTTCCACCCCGGCTTCCGCAACTCCGTGGCCAGCTACACGGTCAGCCTGCTGAACCCGCGGGTCATCGCCGACATGGGCCTGCACGACTACGGCCTGACCTTCCTGGAACGGCCGATCTCGAACTTCCTGCCGATCAGCGACGAGCGCTATCTGAAGCTGGGCGGCGGACTGGAGCGCACCCAGGAAGCGTTCCGCAAGTTCAGCTATCGCGACGCCGAGGTGCTGCCGGCCTACTACGCCATGCTGGACGAGATCGGCGACGTGCTGCGCGACTTCGCCCAGGAGACGCCGCCGAACCTGGGCGACGGCCTGCCCGGCGCGCTGCGAGCCCTGCGCCAGGGCGGCCGCCTGGCCATGCTTTCCCGGCAGAGGAAGCGCGACATCTTGGACCTGTTCACCAAGAGCGCCCGCGACGTGCTGGACGGCTGGTTCGAGAGCGACGCGGTCAAGGCCGCCTTCGGCTTCGACGCCGTGGTCGGCAACTTCGCCAGCCCGGACTCGCCGGGATCGGCCTATGTGCTGCTGCACCACACCTTCGGCGAGGTGAATGGCAAGAAGGGCGCCTGGGGCCACGCGGTCGGCGGCATGGGCTCCATCACCCAGGCGATGGCCAAGGCCTGCGAGGCGGCGGGCGTCGAGATCCTGCTGAACGCGCCGGTCGAGGGCGTTCACATCGACGGCGCCAAGGCCGTGGGCGTGCAACTGGTCGACGGCCGCCAGATCATGGCCCCGATCGTCAGCGCCAACGTCAATCCGGCCCTGCTCTACAAGAAGCTGGTCCCGCCGTCGGCCCTGACCGCCGACTTCCGCAAGACCGTCGATGGCTACAAGAACGGCTCGGGCACCTTCCGGATGAACGTGGCGCTGTCGGAGCTGCCCAGCTTCACCTGCCTGCCCGGCAAGGACGCCGCCGAGCACCACCAGTCGGGCATCGTGATCGCCCCCAGCCTCGACTACATGGACGCGGCCTATCGCGACGCCAAGGCGGACGGGATCAGCAAGGCCCCGATCGTCGAGATGCTGATCCCCTCGACCATCGACACGTCCCTCGCGCCTCCCGGCCAGCACGTGGCCAGCCTGTTCTGCCAGCAGTTCGCCCCGCCCCTGCCGAACGGCCGCAGCTGGGACGACGAGCGCGAGGCCGCCGCCGACCTGATCATCGACACCGTCGAAAAGTGGGCGCCGGGCTTCAAGGCCTCGGTGCTGGGCCGCACGATCCTGTCGCCGCTGGACCTGGAGCGGAAGTTCGGCCTGATCGGCGGCGACATCATGCACGGCCACATGTCGCTGGATCAGCTGTGGGCCACGCGCCCCTTCCTGGGCCACGCCAGCCACCGCGCCCCGGTCGGAGGGCTCTACATGTGCGGGGCCGGTACGCATCCGGGCGGCGGGGTGTCGGGCAATCCGGGGCGGAACGCGGCGCGGGAGATCCTGAGGGACAAGGACTTCGTCACGGCCCTGAAGCTGTCGGTGGTGGGGCGGTGATGCCTAAAAACCCGATCTTCCCGGCGAACGCCGGGACCCAGATACATCCCGAGCCTAGGCCTTATCTGACGCCTCACAGCCTTACGATCTGGGCCCCGGCGTTCGCCGGGGAAATCGGAAAAGGAGGCGCCCAATGACCGCCATTTCCAACGAAGACCCTCAATCCAACGACTCTTTGGCCGACTGGGGTCTGCCCGGCTGGATCTACGGCTCCGAGCGCTTCTTCCGCGAGGAGCAGGATAAGATCTTCCGGCCCTCGTGGCAGATCGTCTGCCACCTGAACGACATCCCCAAGGCCGGGGACTTCCACACCTTCGACTTCGTCGGCGAGAGCCTGGTGCTCTTGCGCGGCAAGGACGGCGGGGTGCGCGCCTTCGCCAATGTATGCCGCCACCGGGGCGCGCGGCTGCTGGACGGCCCGGTCGGCCGCTGCGGCGGGCGGATCGTCTGCCCCTACCACGCCTGGACCTACGACCTGGAAGGCCGGCTGATCGGCGTGCCGATGCGCGACGACTACCCGGCGTTGGACATGGCCAAGGAGGGGCTCGCCAAGATCGAGACCGAGATCTGGCGCGGCTTCGTCTTCGTGCGGATCGAGGGCGAAGGCCCCTCCGTGGCCACCATGATGGCCCCCTACGAGGATGAGGTCGCCCACTACCGCTTCGAGGACCTTCAGCCGTTCGGCCGCGTCACCCTGCGGCCGCGCACGGTGAACTGGAAGAACATCAGCGACAACTATTCGGACGGCCTGCACATCCCGGTCGCCCACCCGGGCCTGACCCGGCTGTTCGGCAAGGGCTATGGCGTGGAGGCCCACACCTTCGTCGACAAGATGTGGGGCCAGCTGATCGACGAGCCGTCGGAGAGCCCGTCCGAGCGGCTCTACCAGGACCTGCTGCCCGACGTTCCGCACCTGCCCGCCGACCGCAAGCGGCTGTGGACCTATTTCAAGCTCTGGCCGAACTTCGCCTTCGACATCTATCCGGACCAGGTGGACTTCATGCAGTTCATCCCGGTCTCGGCCACGCAGACCATGATCCGCGAGATCGCCTACGCCCTGCCCGACGAGCGGCGCGAGATGAAGGCGGCGCGGTATCTGAACTGGCGCATCAACCGCCAGGTCAATGCCGAGGACACCGAGCTGGTGGCCCGCGTACAGCAGGGCATGGCCTCGCGCACCTTCACGGCCGGGCCGCTGGCGACCAGCGAGGTCAGCCTGCGCAGCTTCGGCCGCAAGATGCGGGCGCTGATCCCGGAGAGCCGGCTGGCAAGGCCGCCGGAGGGGTGGTGAGCCCTAGGGCCGCTCAAACGCCTGTCATCCCGGAAGCGCGTAGCGCTGTCCGGGACCCAGGGGCCGGCGCGGTGCGGTCGCCCCTGGGTCCCGGCTCTCCGCTTCGCTGCGGCCGGGATGACAAGCTTTGGGGATGGGGAAGGTGACCCGCGCCGCCTTCACCCGCGAGACCGCCGACGTCCGCCGTCAGGCGCTCGTGGCCGCCGCCGAGACCGTGCTGGCGCGCGAAGGCGTCGACGGAACCTCCGTCCGCGCGATCTGCGCCGAGGCGGGCGTCTCGCCGGGCCTGTTGCGCCACTATTTCGAGGGGGTCGACGAGTTGATCGCGGCGGCCTACGAGGCTGTCGGCCAGCGGATCGATGCGGCGCTGGACGCGGCGCTGGAGGCCGCCGGCCCGACATCTCGCCAGCGGCTGCTGGCCTATCTGGGCGCCAGCTTCGCGCCGCCGGTGCTGGATCCGCGCCTGCTGGCCGCCTGGATCGGGTTCTGGAGTCTGGTCAAGACCAAGCCGCGCATCGCCGCGATCCACGCGGCGTCCTACGCGGACTTCCGGGCGCGACTGGAAGGGCTGTTGAGCGAGGCGGACATCGCCGACACCCGCCTGGCCGCCATCGCCCTGACGGCGACCGTCGATGGCCTGTGGCTGGAGCTGTGCCTGGACCCGGCGACCTTCAGCCCGCAAGACGCGCGCGTGATCGTGACGCGCGCGCTGGAGAGCTGGCTGGCTTAAGCCGCGGCCGCCTGGTGCGCCGCGCGGTTGCGGCCCCACGAGGGCGTGCGGACTTCCGGCGCGTCGACGTGAACCTGGGCCTTACGGCCCTGTTCGCGCATGTGGCGGGCCAGCAGCTGGGCCAGGGCCTCGGCTTCGTGTTGCGAGGAATAGCAGCCAATCAGTTCGGCCGAGTCGTTCCAGGTCACATGCCACACACCGGCGACCGGGCGGACGTAGTAGTGGTTCTCGGTCATGGAGACCTCCTTGGACGTACTCAACGTGTACTAACCACGTCGACATGACAGTTGTTTCGCTCTCGCACAATCAAATTGCGCTGCGATGCACAATGCATGGTCCGGGCCAAGGTCCGCTGTGCCGAATTTCACAGCGGGCTAGGGGGCGTCCTTTACGACCGCCCCGCCCTTCATGACCTTGGGAATCCGGGTCAGGATCCCGATGTCCGCCAGCGGATCGCCGGACACCGCGATCAGGTCGGCGTAGCAGCCGGCCGCGTCGCAGCCGACCTTGCCGGTCTTGCCCATCAGCTCGGCCGCCACGGTCGTGGCCGACTGGATCGCCTGCATCGGCGTCATGCCGTACTTGACCATGTAGGGCAGCTGGCGGGCGTTGAGACCGTGCGGATAGACGCCGGAGTCGGTGCCGTAGGCGATCTTGACCCCGACCTTCACCGCCTTGCGGAAGCCCTCGCGCTGGGCCTCGGTGGTCTCGTAGTTCTTGCGCAGGGTTTCGGCGGGCCAGCCGTGAGCCTTGCCGTATTCGTCGATCCAGTCGCCGTCATAGATGTCGGCGACCAGGAACACGCCTTTGGCCTTCATCATGGCGATGGCCTCGTCGTCCATCAGCGAGCCGTGCTCGATCGAGCGGACGCCCGCGCGCATGGCGACCTTCATGCCCTCGGCCCCGTGGGCGTGGGCGGTGGCGTAGGTCCCGCGCCTGGCGGCCTCCTCAACGGCGGCGCGGATCTCGTCTTCCGACAGCTCCAGCTGGCCCGGCTCGGTGCCGACGGTCAGCACCGCCCCGGTGGCGATCAGCTTCAGGAAGTCGGCGTGATGCGCCAGGATGTTGGCCGCTTTCCGATGCGTGTCCGCGGCGTCCTCCACCACGCCCACCCGCATCTCGGCCGGGATGCCGACGTCGGTGGCGATGCCGGTCACCTCCCCGCCGCCGCCGGGCGCGGTGATATAGGCGCCGGCCACCGACATGCGCGGGCCGGGCACGAGACCGTTGTTGATCGCGTCGCGCAGGGCCACGTCGCCGAACGCCCGCCAGGTCCCGACGTCGCGCACGCTGGTGAAGCCCGCCATCAGGGTCTTGCGGGCGTGATCGGCGGCGATGAACGACTGGTAGGCGGCCGTGGTCAGCAGCGGCTCGGCGATGTTCTCGGTCTGCTCCTGGTCGACCAGGTGGGTGTGCATGTCGATCAGGCCGGGCAGAACGGTCAGCTTTGACCAGTCGGTCACGGGGCCATCCGTCGGCGCGGTCGTCCAGGCCGTGACGGCGGTGATCTTGCCGTCCTCGACGCGGATCAGCCGGTCGGTCAGCACCTTGCCCGACTGCGGGTCGATCAGACGCCCGGCGCGGACATAGGACGCCTCGCCGGCCGATGCGGCGGTGGCCACGAGCCCGGCCAGCAGGGCCGCGGCGGTCAGGCAGGCGATCCTGAGGCGGGCGATCATCGGGCGGCCTCGCGAGCCAGGCGCGCGCGGCGCATCAGCAGATAGACCGGCGCGCCGGCCGCCAGCAGCACCAGCCCCCAGAAGGTCACCGACCAGCCCGCGCCGTAGAAGGTCCAGGCCGAGTAGACCGCCGCCAAGGCGGCGATGGCGGCGAAGGCCGGCGAAACGGGCATCCGCTTCTCGCGTCCCAGCTTCAGCACCGCCAGCGAGCAGAAGAGATAGGCGAACAGGCTCGACGCCGTGGCCAGCAGGGCCATGAAGGTGAAGGTGTCGGCCATGGACTTGGCGTAGTTCATCACCACCAGGATCGTCACCAGCACGCTGGACATCAGGTGGGCGCGAACCGGCGTGCCGTTGGCCGTGGTCTTGCCCATCCAGGCGGGGAAGACGCCCTCGCGGGCCATGGCCGCCGGCAATTCCCCCTGCAGCAGCACCCAGCCGTTCAGGGCGCCCAGGGCGCTGATCGCGGCGAAGGCGGCCAGGGCCAGGCGAAAGTCGCCGCCGCCGTGATAGGCCATGAAGTCGACCAGCGGGGCGTTCGAGCCCTGCAACACCGAAACCGGCGTCAGCAGCAGCACGCCCGACGAGACGAGCAGATAGATCAGGCCGGTGAAGGCCGTGCCGAACAGGGTCGAGCGCGGAATATTGCGCTCGGGCTGGTCAACCTGCTCGGCGGGAATGGTGGCCGACTCCACGCCCAGCAACGCCCACAGGGTCAGGGCCGCGGCGGCGGTGACGCTGCCGCCCGACAGGGCCGAGGGCTCGAAGGGCGCGATCGCCGCGGGTCCCTTGCGCAGCAGGATGAGGCCGGCCAGGCCGGCCACGGCGACCAGCGGCGCCAACTTGAGGATCGTGGTCACCAGCTGGGTCCAGCCGGCCGTGCGGGCCCCGGCGCAGTTGATCGCCGTGGCGATCCACACCATCGCGACCGTGACCAGGGCCGCCAGACCTGGGGTCTTGGCCAGGTCCGGAACGAAGACGCTCATATAGCTGACGGCGGCGATGGCCAGGGCCGCGTTGGAGACCCAGACCGAGATCCAGTACGACCAGGCGACCATGAAGCCGGCGGGTCTGCCGAACGCCTCCTCGGTATAGGCGAACGGGCCGCCGGCGCGGGGAAAGGCCCGGGCCAGCCGCGCGAAGACCAGCGCCAGGCACAGCGCCCCGCCGATGGTGATCAACCAGGCGATGACGGCGTTCCAGCCATAGGGCGCCAGCGAGGCCGGCAGCATGAAGACGCCCGAGCCGATCATGTTGCCCACGACCAACGCCGTGCACATCCACAGGCCCAGGGGTCTTGGATCCGAGGTCTTCACTCTAAGCTCACTCCCTAACCCGCTCGGCTATTCTGTCGTCATTCCCGCCCTTGTGGCGGGAATGACGGGGGAAGGGGAATGATCGAGACTCCCCTTCCCCCTAGACCTTGAACGGATCCTAGAACGTCTTGCCCAGCTTGACCCCGATGGTGCGGGGCTGGTTCGGGACGATGTAGTACTGGGTTCCGCAGACGCTTTCGGCGCACTCGGCGTAGCGGTTCAGGCTGGCCCGCTTGTCGAAGGCGTTCTTCAGATAGACCGAGATCGACAGGCCATCCTTGTCGACGCCGGCCGAGAAGTCGGCGGTCGTGTAGCCCTTCTGCCGGCCGATGATGGCGCGCTCCTTCAGGCGCAGGTCGGTCCAGTTGCCGGACTGGCCGACGACGGCGCCCTGGGCGAAGGCGTCCCAGTCGGCGAGGCTGAACTCGTAGCGCGCCGTCAGGTTGGCCTTGTACTTCGGCGTCACCGGCAGGACCGTGCCGTCAGGAGCCTGCGGCGAGGCGCAGGTGGTGATCGGATTGCCCGAGGCGTCGGTGAAGCCGCAGTAGTTGGCCGTCAGCTTGGCGTCGGTATAGGCGCCCGAGGCGTTGATCGTCAGGCCGTGGACCGGGACCCAGGTGATGTCGCTTTCCACGCCCTTGATGCGGGCCTGGTTGGCGTTCTTGATCTCGGTCAGGCCGTTGGCGCCCAGGATCGAGAACTGGAAGTTCTTCCAGTCCTCCATGAACACCGCGCCGTTCCAGCGGAAGCTGTTGTTCAGCCAGGTGGTCTTCCAGCCCGCTTCGTAGTTCTCCAGATAGTCGGCGCGGTAGGGCGGCAGGGTCGAGCGGCGGTTGATGCCGCCCGGCCGGAAGCCCTTGGAATAGGTGGCGTAAACCAGCTTTTCGCCGTCGATCTTGTAGGTCAGCGTCACCTTTGGCGAGTTGCCGCTCTCCTTGGTGCCCTTGTCCAGGTTGATGCAAGGCGCGTCGTCGACCTTGACCGTCGAGGCGAAGCAGGCCCGCTCCCCGGTCGAGCCATAGCCGGCCCCATAGCCGAAGAAGCCGGCCAAGGTGTTGTTCGACTTGAAGAACCGGATACCGGCGGTCAGCATCAGCTTTTCGGTGATGTCATACTCGGCCTGGCCGAACACGGCCTTGTCCCGATCGATCCGTTGCTGCGCCGTCAGCCAGATGGTGCCCGTATGTCCCGGCGCCGACAGCGTGCTGCCCAGACCGTCGATCTTGTAGTTCTGGAAGATGTGGTGCTTCTGCTTCTGGTAGAAGCCGCCGACCACGAACCGCAGCTTCTGGTCCTGCGGCGAGGCGATGCGGATCTCGTGGCTTTCCTTGCGGTACCGGTCCTTGCCCTGGATGTACTGCGAGGGGTTCACGAGATTGCCGGCGTTGTCGGTCCAGGCGAAGCCCGAGCCCAACTGGTCGTAGAAGTACGAGTAGTCGGTGTAGTCCGAGTTGGTGACGTCGTTACGCTTCAGGTACGAGCCGGCATAGGTGACGTCGAGATTGGCGATCTGCCCCTCGATGGTCATGGCCGCCTGGACCCACTTGTCCTTGCTGCTTTCCGGGTAGAAGTGCGCGACCTTGAGGTCGCCGACCTTGGGATCGAAGGCGAACAGGCCGCCCACCTTCTGCACCTGGCCCATGACCGTGGGCGTGATCACCCAGTTGTCGTCGACCTCGATGCGCAGGGCCGCGCGGCCGCCCTGGGTGTAGACGGAATTATAATTGTCCCTGACCCGGGACTTGTTGTTGATCGTCACGTCATTGGTCGGATCGGCATCGCCGCGCGTGTAGGTCCGCGTGCCCGCCACGTTGTCGATATAGCCGGCGTCGCGGACGTCCCAGCCGACCACCCGCACGGCCATCTTGTCCGACAGCGGAATATTGACGAAGCCTTCGACCGTGTGGCCCGTGCCGCCGTGATCGACCTTGTTGGCCTCGACGTCGACGCCGGCCGAGAAGCCGCTGGTGGTCGGCTTGTTGGTGATGATCCGCAGCGTGCCGGCCTGGGAACTGGCGCCATACAGCGTGCCTTGCGGACCGGCCAGGGCCTCGACCCGGGCGATGTCGTAGACGTGGATGTCCAGGGCGCCCTGGATGGTGGTGACCGGCTGTTCGTCCAGATAGACGCCGACGCTGGGCAGCGAGCCGGAGTGGTTGCCGTCCCCGCCGCTGGCCACGCCGCGCATATAGACCTGGCCGAACCCTGGGCCCGAGGTCGTGAACGACACGCTGGGCAGGTACTTCACATAGTCGACGAAGGCCGCGACCTGCAGTTGCTCCAGCTTCTCGCCGCCCATCGCCTGAATGCTGACGGGCACATCCTGCAGGTTTTCCGATCGCTTCTGCGCGGTGACGACCACTTCTTCCAGAGCGGTCGATGATTGCGGCGCCTGCGCTTGAGCGTAGGCGATGGTGGTGAACATTGTAGATGCGAACAAGGCGGCGGAACACATGCCGACCTTCTTCAAACGAACCGATCCCGACGACATTTAGTCGCTCCCCTTGGCGGCTTTGATCGAACGAGGTTCGACCTGCCTCAAGCGTCCGGCAAGATTGGAAATTTCAGTTTGATGTCAATTCCTTGAAGTGTTGCAGAAATGGCAGGCGCGGGGGAGGACGCCGGGCGGATGGTCAAATAACGGGCGCGTCCGGATAGGCGTCGAGGACCGGTCCCAATGCCTGCTTCAGCGGGTCGAGGTGTGATTCGAATTTTTGCCAGTGCTCGACCGCATCCTTGAAGATCGGGCGGCGGACCTGCTCTGAACTGGCGGTGCGGACGGCGCGGTCGTTCTTGTGCGGCGACAGGCAGGCTTCCTCGAACGGCAGGCCGCAATGGTCCAGCAGAGCGCGGATCTCGCGCTCCGGATTCTCGATCATCGCCTCGTAGATCACCCGGTGGACGCGCCCCGGCAGCACCGCGTCGAAGTGGGCCATCAGCTCCACGTAGTCGGCATAGTAGCGGCCGATGTCGGTCAGGTCGTAGCTGAACGCCTGCCCCCGGGCGAAGTGCTGCTTGAAGCCCGAAAAGCAGCAGCCCAGCGGATGTCGGCGGGCGTCGATGATCTTGGCGTTCGGCAGGATCAGGTGGATGAAGCCGGCGTGCGCGAAGTTGTTGGGCATCTTGTCGATGAAGAACGGCTTGTCGGTCTTGCGCTGGACACGGGTGCGCTCGATGAACTCCTCGCCCAGCGCGCGGAGCTCATCCGGCGACAGCTCGGCCAGCACCTCGGGATAGCTGGACTCGGCCCGGTTGGCGGTCTTGCCGCCCAGTCGCCTCGCCATGACGATCAGGTCGGGCAACTCCATGGTGCCCTCGACCATCGAGTGGCTGGCGAGGATCTGTTCGATCAGGGTCGAGCCGGCCCGCGGCAGGCCGACGATGAAGATCGGATCGGGGGCCTGGGAGCCCTGCCCCGCCCGCGCCGACAGGAAGCTGGGCGTGAACACCGCCTTGGCCCGCGCCGTCTCGGCGGCGTTCTCTTGCGCGTCGTAGTCCAGCTGATTCCGGCGGATCGCCGCCCCGGCCGCGTAGTGTTCGAACGCCACGTCCCAGGCCTGCGCGTCCTCATGCGCCTTGCCCAAGGCGTAGCGCAGGTGCAGGCGGTCGTCGTCGGACAGGCCCGGCGCGTCGAGGGCGGCGGTCATGGCCGCGACATCGGCCGTATCGAACTTCACCGTCTTCAGGTTCGCGAGACTCCACCAGGCCTCGCCCAGGGTCGGCGCCTGGGCCAGGGCCTTGCGGTAGGCGGCGATGGCGTCGGCCTGGCGGCCCACGGTCTTCAGCGCGTGGCCATAGCTCATCCAGCCCTTGGGCTGGTTGGGGTATTCGGCCAGCATCCGCTCGCAGACGGCGATGGCCTGGTCGTACTCGCCCAGTCGCGCCAGGATCGCCGCCCGCAGGTTGGCGTAGCCGGGATGGCGTGGATCCTTGTCGGTCAGACGCTGGATCTCGGTCAGGGCCTCCAGGTTCTTGTTCTGGCGATAGAGCATGGTCGCCAGATTGTGCCGCGCGGCGGCGAAGTTGGGGGCCAGCTCAAGGCAGCGGGTCAGCAGGCCCTCGGCGTCGGCGTAGCGGCCCAGGCGCGCGCCGGTCTCGGCCAGCATGCGGATGGCGGCGACGTCGCCGGCGTCTTCCTTCAGCCGCTCGCGCAGCAGTCGCTCGGCCTCGCCCAGACGATTGTCGGATAGCGCCGTCGCCGCCTCGACCAGGATGGGATCGCGGGTCGAGGCGCGCAGCTGCCGCGCCAGGGCCTTCTCGGCGCCGACTTCGTCGCCCAGCAGCGCCAGGTTCTCGGAAAGCCCGCGCCAGGCCTCCGAAAGGCGCGGCTCAAGCGCGCTGGCGCGATCGAAGGCGCGGACGGCCTCGGCGGTGCGGCCCAGTTGCTCCAGACTCAGCGCCAGTTCCAGTTGGGCCAGGGGCAGGTTCGGCAGGGCCTCGGCCAGCGGCCCGACCGTCGCGGCGGCGGCCTCGGGATCCCCCGACAGCCGCAGGGCCGCGGCCAGCACGCGGGTGGTGTCGGCATGGCGCGGCACGACCTCCAGGATCGCCCGCGCCTGTTCGGCCGCCAGGCGCGGATCGACCTCCAGCAGACGCTCGGCGTGTTCGAGCGCCGCGGCGAGACTCATGGCGGGCTGGGCGGTCGTGGACTCCATGCGGCGAGGAGAGCGGAGCGCCGGGGAGCGTGTCAATCGGAGCGTCGCCAAATCCTCCCCCTGATGGGGGAGGTGTCGGCTCGAAGAGACGACGGAGGGGGAAGAGGTCGGCGGGGAAGCACTTCCCCCTCCGGCCGCTTCGCGACCACCTCCCCCTCAGGGGGAGGAAGGCGCGCTACAGCCGATCCCGCAACGCGTACCAGCTCAGCCCGGCCACGGTCAGCGGCCAGCGCAGCAGGCGCCCGCCCGGGAACGGCGGGGTGGGGAGGCGCGAGAGCAGGTCGACGCCCTCCGTCTCGCCGAAGGCCGCCTCGGCCAGCAGCTTGCCGACATACGGCGCCAGCATCACCCCCTGCCCGGAATAGCCGGAGGCCACGCGGACGCCCGGCGCGATCTCGCCGACGAAGGGCATCCGGCTCATGGTGATGCCCAGGGTCCCGCCCCAGGCGTGGGTGATCGGGACGTCGGCCAGCCGCGGATAGACCTTGGCGAGGGTCTTGCGGACCATGCCGGCGATGTCGCTCGGAAACCCCGGCCGGTAGTTCTCGCCGCCGCCGAACAGCAGCCGGCCGTCGGGCGTCTTGCGGAAATAGTTCACGACGAACCGGCTGTCCGACACCGCCGCGTTGGAGCGGATGATCGTCTCGGCCAGGCCGCCCAGCGGCGCGGTGACGGCGATGAAGTTGTTGATCGGCATGACCCGCGCGCCCGCCTTGCCGGCCATGGCGTTCAGCAGGCCGTCGCCGCTGAGGATCAGCTGATCGCAGGTGACCCGGCCCGTCGCGGTCTCGACGACGATCTTGCCGCCCGCTCGCGTCCAGCTTTCGGCGCGGGTGTTCTCGTGGATCATCGCGCCCGCCGCGATCGCTCGCCGCGCCATGCCCAGGGCCAGCTTAAGCGGATGCACATGGCCGCCGCCGCGATCGATCAGGCCGCCGTGATAGACGTCGGTCCCCAGCTCGCTGGCGAGGCCGGCCTCGTCGATCAGCGCCAGATGGTCGTAGCCATAGCGGTCGGCCATCAGGGCGATGTAGTCGGCGTCCTCGGCCTCGCCGTTTGGCTTGTGGCGCGCGTGGATCATCCCTGGCCGCCAGTCGCACGGAATAGCGTCGGTCAGGGCCTTGAAGTGCGCGCGCGCGTCTTCGGCCAGCCGCCACAGGGCCCGGGCGTCATCGCGGCCGACGGTCTTCTCGAGCCAGACCTGATCGCGCCGCTGGCCGGTATGGACTTGGCCGCCGTTGCGTCCGCTCGCCGCGCAGCCGACCCGGCCAGCTTCCAGCACCACGACCTTGGCTCGGGCCGCCAAGGCCAGGGCCGCGCCCAGACCGGTGAAGCCGGCGCCCACTATGCAGACGTCGGCCTGGGTGTCGCCGTCGAGCGGCGGCAGGTCGGGACGGTCGGGGACCGTGGCCTCATACCAGTTCATCCCCTTCCCCCCTGATGAGGGAAGGGCTTCGAGGGCCTACACATTCAGCAGCAGGAACTCCCGCTCCCACGGGCTGATCGTGCGCATGAAGGTCTCGTATTCGGCCTGCTTCACGCGGTCATAGGCCTGGCAGAAGATCGGCCCCAGGATCTCGACCAGCGGCTCGCACTGCTCGAACAGCTTGAGCGACTCCGACAGGCTGCGCGGCAGCTGCACGCCCGCCACGCTGGCGTCGGTCGCGACCGGATCGCTCGGCTTCAGCCCCTGGGTCATGCCCAGATAGCCCGCCGCCAGCGAGGCCGCGATGGCCAGGTACGGATTGGCGTCCGACGAGGGAATACGGTTCTCCAGCCGGCGGTTCTCCGGCCCTGACGGCGGCACCCGCAGACCACAGGTGCGGTTGTCATAGCCCCATTGGGTGTTGACCGGCGCGCCCGAGTCCTTGGCGATCCGGCGATACGAATTCACGTACGGCGCCAGGATGGCCATGATCGCCGGCAGATAGGTCTGCTGCCCCGCGATGAAGCCATGGAACAGCACCGTCTCCTCGCCCGACTTGCGGTGCGAGAACAGGTTCTGGCCGTCCTTGTCGACGATCGACTGGTGGATGTGCATGGCGCTGCCGGGCTCGCTGGCCATCGGCTTGGCCATGAAGGTGGCGTAGATCTCGTGCTCCAGCGCCACCTCACGGATGGTGCGCTTGAACATGAACACCTGGTCGGCCAGCTCCAGCGGATTGCCGTGGCGGAGGTTGATCTCCATCTGGGCCACGCCGCTTTCGTGGATCAGGGTGTCGATCTCCAGGCCCTGGCGTTCGGAGTACTCGTACATGTCCTCGAACAGCGCATCGAACTCGTTGACCGCGCTGATCGAATAGCCCTGCCGCCCGGTCTCGGGCCGGCCTGAGCGGCCGATGGGCGGCTTGAGCGGGTAGTCCGGGTCGGTGTTCTTGTCGACGAGATAGAACTCGATCTCCGGCGCCACGATCGGCACCCAGCCCTGCTCGGCATAGAGGGCCAGCACCCGCCGCAGCACCTGGCGCGGGGCTTCCTCGACCGGACGGCCGTCGGGATGGAAGGCGTCGTGGATCACCTGGGCCGTCGGGTCCTGGGCCCACGGCACGGCGGCCAGGGTCGCGAAGTCCGGGGTCAGGAAGATGTCGGTGTCGGACTGCACCGCGCTGACCGCCCCCTCGAACTCGGGGAAGTCGCCGGTGATGGTCTGGTAGAACACCGCCAGCGGCAGGTTCATCGAGGGCGTGCCGAGGAACTTGCGCACCGGCATGATCTTGCCGCGCGCCACGCCGGCCAGATCGGGCACCACGCACTCGATCTCCTCGATGCTCTGCCGTGCGAACCAGGCCTGGGCCTCTTCCAGCGACGAGACCCCCCGATTGAGCGTGGTCTCGCGCTTGGCCTTGTTGTGTTTCGGCTTCATGACACCGCCTCCGGCTTGAGCGCCCGCAGCACGGGCTCGGCTTCGGTCAGAGACTGGCGGATGATCGCGACAAGTTTGTCGATCTCGGCGTGGGTGATGATCAGCGGCGGGCAGCAGACGATGCTGTCGCGGATGGCGCGGACCATCAGGCCGTTCTTGATGCAGAGGTCCCGCACGATCGGGCCGGCCTCGCCCTCCTTGTCGAGGAAACGATGGTTGGTCCCCTTCTCGCGGACGATCTCGACGGCGCCGATCAGGCCTAGCGAGCGGGTCTCGCCCACCAGCGGATGGTCATTGAGGGTCGCCAGGGCCTTAGCCAGATAGGGGCCGGTGTCCTCGCGCGTGCGTTCGATCAGGGCCTCGCGCTCCAGGATCTCGATATTCTTCAGCGCCACCGCCGCGCAGGTCGGGTGGCCCGAATAGGTAAAGCCGTGGATGAAGTCGCCGCCCTTTTCGCGCAGCTCGGCGACGATGTGGTCGGCCACGCCGACGGCCGAGATCGGCAGGTAGCCGGACGACAGGCCCTTGGCCATGGCGATCAGGTCGGGCTTGATCCCGTAGTGCTGGTGGCCAAACCATTCACCCAGGCGCCCGAAGCCGCAGATCACCTCGTCGCAGACCAGGAGGATCCCGTACTTGCGGCACAGCGCCTCGACCGCCGGCCAGTAGCCGTCCGGCGGGATGATCACCCCGCCCGCGCCCTGCACCGGCTCGCCGATGAAGGCCGCGACGTTCTCGGGGCCGACCTCGAGGATCTTGTCCTCGATCGCCTTGACGGCGCGGTCGCGGAAGGCGGCCGGGTCCTCGCCGAAGCCGTCGCCGAACGGATAGGGCTGCATCACGTGGTGGACGCCGGGGATCGGCAGGTCGCCCTGCACATGCATGTGCTTCATGCCGCCCAGCGACACCCCGGCCACGGTCGAGCCGTGATAGGCATTCCAGCGGCTGATGAAGGCGGTGCGCTGCGGCTGCCCCTTGAGCTTCCAATAGTGGCGGACCAGGCGGAAGACCGTGTCGTTGGCCTCCGAGCCCGACGAGTTGAAGAACACGTGGGTCAGATGGCCGCCCATCTTCTCGGCGATCTTGGCCGCCAGCTTCACGGTCGGCGGCGTCGTCGTCTTGAAGAAGGTGTTGTAGTACGGCAGCTCCAGCATCTGCTCATAGGCGGCTTCCGCCAGCTCGGTGCGGCCGTAGCCGACATTGACGCACCACAGGCCGGCCATGCCGTCCAGAATGCGGTGGCCGTCACCGTCCTGGATGTAGACCCCGTCGGCGCGGGTGACGACACGGCTGCCGCCCAGCTCGAACAGGACCTTGTGATCGGCCTGGGCCGGCAGGTGGTGGGCGAGGTCGAGACGCTTGAGCTCGGCGACGTCGTGGTTGCGGATGGGGACGGTCATCTTGAAGCTCCTGGCCTTACACGACGAGCGGCGCGCCTCTGAGGGCGCGTCCGAAGATTTCGAAAAAGATCCGCGACTGCCGGTTCTGCGCCGGCTTCCATTCGGGGTGCCACTGGACGGCCAGCACCGGCGCGCCGTTGACGGTGGCGGAGAAGGCTTCGACGACGCGATCGGGCGCGCGCGCCTCGACGGTCAGCCCCTCGCCCAGCCGGTCGACACCCTGATAGTGCACCGAGTTGACGACAGCCTCTTCCACGCCGAAAGCGCGGGCCAGGACGCCGCCCGGCGTCAGCTCCACGGCGTGGGTGTGGTCGAACATGCCGTTGAAATCGACGTCGTCCGGCGCGTGGTGGGCGATCAGGTCGGCGTTGGCGGCCATGTCCCGTCGCAGCGTGCCGCCGAACGCGACATTGATCTCCTGGAAGCCGCGGCAGATCCCGAACACCGGCTTGCGGAGGTCCAGCATGGCCTTGATCAGGTCGGCGGTCATGCCATCGCGCGCGGCGTCGAACGGACCTGGCGCGTCGCCGATCTCCTCGCCGTAGAGCGCCGGGTCGAGATTGGAGGGGCTGCCTGTCAGCATCAGCCCGTCCAGCCGCCCGGCGACCTCGGCCGCCCGCATCCTTCCCGGCAGGGACGGGACCAGCAGCGCCGCGACGTCGCCATGGGCCATGGTCGCCTCGACATAGCGGCTCATCACCGCCTGGGCCGACTCCACCCCGACGGTGCGCGTGCAGCAGATGATTCCAGCGACGGGGCGGGTGGTCATCCTAGACCTCCGATTTCCCCGGCGAATGCCGGGGCCCAGATCGAGGGCGCCAAGGTCCGATGGGCTGGCGCATTCCGGAGGCGCGACGTCGATCGACGCTCTGGGTGAATCTGGGTCCCGGCGTTCGCCGGGAAGGTCGGGTTATGGCTAAGCATGGGTCACGACAACAACACCGCCGGCGAGCAGGCGTGCCAGCACAGCCACACCGTCTCGCCCAGCTTGAAGTCTTCCTGGTCCCAGCGGGTCAGGTTCGAGCGCTGGACCTTGATCCGACGCCCGCCCTCGATCTCCACCTCGTAGGTCGAGGAGCCGCCCAGATAGGCCTCGTGCCTGATCACGCCAGCGATGGCGTTGGTCCCCTTCGGGCAGTCGCCGAGGTTGGGGGGCTCGTCGCCGTCCTTCTTGTGCAGCTCGATCTTCTCGGGGCGGATCGCCGCCCAGACCGTGCCGCCGCGGGCGCCGGTGACGCCGTGGTCGAGGAAGATGTCGACCGGCAGGTCCGGCGAGCGGATCACCGCGTGGCTGGGCTCGTCGACGGCCAGCACGCCCTCGAACAGGTTCACGCTGCCGATGAAGTCGGCCACGAAGCGGCTATTGGGAAACTCGTAGAGATCGCTGGGCGTGGCGACCTGCTGCAGCACGCCCCGGCTCATCACCGCGCAACGCGACGCCAGGGCCAGGGCCTCGTCCTGGTCGTGGGTGACCATGATGAAGGTGATGCCGACCTTCTCCTGCAGGGTGCAGAGTTCGGTGCGCATCTGCTCGCGCAGCTTGGCGTCCAGGGCCGACAGCGGCTCGTCCAGCAGCAAGACGCGCGGCCGCTTGACCAGGGCCCGGGCCAGGGCCACGCGCTGGCGCTGACCGCCGGACAGCTGGTCGGGCTTGCGGTCGCCATAGCCGCCCAGTTGCACCAGTTCCAGCGCCTCCTCGACGCGGCGGTCGCGCTCGGCCTTGCCCACCTTGTCGACCACCAGGCCGTAGGCGACGTTGTCGGCCACGCTCATGTGCGGAAACACGGCGTAGGACTGGAACACCATGTTCACCGGGCGCTTGTTGGGCGGCACCTTGGAGATGTCCTGGCCGTCGATCAGGATCCGGCCCTCGGTGGGCGTCTCGAAGCCGGCCAGCATCCGCAGCAGAGTGGTCTTGCCGCAGCCCGACGGGCCAAGCAGGGCGAAGAACTCGCCCTCGGTCACGGTCAGGGAAACGTTGTCGACCGCCGCCAGCTTGCCGAAGCGCTTGGTGACGTTCTCGAAGGTGATGATGGGTTTCGGTTGGCTCACTGGGCTTGTCCCCCGACACACAGAACCCCGACTTCCCCGGCGAAAGCCGGGGCCCAGATCGTAAAGCTGGGAAGCGCCAGGTACGGCCAAAGCTCAGGCTGAATCTGGGTCCCGGCTTTCGCCGGGAAGATCGGAAGGAGGCGAGCGCTCATTTCGGATCCCCCGTCCCGTGACCGGCGGTCGCCGCCGGGTCCCCCTGCAGTTTCAGCGCCGCCGCGGTCAGCAGCACGGTCAGCACGATCAGCACCGTCGAGGCCGCGTTGACCTCCGGCGTCACCGAGAAGCGGACCATCGAATAGACCTTGACCGGGAAGGTCACCGTGTCCGGCCCGGCGGTGAAGAAGGTGATGACGAAGTCGTCCAGGCTCAGCGTGAAGGCCAGCAGCGCCCCGGCCACCAGCGACGGCGCCATGTGCGGCAGGATCACGTCCTTGATGGTGCGGAACTCACCGGCCCCCAGGTCGCGGGCCGCCTCCTCCATCTCGCGGTTGAAGCTGGCCATGCGGGCGCGCACCACCACCGCCACGAACGGGAACGAGAACGACACGTGGGCGATGATGATCGCCCCCAGGTTCAGCGGCCACGGCAGGCCCTGCGGCCAGGGCATGACCCGGGCGAAGAACACCAGCATGGCCACGCCCATGCAGATCTCGGGCACCACGATCGGCAGGGCCAGGGCGCCGTCCAGGACCGTCTTACCCGGGAAGCGGAAGCGCCACAGCAGCAGGGCCGCCGAGGCGCCCAGGATCAGGCTGATCACCGTCGAAGCCGCCGCGATCGTCAGGCTGTTGCCGAACGCTTCCAGGAGGGCGGAGTCGTTGAACAGCTTGTCGTAATATTTGAGCGTGAAGCCCTTCCAGACGATGTTGCGCCGGCTGTCGTTGAAACTGAACGCCATCAGGGCGACCAGCGGCGCGTAGAGAAAGATCCCCACCATCGCCAGCCAGGCCTGCATCGGCCAGCGGCGGAGGTATTCGAGCGGACCGGGAGGAGAGCGTTTAGCCACGATCGATCCCCTTCCCCGTTTCCCCGGCGAACGCCGGGGCCCAGATCAAACCCACGCGCGCCAGACCAGCGGGAGCCGCCGAAAGGCGCGTACACCCCAAAGGCTCAGGCTGAATCTGGGTCCCGGCTTTCGCCGGGAAGATCGGATTGAGGGCCGTCATGCCTTCGCCTCCGGCGTCTTCTTCGCCAGCACCGCCTGGATCGCGATGGCGATGAAGGTCAGGTACATCAGCACGAACGACATGGCCGCGCCGAACGGCCAGTCGTTGGCGCGCTTGAACTGGCGCTCGATGACGTTGGCGATCATCTGGCTGTCGGGGCCGCCCAGCAGGTCCGGGGTCAGATAGGCGCCGAGCGCCGGGATGAAGGTGATCAGGATCCCCGAGGCGATACCCGGCAGGGCCAGGGGCACGACCACCTTGAACAGGGTCCGCATGTGCCCGGCGCCGAGGTCGAGACTGGCCTCCAGCAGCGACTTGTCCAGCCGGTCCAGGGCCGAATAGAGCGGCAGCACCATGAACGGCAGGTGCACGTAGACGAGGCCCAGGATCACCGCGAAATTGTTGTGCAGCAGCCCCAGCGGCTGGAAGTCGCCCAGCGGCTGCAGGCCGACCAGGGCGGCCAGTCCTCCCCCGCCCTTCCAAAGCCATTCCAGGCTCTGATTGATATAGCCCTCGGTGCGCAACACGGCGATCAGGGCGTAGGTACGGATCAGGAGGTTCGTCCAGAACGGCAGCATGATCATCAGCAGCAGCCAGGTCTTGGCCTTGTCGGACGCGAAGGTGATGGCCAGGGCGACCGGAAAGCCCAGAACCAGGCACAGGCCCGTGGTCAGCCCCGCCACCCAGGCCGACTTCAGGAATATCTTCAGGTACAGCGGCTCGATCGCCCGGGCGTAGTTGTGGAACGTGCCGGTGATTGCGATCTGCGTCAGGCCCTCGTTGTGGCCGAAGCTGTAGGCCCAGACGATCGCCATCGGCGCCAGGAAGAACACCACCAGCCACACCAGCGGCGGTCCCAGCGCGGCGGCGAAGACGGCTTTGGCCTGTTTCCAGGATTGTTCCATTGAGCCCTCCAAATCCTCCCCCTAGCGGAGGCGACGGAGGGGGAAGAAGCCGGACAGCCCGAACTTCCCCCTCCGGCCTTCGGCCGCCTCCCCCTTGGGGGGAGGATTTTCCGCGGTCTAAGCCGCCCGCACCCGCGTGATGATTTCCTCGTACTGACTGGCCTTCTCGGCCCCTTCGAACGCGCCGTACTCGCACTTGGCCATGATGTCGGCCGGCGGGAAGATCACCGGATTGTTGCGGTAGCTCTCCGGCATCAGCGCCTTGGCCGCCGCGTTCGGGGTCGGGTAGAGGATCGTCTTGGTGATCTCGGCCCCGGCCTGGGCGTCCAGCAGGTAGTTGATGAAGGCGTGGGCGTTGTTCGGTCGCGGCGCGCCCTTCGGGATGCACAGGGTGTCGCTGTTGATCAGCGAGCCTTCCTTGGGCACCACGAAGTCGAGGTCCGGATCGTCCTTCATCACCTGGGCGATGTCGCCATTGTATTCCAGCACCAGATCGACCTCGCCCGAGACCAGCAGGTCCTGGCCGTTGTCATCGTGGAAGGCTTTCACGAACGGCTTCTGCTTGATCAGCATCTGCTCGATCTTCGGCAGCATGTCCTCGGGGATGTTGTTGACCGAGTGGCCCAGATACTTGGCCGACAGACGCACCAGGTCGGCGCTTTCCGACAGCAGGGCGATGCGACCCTTGTACTTGTCGCTGTCGAACAGCCACTTCCAGCTGTCGGGCACGCCCTGGACCTTGCTCTTGCGGTAGCCGATGCCCAGCAGCAGCCAGGTGTAGGGCATCGAGTACTTCCGGCCCGGGTCGAAGTCCGGGTTCAGGAAGGACGGGTCGATGTTCTTCATGTTCGGGATCTTGGCGTGATCCAGCACCTCGAGCATGCCGGCCTGGCCCATGCGGGTGACGAACTCGTTCGACGGCACGATCACGTCGAAGCCCGGATTGCCAGCCTTGAGCTTGGCGAACAGCTCATCGTTGGTCGCGAACAGGCTCATGTTCACGTCGACGCCGGTCGCCTTCTTGAAGTCGCCCAGCGTGGTCTCGCCGATATAGGTGTCCCAGTTGTAGAAGTTCAGCTTCGGCTCTTCGCCGTTCGCGCCGGCCGGCTTGGGTTTCTCGCCGCAGGCCGTGAACGACAGGCCGATGGCCGCCGCCCCGAAGGCCGTCAGAAGCGAGCGCCGCGAAGCCCCGCCGTTCCTGTATCCGCTCATTCGAAACTCCCTCTTGTTCCGTGTGTGCCTTGCCTTGGGCAGCTACTCGCCGTCAGGCGTTGCGGAGGTACCAGTCGAAATCGAGTTCGGTGACGACCTCGAAGAAGCGCGCCTGTTCGGTACGCTTGACCGAGACGAACATGTCCACGAAGCGGTCGCCGAGATAGTCGCGCAGCACGGCGGACGTCTCGAACAGGTCGACCGCCGCGAACCAGTTGGACGGCAGCCGGATGTTCTCCTTGGCCGCCGCCGCGTAGCCGTCGCCGATCACCGCCGGGCCCGGATCCAGCTTGTTGGCGATGCCGTGGTGGGCGCTGGCCAGCAGGACCGCCATCACCAGGTACGGATTGCCATCGGCGCCGGCGACGCGGTGCTCGACGTGGCGGGTCTTGGGCGGGCCGGCGGGGACGCGCAAGCTGACCGTGCGGTTGTTGACGCCCCAGGTCGGGGCCACCGGCGCGTAGGAGTTGGCCTTGAAGCGGCGATAGCTGTTGGCGTTCGGCGCCAGGATCGCCATGCCTTCGCCCAACAGCGCCTTCATGCCGGCGATGGCCTGCTTGAGCAGCGGCGAGCCTTCCAGATCCTCGGCGGCGCACAGGTTGTTGCCGTCCGCGTCATTGACGCTGAGATGGACGTGGAAGCCGTTGCCGGCCCGCTCCGCCCACGGCTTGGCCATGAAGGTCGCCTCGCAGCCGTGACGCAGAGCGACGCCCTTGGCGGCGCGCTTGTAGAGCACCGCGTCGTCGGCCGCGCGCAGGGCGTCGGGCTTGTGCTTCAGGGTCAGCTCGACCTGGCCTGGGGCGAATTCCGAGATCGCGCCTTCCAGCGGCACGCCCAGCACGTCGGCGGTGTCCCACAGTTCGCGCAGGAACGGGGCGTGGGCCTCCAGCTCAGGCAGGCCATAGACCTGGATGCCCGTGGGGCGCAGGCCGGTCTGCATCGACTTGGCCGGCTGCAGCTCGCCGTTCGGACCGCGCTGCAGATCGACGAGGTAGTATTCCAGCTCGCACGCGGCGACGGGCGTCAGGCCATCGGCGGCGTAGCGGTCCAGCACCCTTTGCAGCACGTGGCGAGGGTCGAGGTCGTTGGGCGTCCCGTCCAGCTCGTACATCGACAGCATCACCTGGGCGACGTCGGGACCGAGCCAAGGGGCCAGGGTCAGGGTTCCGGGCACGGGCCGCGCGCGGCGATCGGCGTCGCCGTCCTCCCAGACCAGGCCGGTGTCCTCGCAGTCGGCGCCGTTGGTGTCGACCACCAGCACCGAGCCCGGCAGGAAGCGGCCGTATTCGTAGATGGCCTCCAGCTCATGCACCCGCAGCCGCTTGCCGCGCGGCACGCCGGTCATGCTGGTGAAGAACACCTCGACGAAGCGGACTTGAGGGTTTGCCGCAAGGAAATCGCGGCATTCTTTGAGATCAGCGACCATGCTCATGCCGGCGCCCCACCAAAATCCGATTTCCCCGGCGAATGCCGGGGCCCAGATCGTAAGGCTGGGACGCGCCAATCGCGGCAAAAGCTCAAGTCGGATCTGGGTCCCGGCATTCGCCGGGAAGATCGGATGTTTGAAGAGTTCATCCAGGCATCTCCCCCATAGCGGCCGCGAACCCATCAACGGCCGCGACCAGCCGGTCGATCGCCGCGTCGTCGGTGACGGGCGAGACCAGCATCATGTTGTGAAAGGGCGCGATCAGGACGCCCCGGTTGATCAGCCACAAGTGCAGCGCTTCCACCGCCTGATGGTCCAGCACTTTCCGCATCGCGGCGGCGTTCTTCGGTGGAGGATCGGCGAACACCAGTTCGACGCGGGCGCCGACATGGGCGACGGACCACGCCAGCGCGCGCGCGGCGATCACGGTCTTCAGACCCGCGACCAGCCGCTCGGCGCCGGCCAGCATCCAGGCGTAGGCCGCGTCGGTCATCACCTCGGACAGCATGGCCCGCATGGCCGCCATGGCCAGAGCGTTGCCCGACAGCGTCGTGCCGATGCCGGACTGGCCCGGACCGATCCGCGCCTGGGCCTCATCCATCCGCGCCGACAGCTCGGCGGTGACGCCCCAGACGGCGGCCGGCACGCCGCCGGCGACGGCCTTGCCCAGCACGAAAACGTCGGGCTCCAGGCCATGGGCGCGAGTGTAACCGCCAGGCCCGGTCGAGATCGTGTGGGTCTCGTCGATGATCAGCAGGGTCCCGGCGTCGCGTGTCAGCCTGCGCAGCGCGTCGTGGAAGCCGGGCTCGGGCAGGATCATTCCGCAGTTGGTCATCACCGGCTCGGCCAGAACGGCGGCGACCTGGTCGGAGGCGAGCGCGTTCTCCAGGGCCGCCAGGTCGTTGAACGGCACCACCCAGGTGGTGGCGGTCAGGTCCTGGACCTGGCCCAGCAGGCCCGGCTTCATGACGCGCTCGCCGTCCTTCAGCACCACGAAGGCGTCATCGACCATGCCGTGATAGCAGCCGTCGAACACCAGGATCACCGGCCGCTGCGTCACCGCCCGCGCCCAGCGGATCGCCGCGCGGTTGGCGTCGCTGGCCGTGGTCGCCGTCTGCCACAGCGGCAGGCCGAAGCGCTCGGCCAGCAACTTGCCGACGATCACCGCAGAGGCGGTCGGCAGCATGAACCCGGCCCCGCGCCTGACCTGGTCGGCGACGGCGGCGGCCACGGACGGATCGCTGTGTCCGAACATCGCCGGCGTGTCGCCCAGGCAGAAGTCGTCATAAAGCTTGCCGTCCACGTCGGTGACCTGGGCCCCGACGCCCTGCGCCGCGAAGATCGGGCTCGGAGACGCCCAGTCGTTCATCCAGTGCATCGGCGCGCCGCCGCGCCAGTGGGCGGCCGCCGCCTTGGCCATGGCGACCGAGCGCGGATGCTCGGCGAGGAAGCGGGCGCGTTCGCTGGCGAGAAGGTCGGGGACGGTTCGGGCGAGATCGGCGATCATGTTACCCCGCCAAAGCACAGGTACTTGGTCTCCAGATACTCATCCAAGCCCTCGGACGAGCCCTCGCGGCCCAGGCCGGATTCCTTGACCCCGCCGAACGGGGCGACCTCGGTCGAGATCAGCCCTTCGTTGATGCCGACCATGCCGGCCTCGATCGCCTCGGCCACGCGCCAGCAGCGGCCGACGTCGCGGCTGTAGAAATAGGACGCCAGGCCGAACGGCGTGGCGTTGGCCAGCTCGATGGCCTCGGCTTCCGTCTCGAACTTCACGATCGGCGCGACCGGGCCGAAGATCTCCTCCTGGAACAGCGCCATCTGGGGCGTGGCGTCGACCAGCACGGTCGGCTGGTAGAACAGGCCGCCCAGGCCGTGCAGGTCGCCGCCGGTCAGCACCCTGGCCCCGTCGCGGACCGCCTCGGTCACCAGGCGGTCGACCTTGCACAGCGCCTTGTCGTTGATCAGCGGACCGATCTGGACCCCGTCGCCCGTGCCCGGACCGACCTTCAGCGCCGCGACCTTCTCGGCCAGCCGCGCGGCGAAGGCGTCGTGGATCCCCGACTGCACGAGCAGCCGGTTGGCGCAGACGCAGGTCTGGCCGGTGTTGCGGTACTTGCTGGCGATCGCGCCGTCGACGGCGGCCTCCAGGTCGGCGTCGTCGAAGACGATAAAGGGCGCGTTGCCGCCGAGCTCCAGGCTGAGCTTCTTCATCGTGCCGGCGCATTGGGCGTAGAGGAGTTTGCCGATCGGGGTCGAGCCGGTGAACGACAGCTTGCGGACCCGGCCGTCCTCGCACAGCGCCTTGCCGATGGCGCTGGAATCCTTGCCGGTCACGACGTTCAGCACCCCGGCCGGCACGCCCGCCTCGACCGCCAGCCGGGCGATGGCCAGGGCGCACAGCGGCGTCTCGGCGGCGGGCTTCACCACCACCGTGCAGCCCGAGGCCAGGGCCGGCCCAACCTTGCGGGTGATCATGGCGATCGGGAAGTTCCACGGCGCGATGGCCGCGCAGACCCCGATCGGCTGCTTGATCGACATCAGCCGCTTGCCGGGCATAGGGGTCGGAATGGTGTGGCCGTAGCCACGCTTGGCCTCGTCGGCGAACCAGTCGATGAACGCCGCCCCATAGGCCACCTCGCCCTTCGACTCCGCCAAGGGCTTGCCCTGCTCGGCGGTCATCAGCCGGGCCAGATCGTCGGCGTGGGCGAGCATCAGGTCGCTCCACCTGCGCAGGATCGCCCCACGCTCCTTGGCGGTCTTGGCGGCCCAGATCGGGAAGGCGCGGTGCGCGGCCTCGATCGCGACCCGCGTCTCGCCGGCGCCCAGGTCGGCCACGTTGGCGATCACCGTCCCGTCGGCCGGATTGAGCACCTCGAACGTCGCGTCGCCCTCGATCCAGAGGCCGTCGATGAAGGCTTCGGTTTCAACGAGATTCAGGCGGGAAGAACTGGTCATGGGCGGGCTACCTCAACGTCACGGACACCGACTTCAGGTCGGCGTACTTGTGCAACGCATGAAGGCTGCGGTCACGACCAAAGCCCGACTGCTTGAAGCCCCCGAACGGCATGGTGATGTCGCAGGCGTCCCAGCCACTGACCCAGACCAGCCCCGCCTTCAGCCGCCGCGCACCGCGCAGAGCGCGGTTGATGTCGGACGTCCAGAGGCCGGCGGCCAGGCCATAGACGGTGTCGTTGGCCAGCTGCAGCGCCTCGTCCTCGGACTTGAAGCTCATCACCCCCAGCACCGGCCCGAACACCTCCTCGCGGGCCAGGGTGTGGTCGGCCTCCAGGCGGTCGAAGATGGTCGGCTCGACATAGAAGCCGCCGCTGTCCTGGCGGATGCGCTGACCGCCCAGAACGCGGCGCGCGCCCTGGCTGTCGGCGGTGGCGATGTAGTCCAGCGCGGTGTCCATCTGCCGCTCGCTGACCATGGCGCCGAACTGGGTGGTCGGATCCAGCGGATCGCCGACGACCATGCCCCTGGCGACGGCCACGACCTTCTCCAGGAATTCGTCCTTGATCGAGGCCTCGACCAGCAGGCGCGAGGCGGCGGTGCAGACCTCGCCCTGGTTATAGAACACGCCCCAGGCGGCGGCCTGGGCGGCGGCGTCCAGGTCCGGGCAGTCGGCGAAGACGATCTGGGGCGACTTGCCGCCCAGCTCCAGGCTGATCCGCTTCAGGTTCGAGCGGGCGGAATATTCCATCAGCTTGCGCCCCACTGGGCCCGAGCCGGTGAAGGCGATCATGTCGACGTCCATCGACAGGGCCAGGGCCTCGCCGGCGACGCCGCCGAGGCCGGGGACGACGTTCAGCACCCCCGCCGGGAGCCCAGCCTCGAGAGCCAGCTCGCCCAGCTTCAGGGCGGTCAGCGGCGACTGTTCGGCCGGCTTCAGCACCACCGAATTGCCCATGGCGAGCGCGGGCGCGACCTTCCACATCGCCATGTGCAGCGGGAAGTTCCACGGCACGATCGCCCCGATCACGCCCAGCGGCTCGTGGACGGCATAGCTCAGGCGGTCGACCGGCGAGGCCCCGACCTCGCCATAGACCTTGTCCAGCGCCTCGGCGTACCAACGACAGGTGTTGATCGCCAGCGGCACATCGACATTGCGCGCGTCACTGATCGGCTTGCCGACGTCCAGGCTCTCCAGCAGGGCCAGGTCCTCGGCGTCGCGCTCCATCAGTTCGGCCAGGCGGAACAGCACCTTCTTCTTGGCGCGCGGGCTCTGGTCGCGCCAGCGGCCATCCTCGAAGGCCGTGCGAGCGCTGAACACGGCCAGCGCCACGTCCTCGGGCTGGCAGGCCGTCACCAGGTTCAGCACTCGGCCGTCGCGCGGCGAGACGTTTTGGAAGGTCGCCCCCGTGACGGCCTCGACCCGCGCGCCGTCGATCACCGCCCGGCTGGGCGGCTCCAGGCGGGACAGGCGCTCGGCAATGTCGGCGGGCAGGGTCACGCGGTAAATCCGTACTGATTGTGATCACAGTTTGCCTGACCACAGGAAGTGTCAAGCATCCGACTTTATCTCGCCGCGTCTACCGCGACGCGCATCTTGTCCATGCCTTCGGACAGGTCAGCGGCGATGGCGCGGCGGGCGCCGTCCGCGTCGCCGGCCTTCAGGGCGTCGATGGCCTCGGCGTGGCGATCCGCGACCAGGCCGTCGGCTCCCACCCGGCCGAACACCACCCGCATGAACGGCCCGACCTGCAGCCACAGGCCGCCGGCCATCGACAGCAGTACGTCCGCCCCCGCCCGCTCATAGAGGGCGAAGTGGAAAGCGTGGTTGGCGGTCATGTAGCGGTCGACATCGCCCAGCCGCAGCGCTTCGTCGACATCGGCGTCGATCGCCTGCAGCTGGCGAACCAGGCCGGCGTCGGCGTGGATCGCGGCGCGGGCCGCCAGCTCCGGCTCGACCCATAGCCGGGCCAGGGACAGTTGCTCCAGCCGGTCGGCGGTGAGCGAGGGAACGGACAGGCGCTTGTTGGCCGGATTGATCGCCAGGGCCCGCTCGGCGACGAGGCGGCGCACGGCGTCGCGCACGGGCATGGGGCTGACGCCGAGTTCGGCGGCCAGGCTGCGCAGCGACACGCCCTTGCCGGGGGCGATCCGGCCGGTGATCAGCGCCTGGCGGATCGCCTCATAGATCTGATCATGAACGGCGGTCTGATCGGCCAGCGGACGGCGGGTCTGGACCATCTTTTCCACCGCCTCTCCAAGCGCGGCCATAAAAGCTCTCTTTACGAGAGGGGCTCAATTGCGATCACAATGCAAGGCTCTCGCGAAGGACCCGCCATGCCCAGCGCCAACGACCTCGACGCCTTCTGGATGCCGTTCACCCCGAACCGCCGGTTCAAGGCCCATCCCCGGATGCTCTCATCCGCCAAGGGCATGATCTACAAGACGCCGGAGGGCCGAGAGGTGCTGGACGCCACGGCCGGCCTCTGGTGCGTCAACGCCGGCCACGATCGCCCGAAGATCCGCGAAGCCATCCAGCGCCAGGCGGCCGAGATGGATTACGCGCCCTGCTTCAACATGGGCCATCCGCTGGCCTTCCAGTTCGCCTCGCGCCTGGCGCAGATCACGCCGAAGGGCCTGGACAGGATCTTCTTCACCAACAGCGGTTCGGAGTCGGTCGACACCGCGCTGAAGATCGCCCTGGCCTATCACCGCGCCCGGGGCAAGGGGACCAAGACCCGGCTGATCGGCCGCGAGCGCGGCTATCACGGCGTCGGCTTCGGCGGCATCTCGGTGGGCGGCATCCCGACCAACCGCAAGTACTTCGGGTCCCTGCTCACCGGCGTCGACCACCTGCCCCACACCCACGGCGTGCCGGGCAACCACTTCGCCAAGGGCCAGCCCGAGCACGGCGCCCACCTGGCCGACGACCTGGAGAAGATCGTGGCCCTGCACGACGCCTCCAACATCGCCGCCGTGATCGTCGAGCCCGTGGCCGGCTCCACCGGCGTGCTGGTCCCGCCCAAGGGCTATCTCGAGCGCCTGCGGGCCATCTGCGACAAGCACGACATCCTGCTGATCTTCGACGAGGTGATCACCGGCTTCGGACGCCTGGCCGCCCCGTTCGCCGCCGACCGCTTCGGCGTAACGCCCGACCTGATCTGCCTGGCCAAGGGCCTGACCAACGCCACGGTCCCGTGCGGCGCGGTGGCGGCCTCCACCCAGATCTACGACACGATGCTCGAGGGCGCCGACGCGCCAATCGAGCTGTTCCACGGCTACACCTATTCGGCCCACCCCCTGGCCTGCGCGGCGGGCCTCGCCACCCTGGAGACCTATCAGGAGGACGACCTCTTCAACCGCGCCGCGTCGATGGAGGCCTACTGGCAGGACGCCATGCACAGTCTGGCCGACGCCCGCCACGTCATAGACATCCGCAACCTCGGCCTCGTCGCCGGCATCGAGCTCGCCCCCCGCGCCGGCGCGCCAACCGCCCGGGCGATGGAGACGTTCGAGACCTGCTTCGACGAAGGCCTGCTGATCCGCGTCACCGGCGACATCATCGCCCTGTCGCCGCCGCTGATCCTGGAGAAGAGCCATATCGACCGCATGGTCGAGACGCTCCGGAAGGTGCTCGCCAAGGTCGACTAGGCGCGCGCGTACATTACCGATTGTTGTGTTGCCCTCGCGGCCCGGAACGCCTGAACTCCTTGCCACACAAGGGGTGCGCCGCATGAACATGATCCGACAGGCCGCGATGACGGCGCTGATCTGCGTCGCGGCGGCGCCCACCTGGGCGGCGAGTCCGACGGTCGAGCAGCATGTCCGGGGCGTGACGACCGGCTTGCGATCCGCCGTCGAGATCCAGGGCGCGCCGCCGGCCAAGCAGAGCCTTCAGGACCGGATGGCGGCCCTGCACGTGCCGGGCGTCGCCATCGCGGTGATCAGGGGCGGCAAGGTCGAGTGGGCGCGCGGCTTCGGCGTCACCCGCCAGGGCGGCGAACCGGTCACCGCCGACACCCTGTTTCAGGCCGGTTCGGTCAGCAAGCCGGTCGCCGCCATGGCGGCCCTGGCCGTGGTCCAGGACGGCCGACTGTCGCTGGACACCGACGTCAACAAGACCCTCAAGAGCTGGACCCTGCCGGCCAGCCCGTTCACCGCGACCACGCCGGTCACTCTGCGCGCGCTGCTGTCGCACACGGCCGGGACCACGGTGCATGGCTTCGCCGGCTACGCGGCCGGCGCGCCTGTTCCGACCCTGCCCCAGGTGCTGAGCGGAACGGCCCCCGCCAACTCCGCGCCGGTCGTCGTCGACCAGGCCGTAGGCAGCGCGTATCGCTATTCCGGCGGGGGCTATTCGATCGCCCAGCAGATGATGGTCGACACCACGGGCCAGACCTTCCCCGCCATCGTCCGCGACAAGGTGTTCGCGCCGATCGGCATGACCCGCAGCACCGAGGACCAGCCGCTAGACGCCGCGCGCGCGGCCCACGCGGCTTGGCCGCACGACACCAAGGGCGCGCTCATCGCGGGCGGTCCCCACACCTATCCAGAAATGGCCGCCGCCGGCCTGTGGACCACCGCCAACGACCTGGCCAGATTCGTGATCGACCTGGCGAAGTCGGCGAACGGCGAAACCGGCCACGTCCTGTCGCCCAAGACCGCTCGCGAGATGCTGACGCCGGTGAAGTCGGGCTACGGCCTTGGCCTGTCGGTCCAGGGCGCCACGGCGCGCAAGTACTTCTACCACAACGGATCCAACGCCGGGTACAAGGCGGTGATCCTGGCCTATCCCGACACCGGCGACGGCGTCGTCGTGCTGACCAACGGCGACCAGGGCTACCAGCTCAGCGAGGCGATCGTCCGCGCCGTCGCGGTCGAATATGGCTGGCCCGACTATCACCCCATCGAACGTCCCGTCATTCCGGCGCCAATGGCCGAGCAGGCCAAGTTCGTCGGGACCTTCACGATTGGCGAGGCCGGCGATTTCACCATTCGCCGCGATGGCGACCGGCTGGTGGCCGACATCTGGACCGGCGTCGTCGACCCGCTGTTTCCGGACACGCCCAGCAGTTTCTTCATCACCGCCCAGGATCTGAGGATCGTCTTCAGCGATCCCGACCACGGCGCCCTGATCCTGCGCGACGACAAGGTCGCGTTCACGCGCAAGCCGGCGAAGTGATCCTTGAATTTGTCCTAGGGACAAATTCGAAAACCCCCTTGTCGTCCGCCGGCGAATACAGCAAGCCTCCCGCCCAATACTGAAAAGGGGCGGGGAGGCCCTGATCGCGCATGAGTTCCGACGCCGCCGCGACCTCGACCGACGCCACCGCGCCCGCCAAGAGCCACTACGTCATCCTTGATGGACTGCGGGGCGTCGCCGCCCTGATGGTGGTGCTGTTCCACCTGTTCGAGGCCCACGCCGGCGGCGACCCAGAACGGCAGATCATCAATCACGGCTATCTGGCGGTGGACTTCTTCTTCCTGCTGTCGGGCTTCGTGGTCGCCTACGCCTATGACGACCGCTGGGGCGGCATGAGCGTCTGGCAATTCTACAAGCGCCGCCTGGTGCGCCTGCAGCCGATGATCATCGTCGGCGCGCTGATCGGCGCGGCCCTGCTGGGCCTCCAGCATTGGTCGCTATTCCCCAAGCTGGCGACCGTCACCGCCTGGCAGGTGCTGCTGATGGTGCTGCTGAGCTTCGTGATGATCCCGATGACCCCGGCGGCCGAACCGCGCGGCTGGGGCGAGATCTATCCGCTGAACGGACCGCAGTGGTCGCTGTTCTACGAATACATCGCCAACATCCTCTATGCCGTGGGCCTGCGGAAGCTGTCGAACCGCTGGCTGGGCGCGCTGGTCGCGGCGTCGGCGCTGGCGCTGATCGGCCTGCTGGTCCTGGGCCCGCGCGGCGACGTGATCGGCGGCTGGGCGCTGGACAGGAGCGGCGTCCAGATCGGCCTGACGCGGGTGATGTTCCCGTTCTTCGCCGGCGTGCTGCTGATGCGCCTGGGCAAGCGGATCAAGGTCCCCAACGCCTTCGCCGTCTGCAGCCTGCTGCTGATCGCCGGCCTGTCCCTGCCGCGCTTCGGCGTGGGCGAGCTTCGCTGGGTGAACGGCCTCTATGAAGCCGCCTGCATCATCCTGCTGTTCCCGCTGATCGTCGCCATCGGCGCGGGCGAGAAGGATGTCGCCAAAGGAGATTGGGATGGTCCCAGCGTGCGGATCGCCCGCTTCTTCGGCGACCTCTCCTATCCGCTCTACATCACCCACTATCCGTTGATCTACATCTACACGGGCTGGGTCGTGGACAGGAAGGTCGGGCCGGCCCAGGGCGCGCTGGTCGGGGCCGGGGTGTTCGTGCTGGCGGTGGCGATCGCCTGGGCCTGCCTCAAGCTCTATGACCAGCCGGTCCGGCGCTGGCTGGCGCGCAAGGTCCTCGCCAAGGCCTAGCCGCGCGGGCGGTACGACATCGCCACGTCGCAGCGTTCATAGCGCGCGCCGAACATCGCCATGATCTCGGCGTCGTGGACGAAGCCCAGCTTCTCGTAGAGGTGGATGGCCGGCCCGCACTTGCGGTTGGTCAGCAGATAGACCTTGTCCATGCCCAGGCTGGCGGCGCGCTCCAGGGTCTTGGCCAGCAGGAACTCGCCGACCTTCAGCCCCCGGGCGCTGGCCAGGACGCCCATCTTGATCAGTTCCACCCAGCCGTCCTTCGAGACCATCAGGGCGCAGGTCCCGACCACGCCCAGCTCGGCCGTCTGCGCGAACAGCACCACCCCGCCCTTGTCGAGGATCAGTTCGCGCGGCCGCGACAGCAGGGCGATGTCGTTGTCCTCCAGGACGAACATGTCCTGAATCCACTCGGCGTTGATCCGGTAGAAGGCCTCGGCGAGGTCGTCGGAGAAGTCGCGCGCCCACAGGGACGGCGGCCCGGCCGCCTGGATCCGCGTCAACAGCGAGGCCTCGTCCAGCCGCGCCTCGACCTTGGCCAGGCCCTGCATGAAGTCGCCGGAAAGCCCCTCGACCAGCTCGGCGGCGGCAGGCTCGATGCGCGGCAGGAGCTCGGTCTGCACCCGGACCATCAGCGCCTCCCCCGCCTTCGTCAGCGCCAGGCGCTTGGAGCGACCGTCGCCGGGCGTGCGGCGGGCCTCGACGAAGCCGTCGCGCTCAAGGGTTCCGAGGGCGCGGGTGACGGTCGGCTGGGCCAGTCGCAGGCGCTGGGCCAGTTCGCCCACGGCGATCGGGCCATGCAGGCGGATAGTCATCAGCAGCGACATCTGGGCCGGCTGCACCGGCAGATCCAAGGACCGCGCCACCTCGGCCGCGTCGGCCTGCATCCGCTCGGCCAGGCGCTTGAGGCGGCTGCCCAGGAATCCCACGCCAAACCCCGCCAGCAGATCGACTTCCATCGCGCGCCTCCAGACTCATAGCATGCTATATAGCTTGCTATGAGAATGCGGAACGCGCAAGCGGGCGACTACATCCGGAACGGCGGGATGACCGCGCAACGCACCTGGCCGCCGCGCACCTCGACGGCGGCGGAGTGTCCGCCGGTCAGGTCGTAGAACCGGTCATGGCCTCCGACCGACACGACCAGATAGTCGGGCGCGTTGAACTTGCAGACCGGATAGCGCGCCGCCACGCCGCCCGTCCGGTCGATCAGATGCGTGCAGGTCATCGTCCCGCCCAGGCGCCGGAACAACACGTCGTCATAGGGCGTGGCTTGCGGCAGCCTACGAAGGCTGCGGAAGGTCATGGCCTCCAGCGGCGCGCAGGGCGGGCCCTCGACGCGCCAGAAGGCGTCCCGCTGGTCCTGAACGGCGCGATCGTGACGCTGCATGACCGCGAAGCCCAAACCGATCAGGACCGCGAAACCGAGAGCGACCGCCACCCAGCGCCAGCGGCTGGGCGCGCGCCCTTCGAGCGGCACTTTGACAATGCGGACTTGGTCGGTCGTCATGCCTGAACTCACGTGCGTAAATCAGGTGTACATGCGTAAATCAAGCTGTCACGCTTGTCACTAGAGAACATCGATCACCACGCTTGACGCGAGTTCGTGACATTTGTAGCGTACTCGCGACATCACTGAGGTCCCCATCCCAATGACCGAACCCTCCGACCTGGAACTGGAAGTGCTGAAGGCCTTCTGGCGCGGCGGCGCGATGAGCGCCCGCGAGGCGCAGGGCCTGATCGAGCCCGAGCTGGGCTGGAGCGCCTCGACCACCCGCACCGTGCTGGAGCGGATGGTGGCCAAGGGCCTGCTGGTCCGCCGCTCGGTGCACGGACTGGCGGTCTATGAGGCCCGGACGGCCAAGGTCGACGTAATCGGCGGCGTGCTGAACCGCCTGCGGGGCCTGCTGGAGATCGACGGCCGCCTGCCCGCCTCGGCCTTCGCCGGCAGCCAGATCCTGTCCGAGACCGAGATCGAGGAACTGGAAACCCTGCTCAACACCATCCAGCCCTCAGGCGACAAGGAGTCCAAGTGATGCATCCGTTGCTGACCTCCACCGCCCTGGGCCTGGTCGCCGCCTGGCCCGTCGGCGCCCTGGGCTTTGGCCTCGGCCGCCTGGTCGAGCGCCTGACCGACGACCCGCGCCCGCGCGCCGCCGCCTGGAGCCTGGCCTACGCCCTGCCCGCCGGCGCCCTGGCCGCGACCATCGCCCTGACCTTCGCCCCGGCGTCGATCGAGAAGGCCGCGCCGGCCGCCTCGATCGCTCCGGGACCAGTCCGCATGGCCGTGGTCGAGACGATCACCCCCGCCGAGCCGACATCCGCCACTCCGGCGTGGGCTCCCTCGCCCGCTCTGATCAACGGTCTGGCCTGGAGCCTGGTCGGCCTCTCGGCCGCCGGCCTGCTGACGCGCGGCTGGCGCTGGAACCGCGGCCGCCGTCGCCTGGCCAAGGTCCGCGCGACCGCCGAGCCGTGCCAGGACTTCGCCCTGGTCGAGGCCGTCCGCCTGCGCGCCGCCCGCCTGCGGGTCAGCGCGCCGCGCGTGCGGATCAGCAACGCCGTCTCCGAACCGCTGCTGGCCGGCGCCCGCCGCCCGGTGATCCTGCTGCCCAAGGCGCTGGCGCAAAGCGGCGACACCCGCCGGCTGGAGCTGGTCTGCGGCCACGAGCTGGCCCACCTGCGTCGTGGCGATAACTGGCGCATCCCGGCCGAGGAAGCCCTGGCGGGCCTTTTCTGGCTGGTCCCGCCGGTCAAGGCCCTGCGCGGTCGGATGCTGGCCGCGCGCGAAGCCGTCTGCGACCTGACCGCCCTGGACGGCGCCGCCCCCGAGGCCCGCCGCGACTATGCCCGCGCGCTTGTCGAGGCCCTGAAGATGAACGCCCAACCCTCGCCTAAGTTGGCCTTCGAGTCGGCCTTCACGGGTCGCGACCGCGATCTGGCCGCCCTGCGCCTGTCGGCGATCCTGCAGCCGCGAGGCCGCGCCTCGGCCTTGCGAGTGGGCCTGACCCTGGCGCTGGGCGCCGCGCTCACGGCCGCCACTGGCGCCGGCTCGCTGGCGCTGGCCGCCCAGGCCCGCCGCCTGGCCCCGCCACCTCCGCCCGAGACCGTCGCGGCCGCGGAGGC